>CAZIIS010000203.1:0-2508 GCA_964539295.1 uncultured Fimbriimonadaceae bacterium | reverse complement strand
CGTCGGGTGAAAGACGACGAGGAGACGGACGACACGGAACTATACGTGCTATCCGACCGGGAGACCGAGATCCTCGAGCTCATCGCGAAGGGCATGCGCAACAAGGAGATCGCCAACCACCTGAGCATCGCCGAGAAGACGGTGAAGAACCACGTGAGCAACATCCTGAAGGCGCTTCAGGTGAACTCGCGTACGGAAGCGGCGATGAAAGCCGTGAAGGCGAAGCTGGTTCAGGGCTCGTAACGGCTTGGTCGAGTCGGGAAGATGAGCGCGGGCGCTTGCCATTGGCAAGCGCCCGTTTGCTTGGGACCGGTTCGCCCGAAGACGGAAGTGGCCCCGAAAACCGGGTAAGGGGAGAGCAAAATCCCGGCCTCGGAGCCATCCAAATCCTACCTCACCGGTGACCAACCGTCGCGGGCAGTTCGCCCACCGGGAACCAGCGAGACGGCGAGGCCTGTAGGGATAGAATGGGCGCCGTTGGACACGGTGTTATCTCATGTACATGGCTAACGGATTTGACTGGCTGAGGGCGATGGGCCGGGTCGGGCTTGCGGCGGTGTTGGCCGCAGGAGCGTTGGGCGCGTCCGCCCAGACCGAGCCGAAGGAGTTGAGCCTGCAGGGCGCGTTGCAGATGGCCAAGCAGCGGAACGGTGGCGTGCGCGCGGCGTACTTCAACTACCAGGTGTCCCGTTCCCGCGTGACCAGCGCGTACGGTTCGTTCTTGCCGACCTTGACGCCGAGCGTTACGCGGCAGAACTCCCGGACGGTGTACCAAACCGGACGGCTGGTCGGCTCCAGCGACGACTTGACGACCACCTCTGGCGTCACCGCCGCGTGGCGGCTTCTGGACTCGGGCACGCGCCTGGCGACGTTGGACCAGAGCCGGACGGCCCGGGACGCCCAGGAGTTGACCTCGCTAGACTCGCTTCGGTCCGTGTTGTACGACGTGGTGAGCAAGTACTACAACGCGCTTCGGGCCGAGGAGCTGCTGCGAGTCCAGGACCAGCAGGTGACGCGCACGGCCGAGATATTGAAGCAGACCGAGTACCGGGCCAGCGAGGAGGTGGGCGACGTGCCGAAGAAGGACGTCTTCCAGGCGAAGGCCGACGCGGCGAACGCCGCGGTCTCGCAACTCGTGGCGAGGAACCAGGTGGCCACGAGCCGAGCAGACCTGAAGGCGGTGCTCGGATGGCAGCCGGACCAGCCGATGCCGACGCTGGTCAAGCCCGCCGCGGACGTTCCGGCGATGGTGGACTACACGCTGGAGCAGGCGTTGGCCGATGGACTGGCGAACCGCCCCGACCTGAACGCCGCGCGGAAGCAGGTGGAGACCCAGAAGTACGGCGTACGGCTGGCGAAGATCGACGCCGGCGTGACGTACACGATCGATGCGCAGTACACCAAGGGGTTCTCGCCGGACGTGAACGAGCAGTCGCAATTGGTGATGATGGCCACGTTCCCGCTGTACGACGGAAAGCGTTCGGGAGAGGCGGTGCGCGCCCAGGAGCTGTCGCTGAAGTCGCAGCAGGCCAGCCTGGAGCAGACCGAGCGGACGGCGCGGGCAGATATCGAATCGGCCTACAAGGCGTTCGCACAGAACCGGGAGCGGTTTGCGGCGGCGAAGGTGGCGATGGATGCCGCGACCGAGAACTACAACGCCGCGCTGGAGTCCCAGCGGTTGGGGGCGGGCACGATTATCGAGGTGCTCACGGCTCAGGTGAGTTTGGCGACGGCCGAATCGGCGTACGTCGAGGCGGTGTACGACACGCTCATCAGCGAGGTGCAGTTGAGGAAGGTCACGGGCCGAACGGTCCCGGGCGAAACGGACTGAAGTTATGAAGCAAAAGATTCTGATCGGCGCGGTAGCGTTGGTTGTGGTGCTGGTTGGGTTTGCGCTGATCTCGAAGGGCACCCGCGGGGGCGCAGAGGTCGAGTACCGCTACTCGACGATCGAGAAGGGCGCGCTGGTGCGATCAACGTCGGCGACCGGGAGCCTGGTGCCGCTGACGACCGTCGATGTGAAGTCGAAGGCCGGCGGCAAGGTGGTGAAGCTGGCCGTGGAGGAGGGCACGGTGGTGAAGGCGGGCGACCTGATCGCGCTGATCGACCCCTCCGACACGGAGGCGATCTACCAGCAGGCGGATGCCGACGTGCAGTCGGCGCAGGCGAGGGTTGCCCAAGCCCAGACGAACGCGACGATGCAGGTGACGGTATCGAAGAGCAGCCTGCATGACGCGGAGGTGCAGGTGCAACTCGCTCAGATTCGGCTGGACAAAGCGCGCGAGGACATGCGTACGCAGCCGCGCCTGACCGAGGCGGATATAGCCACAGCGAAGGCCGGGTTGAGCGCCCAGAAGGAGACGCTCGACAAGTTACGGGTGGTGGACGTGCCCCAGCGCAAGCGCGACGCGGAGAGCGCCGTTCGGCGCACAAGGGTGGACGTGAACACGGCCCGGGCCGAGTACGAACGCCAGCAGAAGCTGTTGGGCAAGGGGTATGCGGCGCGTT
>CAZIIS010000202.1:0-2564 GCA_964539295.1 uncultured Fimbriimonadaceae bacterium | reverse complement strand
CAGGAGTACGGTCTCGATACGAAGGACTGGCAGAAGACGGAACCTCCGAAGAGCTGGCGCGGACCCGGCCAGCCCGGCGGCCCCCCTCCCGGCGCAGCGTCTGGTCCGGGCGTCGCCCCGCCGGCCACCGGTCAGTAGCGGTTCTCGACCCAGACAAGGCCGCCGTCCCAACCAAGGACGGCGGCCTTGCCGTTTTTCGGGCTCGTCGGCCACGGTGAAACGGATACGGTGGCCCCTTGTTGCGGCACAGCGTGCCAATTCTGCCATACAAAATGTTTTCGCGCGTCGGCACATTTTGTCTTATTTCGGCGCATTTGCTTATACACTGATCCTTGGTGACAGCGAAGCGACTACGTCCAAAGGAGGATGCGCAGGGCTATCAGTCGATAGCGGCCGAGTTGCGGGAGCAAATACGCAGCGGGGCGCTCGTTATCGGGTCTCTGTTGCCCACGGAGCGCGAAATGCAGCAACGCTTCGGCGTCAGCCGGAGCACGGTGCGGCGGGCCTTAACGGCGCTGGCGGAGAGCGGCTGGGCGGAGATCAAGCCGAACCGCGGCGTCTCGGCCAAGATCGGCCCCGGCGTCGAGCGAAACAACAACGTGGCGTTCATCGACCACGCCGAGACGCTGGATAAAGAGCTCTTCTTCAACCTCGGCAGGCAAGTGCAGAAGCACGGCTACAACCTGGTCCACATCGACTCGCGCGCCAAAGGCGTCGAGGGCGCCCTGGAGTACGCGCTCGAGCAGAACTTCGCGGCCGCGTTCGTCTGGTCCAAGAAGGGCTTCCCCGACGCGGAGCGCGTGCGCGCCGTGCAGCGCGAGATCCCGGTCATCGCCGTCGACCACGGCCTGCGCTGCGCCACGACCGACCTCATCGCCGAGGACAACCTGGGCGGCGCGTCGCTTGCCGTCCGGCACCTGGCGTCGCTTGGCCGGAAGCGCATCGCGATCAGCGGCATGATGGACATGCTGGAGATCAACCACGAGCGGTTCTCCGGCTACCTGATGGGGCTCTTTGAGCACGGCCTGAACCCGTCGCCCCGCGACTTCCTGTTTTGCGTCACCAGCGGCATGGACGTCGCCGACACCCTGCCGTTGGAACGCCGGTTGGCGGACCCGGACCGCCCAGATGCGATCTTCGTGCTCCAAGACATGTTTGCGCCGGCGGTGGCACACGCCGTGTTCCGTTGCGGCCTGAGGATTCCAGAGGACGTGGCGCTCGTGGCGTTCGGCCACGGCTCGTCCCTGCTCATCGACTCGGTCGGCTTGACCCAGGCCTCCGTGGACACCAATCTGGTGGCCGAGGCCGCGACCGAACGGCTGGTGAGGCGCCTTGCCTCGCCCACCGCTCCGGTCGAGCACGTGGTCCTGCCCGTGCGATTGGTGGTGCGCGGCTCCTGCGGCGCCCCCCAATCGGACTGGGACGAACAACCGGCATTGGCCGCGGCCGAACGGGTGCTCGCCGGGACGTGGCGCCACGGCGGCGCGCCCCTGCACATTCACTCGGCCAACGTCGAGACTTACTCCTAACGCACTACTCGTACCAATCATCCCTCGGAGGACATTGCAATGAAGCACAACAGAGCCTTTACGCTCATTGAACTCTTAGTGGTTATCGCGATCATCGCCATCCTGGCGGCGATCCTCTTCCCTGTCTTCGCCCAAGCCAAGATGGCGGCCAAAAAGACCTCCAGCTTGAGCAACGTCAAACAGATCGCCCTCTCCTGCATCATGTACGGGGGCGACTACGACGACACCTTCTGCGCCCAGGGCGAGCCCGGTCCGGACAACGGCTGGGGCTGGCAGATGACGTGGATGTTCGAGACGCAGCCGTACATGAAGAACATGGACATCATGCGCGACCCGAGCGACACGCACGCGGTCGAGGTGGATACCGGCCCGATGTACAGCTACTGGGCCAACGGCGTGCTGCAGGGCCGCTGCAGCCCGAGTTGGGACGGCTGGAAGTTCCGCGGCGTCATCAACTTCAGCCGCTCCTGGGCTGAGATGGCCCCCCGCAGCGCCAGCGCGGTGACCTTCCCGTCCGGCACGATCCTGCTCGCCACGCGCACCATCCCCGCCCCGGGTTCGTGGATGCAGACGCTGCACGGCGCGTTCAGCTGCTGGTCCGGCGTCTATAGCAACTCCGACGGCGTCGACATGGGCGTCGCGCTCCCGGGCCAGAAGGACGGCACGTTCAGCGCCCCGGTTGCGGGCTACGACGGCACCGTCTTCAACGCCTACGCCGGCAAGTCCAACTTCGCCTTCACGGACGGCCATGCCAAGACCATGAAGCCGACCGAGACGGTCGACCTTTCCAAGGCTCAGGCTGGAGGCTGCATCGAGAGCAACTACTTCAAGATGTGGGACAGCCTCCGCGCGGAGGACTAGCACAGCCATTCGGGTGGCGCGGGGCGTGGCCTCGCGTCACCCGACTCCCGGACGGCGGCCTGCAGCGCTCGATCGAACACGGGCCGCAAGGATGCACGTGAACCCGATGAAGAAAGCACTGTTGTGGACCCTCGCGGTCGCACTGGCAACGCTTCTGGTCGCCGGATGCGGAGA
>CAZIIS010000201.1:0-2676 GCA_964539295.1 uncultured Fimbriimonadaceae bacterium | reverse complement strand
GAGCCGCGCGCCCCTCGCCGCCAGGCGCTCGGGTATGCGCTCCAGCCCCTCGGTCACACCGTATTGGTCGAGCCGCGTCGGCGCGCCCACCGACTGGAAGAACGCTTCCGTCCGGTCGATGGTCGCATCCACCCGCTCGCGCTCCGTCCCCTCGCGGATGCCCCACACGCGCTCGCCGTATTGCAGCAGCTTCGCCGCCTTCGCCTCGCGCTTCACTCGCCACAGCGCCGGCATCACCGCGGCCAGCGTCTGTCCGTGGTCGAGGCCGTATAGAGCGGTAAGTTCGTGCCCAATGGCGTGCGTCGCCCAATCCTGAGGCATCCCGACGCCCAGTATCCCGTTCAGGCCGATCGTCGCGGCCCACATCAGGCTCGCGCGGACGTCGTAGTTCGTGGGTTCGGCCAAAGCCCGCGGACCCACCTCGATGAGCGAGCCCAGCACGCCCTCCGCCATACGGTCCTGAACGGCGCCTCCGGCGGGATAGGTCATGTACTGCTCCATCACGTGCACGAAGGCGTCCACGATCCCGTTCGTCACCTGCCGCGCCGGGAGCGAATACGTGGTCTCCGGGTCCAGGATCGAGAACTGCGGATAGACGAACGGCGAGTAGAAGGAGAGCTTCTCCTTGGTGGAGAGCCGCGTCACCACCGAGTTGCCGTTCATCTCCGAGCCGGTCGCGGGCAGCGTGAGCACGCAACCGATCGGCAGGGCCGCCTTCACCCGCGCGCGCTTCCCGACGATGTCCCAGGGCTCTTCCCCTTCGAACAGGCTCGCGGCGGCCACGAACTTCACGCCGTCGAGCACGGAGCCCCCGCCCACGGCCAGGAGGAACTCGATCCGCTCGCGCTTCACCAACTCGATCGCCCCGAGCAGCGTTTCGTAGCGCGGGTTCGGCTCGATCCCGCCGAACTCCACCACCTCGTGGCCCTGCAGCGCGGCGATCACCTGCTCGTACACGCCGTTGCGCTTGATCGACCCGCCGCCATACGCCAGCAGCGTCCTCGCCCCGGCCGGGATCAGCTTGGGCAGCTTGGCGATCTGCCCCTTGCCGAAGACCATCCGAACCGGGTTGTGAAAGGTGAAGTTGTCCACGCGGTGATCGTACTCCGACCGGGCAACGGCTAGAACGAGATCGTCACGCCGACGCAGGGGTAGCGCATCTGCACCAACCCGCCGAACGCCCCGACGTTCACCCGCTTGCCGGATACCGCGAAGCCTCCTGCGTCGACGTAGGCGCCGGCGTTGAACACGAAGCCGTCGTGCTCAAGCGTCGCCCGCACTCGCCGCGACAACGGGGCCGAGACGTTCGCGAAGCCCTTGCCGTACCGCCGCAGGCCCACGCCTGCGCTGGCATAGACGCCCCGTCCGAGCGACGCCGTCGATACCACGAACGGCGACGACGAACTGTCCTTGTCGCCGGGTTGGTGCTCACCTGCCGCTCCGCCCTTGCCCTTCACGTCCTGCACGCCCACGGCGAAGTCAAACCGTCCGAGCGACTCGCGCGGCGAGAAGAGGGCCGTCGCGACGCTGTTTCCCGCCTTGCTCAAGATCATCCCGCCTACCGTAAGCCGTCCGAAAGGCAACCCAACTCCCATCATCCCAAAGGCGGTGAAGTTCCAGTCGTCGGAATCCCATTGCGGTGCGGAGGCGTGGGCGTTCTTCGACGCGATCCCGGTCCCAAGCGCCATGCGCCACGGCGCGAGAGAGTAGGCAACCGGAGTCGAATAGGCGAGCGCCCCGTCGCAACCGACCACGCCGGTGGGCGAAACCGGAAATCCGCCGCCCGGTAACCCCGAGAACGAGCGGAACTCCGGGTACTGCCCCTCACCACTGAACTGCGCCATGCAGAAGGCGCCCAAGAGGATCGCGGCCAGGAGGGCGAGGCAACGGAACATGGTCAGACGATACCTCCGCTCGCCCATCCGCCCATGCCCAGCGCGCCGTGACAAGCACGGCGGCAATAGCGGTAGATGGCCGATGGCGGGCGACGCCTCGCTAGCTCCGGCCGTCCAGCGCCCGCGCCAAAAGCGACCGGAGCATGATGCGCTGGAACGGCTTGGCGAAGAAGAAGTAGAACCGCCCGCCGAGGTTGTTGAACCGGACCAGCGTGGACACGCGAACCTCGTCGCCGGAGAGCGAGACGACCAGACGCGATTGCAGGTGCCTGTCGTCGGCGGCAAGCACCAGCTCATCGGGTTTCCGGGAAACGACGGTGTAGAAGCTCAGCCGTTCGCCCGGCTTCACCGGGTCGTCGGTACGGCCGGGCCGCGGCGCCCCGCCGTGCCGCAAACCGAACGGCGCAACCAGCAGGTCGCGCAACCCCAACAGGATGCGAACCCAGACCGGACGCACCGAAAGAAGCCCCCGCGCCACCCACTCCGGGGTGTGCGCCGTGCCGGAAGGAAGCGGGCCGACCACGGCGTCCCCGTAGTCGACCCTGTCGAGCCCTCCCGGATAGGGCGGCCCACCCGGGATCGGCGCGCGGCGCACGCGGCTCACACGCGGTGGACCGGGAATCGGCGGCAGAGCGCGATCACGTCGAGCCGAACCCGGTCGATGACCGAAGCGTCGGACGGCGCGCGCAACACCTGCCCAATGAACTTGCCGATCCTCTCCATCTCGGACTCCTTCATGCCGCGGGTCGTCACGGCCGGGGTCCCGAGGCGGATGCCGCTG
>CAZIIS010000200.1:0-2677 GCA_964539295.1 uncultured Fimbriimonadaceae bacterium | reverse complement strand
CGCTCGGGCGGGTGGGGCGCCCGGCGGAGGGCAGGGTCTTGTTGCGCCGGTTCATGCGGGGCGCCGGCTCGGCGGCGGAGCGCAAGCTGCTCGAGTGGCTCGAGAAGACGGAGCTGGAGCAGGCTGCGCTGGCAGCGCCGCGCAAGCGTCGCCCGCGGAGACAGACGAGCTAGCTCCCGCTGGCTGGGATCAAGAGTCGCTCAGAAGTTGGCGCCTACGTTCACGCCCCCGAACGCGACCATCTCCTTCTGCGTGGAGATACCGGGCAGGTCGGTCCATGCCCAGGAGGCGGAGGGTTTGACGTACAGCTTCGGAGAGAGTGTGACGGGCAGGGCGATGCTTGCGAGCAGATCGACCGTGTTGGCGTCGGAGACGGCGGTCGATCGATCGGTGAACAGCTTGTAGCCGAAGCTCGCGGAGCCCACGAGGGAGACGGCGGTCGAGAGCGTGACCGTCTTGGAGACCGAGGGGTTGAGGTACACGTAGCGGTAGGCGCTCACGGCTTGCTGCACGCCGTGCATGTAGGAGATCTTCGCGCCCACATCGACGAAGCTCGCGAAGGCCGCGACGACGAAGGGTTCGAGGTACACGGGCACGCGGGTCCCCGCGGCGTCCTTGTTCGCCAGCGGATACGTGTATCCCGTGACCCCTGCCCCGCCGGTGAGCTTCGCAGCGAGCTCACGCACGTAGGACACCGTGAGATCGTTCTCCGCGCCGGTCCCGGCGTCGACCTTGTCCCCGATGTTGGAGCCGAGCAGCTGGTAGGCTCCCCAGTACCCAATCGTCAGGCCGTTGGTGCCGGGCACGTTGAATGTGACGGACGGCGCAGCGAAGGCGTGCTGGTCCCACTGCGAGCTCTTCTGGAACATGTTGATGCCGCGGAAGACGTAGACGCTCGACAGGCCGAGATCGAGGTTGAGCGTCGGTGTCTTCGGAGGCTCGTTTTCCTCGCGACTCGCCTGGCTCTGCCCCGTCGTCGCGGGCGACGCCGGGGTGAAGTCCCGGGCCTGGCTGCCCGCGGAGTTCTCCGGGGCGGACGGCTGCGCGAGGGCCGTGGCGCAGAGCCCCGTGCCTGCGCACAACGCCGCTGCCGCGACGCTACGCCTCATTGCGGGCCTCCAATCCGTCGTACGCGGTCTCTCCGTGAAGCTCCGAGTCAACGTTGCTCTCCCTATCCTCGGACACGCGCACGGGCGTGATCCTGTTGATGAGCCACAGGCCGCCCCAGGTGAAGGCGAAGGCCCACACCGAGGCGCCGATGACGGCGACGGTCTGCTTGAGCAGGAACGAAGCGTCGCCGGCGAGCAGGCCGTTGGCCCCCGCGGGGTTGACCGCTTTGCTTGCGAGCACGCCGAGCAGGATGGTTCCCAGGCAGCCGCCGATGCCGTGAACGCCCCAGACGTCGAGGGCATCATCCCAGCCCATGCGGTTTTTGAGGTTGACCATCAGGTAGCACACGACACCGGCCAAAAGGCCGATGAGGGCGGCGGCGTTGACGGTCACGAAGCCGGCGCAAGGAGTGACGGTGGCGAGGCCGGCGACGGCGCCGGTGAGCAGGCCGGTGAACTTCGGTTTCTTCTCGAACCGCCATGCCAGGAACATCCAGACCGGGCCGGCGACCGAGGCGGCGATGTCGGTGTTCAGGAATGCCTGGCCCGTGACGGCATCGACCGCGAGCTCGCTGCCCGCGTTGAACCCGTACCATCCGAACCACAGCAGGCCGGTGCCGAGCGCGACCAGCGGGATGCTGTGCATGTGGGTCTCGGTGGACTTGCGCTTGCCCACGAAGAAGACCGAGGCGAGGGCGGCCCAGCCGGCCGTTGCGTGGACGACGATGCCGCCGGCGAAGTCGAGCACGCCCCACTTCTGGAGCAGGCCGTTGCCCCACACCATGTGAACGGCGGGGAAGTAGACGCACAGCAGCCAAGCCACCAAGAAGATGAGATAGGCGGCGAACCGGACGCGGTTGGTGAACGCGCCGGTGATGAGCGCCGGGGTGATGATGGCGAACATCATCTGGAACAGCATGAAGGATTGGTGGGGAACGGTGGCGGCGTAATCGGCGTTGGGGGCAGCCCCCACGCCTTTGAGCATGAAGTATTGGAAAGGATTGCCAATAAACGCGTTGCCCTCGCCAAAGGCCATGCTGTAGCCAAAGACCATCCACAAGGCGGACATGACTGCCATCAACACCAGGCTGTGCATCATGGTGCCGAGGACGTTTTTGCTCCGGACGAGGCCGCCGTAAAAAAGAATCAGGCCCGGCGCGGTCATCATCAGCACCAAGGCGGCGCTGGCCAGCATCCACGCATTATCGCCGGAGCTGATGGAGGAAGGGGCGGGCATCGCCTTGAGGCTTTGCTCGATCTGAGCCACACGCTGTTCGAGGGCGGGGGATGTGTCTGCCGCGCTCGCAGGAGCAGGACAAAGAACGGAAATCCACAATGTCAGAATCCATGCTGCAATCCATGAATTCACCTTAGTCGGTTTGTTCATTGGGGGGTCAAAGTAGGCATTCCGATGAAAACCGCAAGTACTCTTTGGCTTAAAAAGAGGAACCCTGTCGGGTCTTATTTGCAAAGTGGCGGGGATATACTTGTTGGCCCGGGACAACAAAAAAGCGGAACCCCATGGAAGAGTTCCGCTTGCAAGACGCCTTTTCAGGTAGCGGTTACCA
>CAZIIS010000199.1:0-2696 GCA_964539295.1 uncultured Fimbriimonadaceae bacterium | reverse complement strand
TGTCGTAACCACTTCCGGAGCGGACCAGCACCACCGACGTCTCGCCTTCTGGGGCACGTTGGCACTCATGCGCTGCGTGGGTTCCTCGCCAGCAGCCGCGGCCAGCGCCCTGCGCAACCGCCTCTCCGGCGATCTGGAGCACCTCGGCGACCAGGTCTTCGACGATGACGAATCGGAATCCATCGACGTCGAACCGGCCTCGGGTATGCCGGATGAAGGTCCGTTGGCCAAGCTCATCGCTCAGGCCGATCAGCTCGTCAAAGCCCGCGATCCGAAGCTGACGGCCGTCATCGATACGCTGAAGCCCCTCATCGCCGAAGGTGCGAATCCGGTCGTCTTCTGCCGCTTCATCGCCACCGCCGACCACGTCGCCGCAGGGCTCCGCAGGGCATTTCCGAAACTGCGTGTTGAAGCGGTTACGGGGGCGCTCACAGCTGATGAACGCCGCGCGCGCGTGGAGGATATGGGGAACGCGGAACAACGCATCCTCGTCGCCACGGACTGCCTCTCGGAAGGTATCAACCTCCAGACACTCTTCGACGCCGTCGTCCACTACGATCTCTCCTGGAACCCCACCCGCCATCAGCAGCGAGAGGGCCGCGTCGACCGTTTCGGCCAAACATCCGAGTTGGTCCGCTCCGTGCTGCTCTATTCGCCCGACAGCGCCATCGATGGAGCCGTGCTCGACGTGATCCTGCGCAAGGCTGACGCGATTCGCAAAGCCACTGGCGTCACCGTCCCGTTGCCGGAGGAGCGCGGCGCCGTCACCGGCGCGCTCATGAACGCCGTGCTCCTGCGCAAGGGCCGCACCCAACAGCTCACCCTCGGTCTCGATTTCGAAGCCGACGCGAATGCCATGGATGTCCGTTGGCACGATGCGCAGGAGGGCGAGCGCCGCTCGCGCGCTCGCTTCGCACAGAACGCTATCAAGCCGGAAGAGGTCGCTCCGGAATGGCGGCGCTGGCGCGAACTGCTCGGCGGCCCGGCCGAAGTCCGGCGCTTCATCGAGCGCGCCATGAGCCGCCTTGATGTTCCCCTGCAACAGAACGGCACGGGGCCGAAGGCCTACCTGGACGCGCTGCCCGCTTCGATTCGCGAACGCCTCGCGGCGCGCGGCCTGGAAGGCAGCATCCGGCTGGCCTTCGAAGAACCGGCACCAGCCAGGACCGAAGTCGTCGTCCGCAGCCATCCGCTACCTGCGACCCTGGCCGAAGCTCTGCTGGAGGCCGCGCTCGATCCGGGCTCCAGTCCGGTTCCGCCCATCGGGCGAACGGGCGCGTGGCCCACTCCGGCCGTGAAGGCCGTCACCACGTTGGCCGTGCTCCGCCTGCGCTTCAAGCTCATCATTCGCGCCCGGCGGGAGCGCCTGCTCGTGGTCGAAGAAGCGGCTGCCATTGCCTTTGACGGCAGCAGCCCCACGCCCTCAGCCACCGGTCTGGAGGCGTGGTCTCTGTTCGAAACCAACGCCAGCGGGAATTTGGTGGATTCCGCGCGGGACCGCATGGTCCAGCACGCCCGCACCCGTGTGGCCGCCCTGCTCGACGGTCCCATCGCGGATTTCGCGCGCGAACGGGCCACGCAGCTTGCCGCGGATCACGGCCGCGTCCGTGCCTCCGGCGTCAACGTACCCAAGGTCAGCGTAGAGCCCGTCCTCCCGGCCGACGTGATGGCCGTCTTTGCTCTGATTCCGGGGGGCATCTAGTCATGGCCAAAACCCGCCGGACCAAATCCACGCTGTTTGACACCATTACGCTCGAAGGCGGACTCATCTCCTCCGCCATGCTGGCCCAGATTGCGGACCGCAAGGCGGACCACCAGGCCGAGGCCGATTACAGCGTCCCCAAGGGGCTGAGGCTGCGCGACGAAACCGCGCGCTACTTCCGCATCGCCGCCGCGCTCTATCGCGATTTCACCGCAAGCCCCACGCCCTCGGCGGAAGCCACCCTCTCGTTCGCGCAGGATCTGCTCAGTCAGGTCTTCGGCTTCTCTGACATCGAACGCCACGGCGCCCAACTCACGGCCAGGAAGGGCCGCGTGCCGGTCGTCGTTGTCCCACCTGCCGACGATCTTGACCATGCCAGCGCCTGGCTGGCGGGCGAAGGCCGCCGCCGCTCCGCCGCTTCGGCTTTGCAGGATTGGCTCAATCACCACGACGGCGCGCTGTGGGGGCTCTCGACCAACGGCGAACTCCTCCGCCTCATGCGCGACAACGCCAGCCTCACCCGGCCCGCGTATGTCGAGGTCAACCTCCGCGAGATCTTCGAGGGTGAGAACTTCGCCGACTTCGCCGCCGCCTGGCTCCTGCTCCATGCCACGCGCTTTGGCACGCCCGGCAGCCAGGTGACCGATTGCCACCTGGAGCACTGGCGCGAGGCGGGCGCCAAGGAAGGGCTCGTCGCGCGCGACCGTCTCCGCGATGGCGTGGAATCGGCGCTTCTCGCTCTCGGCAACGGCTTCCTCGCCCATCCGGACAATGCTGCCCTCCGCGACCGTCTTGCCAATGGCGAACTCGCGCTGCCGGTGTTCTTCGGCCAACTCCTGCGGCTCGTCTACCGCCTGATCTTCCTGCTCGTCGCCGAAGATCGCGGCCTACTGCACGCTCCCGATGCGGACAAGACGGCCACGAAGCTCTACGCCGAAGGCTATTCGGTGGCCGCCCTGCGCGAGCGCGCCCTGCGCCGCACCGCCTGGGATCG
>CAZIIS010000198.1:0-2745 GCA_964539295.1 uncultured Fimbriimonadaceae bacterium | reverse complement strand
GAACCCATATCCACGGGTACGCCGCATATCCGCACCCCCCACAGGCGGCCCGCAATCAGCATTCGTTCGGGCGTCCTTGCGCTTATATTAAACGCCTGTGATCCTACTAGCTAGACGATTGGGCCTTTTGCAGCAAACATAACGCCTTTGGCCCTTCCCCGCCCGTCTCACCGGTTCACCCACCATTTGGCCGCCACGAGGCCGATCGCGCCGGCAAGGCCAAACAGCGCGCTCTCGAACAGGACCCATTCCAGGTGAGACCGTTGGCGTATCGCGTGGACGACGAAGAAGGGCGCCACCATCGCGATGAAGCTGCTCGCGACGAAGCGAAACTCCCGGGCCCTCTCGAACCGTGCCGTGGCCAGCGCCCCCAAGAGCCCAAACACGCCGGCATACGCCCACAAGACCAGAACGAACCAGCCGAACGCATCGTTCGCGCCGAACCCGGTTATGGCCGCGCGGAGCGCCGCATACGCCCACTCGGTAAACGGGACGAACGCCAGCGACGCCCACAGGACGTAGCGCTTGCCGAGTTCGCGATCGGTTGCCGACATTGACTGAGTACCGCTCATTCCATCACCTCTGGTCGAACAACCATTCGTCGCCATCGACGAACGGAAGGTAGGACGCAAAACATGGCTCGCCGTTGACCGGGTGGCGAATCGTGTGAAACCGCCGGCGCAGCACGCCACCGCTAAGCGTGAGCCGCAGATAGGGCCCCTTCGGCTCCGCGCTGACCCAGCCCTTCGTCTCCGCCTCCGGGCTCATCATGCCGTTGCTGGGCGATATGAGCCATCCAAAGCCTTCCCTCTCCTGCAGGCGGTCTTCGATGAACTCGTGGCCGTTCAAATCGCCCACCGCGCTGTAGCTGTCCTTGAACGCCGTCACGTGTCCCGCGCCGACGGCGTGCCGGCGGGTCACGTTCCCCAGGCCGGTCGCCGAGAAGTCCAGCTTCGAGGCCGATAGCGACTCCGGCACGTATCCGCCCTCCACCAGCGGAAAAGCGATCCAGAGCGCGCGGCAGTCCGAGTCGCTCATGTAGATCTCGCGCGCCATCGCGAACTGCCTGAGGTTCGAGACGTCCGGCGTCATCAGCGCCAGACGCTTGGCCGAAACGAACGCCGGCAGCAACAGGCTGGCCAGCAGCACCAGGATGGCGATGCACACCAAAAGCTCGACCAACGTGAACCCATATCCACGGGTACGCCGCATATCCGCACCCCCCACAGGCGGCCCGCAACCGGTGCGGCTGCGAACGCCCTCCTCTACACATTACACGTTGTTGATAAAACTCGCGCAATACCTGAGGCTTTTGAGACACCCAAACTCAATGGCGCGGCATGCATGCGGCCTTCCCAAAAGCTACACTGTCGTCTAGTCGGCGCCGGCGGCGAACGCCTCCGCTCGGGCACTGAGGATTGCTGCGATGACCACCCCGTTCTCCACCCCGTTCCACCCCGACGGCGAAGCGTGGATCCGCTGCCTGCGCCGCCAGGGCACGCCGGCGCGCGTGCACAACGTCGAGCTCTACCTGGACTGGGAGGTGCAGCAGGCGATCACCGGGCGCTACGGCGTGGGCGCCGACCTGGACCCGAACGACCCCTGGTACGGCTGGCGGATGCAGATCGCGCTTGCGCGGTTCTTGGGCTACGACTACGTGACCTGCGGCCTGGGCGGGCTTGCCTGGCCGTTCCCCGGCCAGACGGTGGCCGACACCGCCGGGCTTCAGCGCCAGGGCGGGCGGCGGTTCATCGACGAGCATGACGGACCGATCCGCAGTTGGGAGGACCTCGACAAGTTCGACTGGCCCGACCCGAACAAGGGCGACGCCTCGGCGCTGGAGTGGCTGAACCAGAACCTGCCCGACGACATGACGCTGGTGGGCGGGCTCGCCGGGCACTTCCTGGAGCACCTCTCCGCGCTCATGGGCTACGAGAACCTGTGCTACGCGCTGGTGGAGGACCGCGAGCTGGTGCGCGCCATCGCCGACCGCCTGAACGGCTTCTTCCGCGACGTCTACCGCACGCTGGTCTCGTTCGACCGGGTGAAGGTGGTCTGGGGCAGCGACGACCTGGGGTTCCGAACCGCCACGCTCATCAGCCCGGACGACCTGCGCGAGTTCGTGCTGCCGGGCCACCGGATGGCCGCCAAGATCGCGCACGACTCCGGCGCGCTCTACCTGCTGCACTGCTGCGGCCAGGTGGACGCCATCATGGACGACCTGATCGACGACGTGAAGGTCGACGCCAAGCACTCGTTCGAGGACGTGGTCACGCCGGTGACCGTCGCCAAGAAGCGATGGGGCGACCGCGTGGCGCTGCTGGGCGGCATCGACATGGACCTGCTCTGCCGCTCCGAGGCGGATGCGGTCCGGGCGCGCGTGCGCCAGACGCTGGACGTCTGCCAGCCCGGCGGCGGATACTGCCTGGGCGCCGGGAACACCGTGGCCAACTACATCCCGCTGGAGAACTACCTGGCGATGCTGGACGAAGGCCGCCGGTACGGCGCCTAGCCGGCCGCGGCGTGCCGCCAGGGGACGCCGAGCCAGTCGGCGACCGCCTTCCCCACCGTGCCCATGCCGTCGCGGTCGCCCAGCGCGGCGGGCTCCAACCCGCGCGCCACGGCGACGAACGGCACGTACTCGCGCGTGTGGTCGGTCGAGGGCGAGGTGGGGTCGTTGCCGTGGTCGGCGCTCAGTAGCAGCAGATCGTCGTCGCGAAGCTCGCTCAGCAGCCGCCCGAGCAC
>CAZIIS010000197.1:0-2750 GCA_964539295.1 uncultured Fimbriimonadaceae bacterium | reverse complement strand
GGTGGCCGGGGTGATGTCTTTTGCACCCCGGTCCGAAGGACAACACGCCGCGAGGGCGCCTTTGGCGCCTCCCGGTGTCGCGTGGCTGGCGTAGGGGCGATTCGTGAATCGCCCCTACAGCGGCCACGCCAACCGAGTCCGCAACCGGGCCACTCGCTCCGCTCGGGCATGAAACGCTTGGGGGTCGGGTGGCCGGGGTGATGTCTTTTGCACCCCGGCCGGAAGGACAAGGCGCCCTTGACGACCCCGCCCGATCCATCGATCCCAGCGGGGTCGCACCTCCGGACGGCGCCGGACGACCGCCTGAAAGCAATCGGTACCCGCCGTGGTGTGGCGGGTACCGATTGAGACGCGCGCGACGGACCCTTAGTGGGTGGGCGAGAGCTCTTTCACGACGTCGCCGACGAACTGCTTGGCGTCGCCGAACAGCATCAGCGTCTTGTCCATGTAGTAGAGGTCGTTGTCGATGCCCGCGAAGCCGGAGCGGAGGCTGCGCTTGACGACCATCACCGATCGGGCCTTGTCCACGTCGATGATCGGCATGCCGTAGATCGGGCTGGTCTTGTCGTTGCGCGCGGCCGGGTTGGTGACGTCGTTGGCGCCGATCACGAGCGCGACGTCCACCTGTGGCATCTCCGAGTTGATGTCGTCCATCTCGAACAGCTTGTCGTACGGGATGTCGGCCTCGGCCAACAGCACGTTCATGTGGCCGGGCATGCGCCCCGCCACCGGGTGGATGCCAAAGCGCACGTCCACGCCGCGCTTGGTGAGCGCGTCGAACAGCTCGCGCACCTTGTGCTGCGCCTGCGCAACCGCCATGCCGTAGCCGGGCACGATCACGACTGTGCCCGCCGTCTCCAGGATGGAGGCGGCCTCTTCGGGCGAGGCGCTGCGCACCGGGCGCTGCTCGATCGCCTTCGAAGTTTCGGCCACTTGGCCGAAGGCGCCGAACAGCACGTTGGTGAACGAGCGGTTCATCGCCTTGCACATGATGATGGACAGGATGAGGCCCGACGAGCCGTCGAGCGCGCCGGCCACGATCAGCAGCTTGTTGTCGAGCACGAACCCCATGGCGCTGGCCGAGAGGCCCGCGTAGGAGTTGAGAAGCGAGATGACCGTAGGCATGTCCGCGCCGCCGATCGGGATGATGAGCAGCACGCCGAAGAGCAGCGCCAAGCCGACCACGATCGGATAGAGGAACGCGGTCTGGTGGGACGGGTCGACGGTGAGCCAGACGCCCGCGGCGAGCGCCGCCGCCAGGAGCCCGAGGTTCACGAAGTTCTGGCCCTTGTAGGTGAGCGGCCGCGAGGGGAGCTTGCCCGCCAGCTTGCCGAACGCCATCAAGCTGCCCGTGAAGGTGATGAAGCCGAGCAGCACCTCGAATGCCAGCACCGCCATCTTGTAGTGCGAGAGTTCGGGAGTGCCCAGCCAGAGGTAGAACTTGGCGGTGCCGATGAGGCCGACCGCGCAGCCGCCGAAGCAGTGCGAAAGCGCGGTTCGCTGCGGGACCGCGGTCATCGGCATGAAGATGGCGATCGGCGCGCCGACCACCGTGCCGGCGGCGAGGCCGATCCATATCCACGTGGTGGACTGGACTTGGGGCTGGATCATCGTGCCGACGATGGCCAGCACCATGCCGATCTCGCCCGCCAGTACGCCGTGACGCGCCGTGCTCGGGTGGCTAAGCCACTTGAGCGCGAGGATGAATAGCGCGGCCGAAACGATGTACGAGAGGTTGGTGAACAGGTACTGCGGGGTGACCTGGAACGCGTTCGACGCCACCAGGCCGACGAACACCGGCGGCAGCAGGAACGCCGGCGCGACCTGCTTGGCCGTGCGCGTCTTGAACATGCGCAGCATCCGGTCGGTGATCCAGTAGCCGCTGACCACGTTGGTGAACGCCGCGAAGACCGCGAGCGTGCCGAGCACCGTGATGAACGCGCTTTGGTGTGCGCCGGTCTGCTCGCCCAGGATGAGGATCGCGCCGACCAAGCTGATGGCGGAGATGGCGTTCGTGAGCGACATCAGCGGCGTGTGCAGCAGCGGCGACACGCGCTTGATCACTTCGAGGCCGACGAACGTGGCCAGGACGAACACGAAGAGGTTGCTGAACTGGCCTTCGATCAGGAGTTGAAGTTGGGTGCTGTCCATCGGTGTTGGCTCCGGGTCACTCCACGCCGTTCTCGTGCGGCAGCGGTTCCAGACCGAGCGTTTCGCGGATTCGGGCGTTCACCACGTGTCCGCCGTGCGTCAGCATCGTCGCGCTGACCAGTTCGTCGTCGGTGTCGGGCGCGAACGTGCCGTCGGCGACCATGCTCGTGAGGAAGGTCGCGACGTTCTTGGCGTAAAGCCGGCTGGCGTCATGCGCCAGGTCGGAGGGCAGGTTGAGCCGGCCGACGATGATCACGCCGTTGACCACGGCGATCTCGCCGGGCTTGGTGAGCGGGCAGTTGCCGCCCTTGTCGGCGGCGAGGTCGACGAGCACCGCGCCGGGCTTCATGGCGGCCACCATCTCCTCGGTGACCAGAACCGGCGCCTTCTTGCCCGGGACGGCCGCGGTGGTAATCACGATGTCGCTCTCGGCGAGCACGCCGGTCATCAACTCGCGCTGTTTGCGAAGGGCCTCTTCGCTCATCTCGCGGGCGTAACCGCCGGCGCCCTCGGCGGTCTCCAATTCCATCTCGACGAACCGCGCGCCGAGGCTCTCAACCTGCTCCTTCACGGCGGCGCGCACATCGTAGGCGCTGACG
>CAZIIS010000196.1:0-2756 GCA_964539295.1 uncultured Fimbriimonadaceae bacterium | reverse complement strand
CGCACCTGCTCGCCTATCCCAGCGGGTCGATGGCGATCACCGCGTCGAGTTTCGCCAGCTTCTTGAGGGCGGCGACGTCGCACCTGCCGAAGACCACCTTCAGCCCGGCGTCCTTGTCGTCGACCTTGAGCCCGGCTTCCTTGAGCTTCTCGATGACCGTGTCGGTCAGCTTGTCGAGCCGCACCTGCACCTCGACCTCGCCCGTGGCCACGTCCCGCAGCTTCTTGGCCACCTTGGCTTTGTAGGGGTCAGACTCGATGCCCGAGCTGCTCAAGGAATCGTACGATATCCCAGCGTTCCTGCCCATGACGCCGCCGGCGACTGCGCCGCCGGTCCTGCCTCCGCCTTGGCCAAGAGCGCCCGGGGAGGCCTTGGTCGCCCGTACGCGCATTGGTTGCGCGGCCGTGGCTGGGCCGAACACGCCCTCGTAACTCACGCCTTCGGTGAGTTCGACCGGGACGTTGACCAGGCGTTGTTTGCCGCCCACGTTCACCACCCGTTTCTCAACGGCCACGAAGGAGGTGAACTGCGTCATGATGCCGTAGCGCAGCCCCATGTGCTCGACGGCGGTTTTGAGGTCGCGGTTCTTGCCGGTTCCGACGGCCTCCCAATCGGCCCGCATCAGGTCGTCGATCGCGCGGCGGGCCCACAGCGTGGTCACGGCGCTGTCGTCCGTGCCCCGTGCGGGGAAGTTGACTTCGAGCGTCTTCTGCCACGGCCTGCCGCCGAGCATGCCTTTGATCTGCACGCGCCCGCGACCCGCTTGGGCGTAGTGTCCGAAGACGACCACGGGCTTCACGCTGAACACGTCCGGCGCCTGCGACGGGGTCACCTGGGTGACCGGCACGCCCTCGATCTTCACCGTGATGTCGGTGAGGATGGGCGAGCGGGTCCGCTGCACGAACCGCGCGACCGCGGCGTCCGCCTCCTCGGCCAGCGTGACGATCTCGCTGTCCCCCCGCGACTCGGCCGCCATCGCGTCGATCAGGAACCGGTTGACGCCGTTGCCGATGCCGAAGGTGTACATCCGCCCGTTGTCCCGGTACTTGCGCACCGCAGAGAGGATCTCGAAGTCGTTGCCGACGAAGCCGTCCGTGTTGAACAGCACGATGCGCATCCGCTCGCCGGCGGGCGGCTCTTTCAGCGCCAGGTTGATGGCGTTCAGCATCTCGGTCCCGCCCGCGCCGGACAAGCTGTCGACGAAGCTGAGGGCGCGGTCCACGTACTCGGGGGCGTTCGGCATCGGCTTGGGCCACAGCGAGCGCGTCGAGTTCGAGAAGGTGACGATGTTGAAGGCGTCGTCCGGGTTGAGCGTGCGAATCAGCTCTTTGGTTAGCTCCTTCGACTTCTCGATCGGGAAGCCCATCTGGCTGCCGCTCTGGTCGATGACGAAGATGACCTCCTTCGGGCGGACGTACTCCGCCTTCTCGGTCTTGGGCGGCATCAGCATCAGGCAGAACGTGCCGCCGGATTCCGGCGAGGGCGCGGTCATGAAGCAATCGCGCACGCCCTCGCCCTTGACGCGATAGCGGAGGATGAAATCGCGGTTGGGAATCTCGTCCTTGCGGGCAAGCGAGACCACGGTCCGGTTGCCGCCCTCTTTGCGCACCTCGATCGCGTGCAGCACCGACTTGAGCTGCTCGATGGGCGCGCCCGCGTCGATGGAGAGCTTCAGGCTGACGTTGGTTCCGGTGCGCTTGCCGGGCACGACGACTGGAGGGGAGACGCGCTCCGGGTCGGGCGTCTGGATCGGGTTGTAGCGGGGTCCGACGACCATCGGGAACGAGAACTCGAACTCGCCGTCCTCGAACTTGAGCGTTTGGACGTAGCTGATCTCCACCTCGACGTCCGCGCCTGGCATGATGTTGGCCACGGACTGGGTGAAGACGTTCGGGCGCTCCTGGTCAAGCAGGCTGGCCATCTGGCCCGCGCGTTTTGCCGCCTCGTAGACGGCGCGCGCCTCCTCGCGGAGCTTGATCTCGCCCACGATGAGCCGGTCGCCGACCTTCATCTTCATGCGGTCGACCGCGGCATCCGCGGGGAGAGGGAAGCAGTAGACCGCCTCGATCGGCTCTTTGGACGTGTTGGTGAAGCGCTGGGCGACCGTCACCCGAGCGCCAAGCCCCTCGACTTTGGCCTCAACCGTGGTCGACTTGAGCGGGCAGAAGATCCCGGTGGGTCCTTCTCGGCCGGTCGCTCGGAGGTACCCGGCGTCGGGCGGAAACGCGGCCGGCGCCATCACGGTGGCAAGCAATAGGCTAATCAGCATCTTTCGCCCTCCGGTGCATCTGAAATGCGCCTATTGCTAGGGACTTCTGAGCGCGGCTTTGGTTACGGGGGATTGCCGCGCCGGCCCGCTGGGTCCTTGACCGACGGCCCGGTTTTGGGGTTCAATGAATCGTCCTCGTGGGGCTATAGCTCAGCTGGGAGAGCGCTTCAATGGCATTGAAGAGGTCACGGGTTCGAGCCCCGTTAGCTCCACCAACCTTTTGAACCCAGCTCTTGGGTTTTCTCGGGGCCGTTTCCAAGGCCCTCCGCGTCCTCCTCTGACGGCCCTCGCCCTATATGGCCTCCCGTCCGCGTGCGCAACGGCTTGACCTCTATCCCCTGGCCCCTTTATCCTGCGGCTGGTATGGCGCCGCACGCGACTGGCTGAGGGCCGCAAGGGAAAGGGGAACGCCTGTCGCGACCGGGTGGCCGGGGTGATGTCTTTTGCACCCCGGTCCGAAAGGACAAGGCGCAAGCCGAAGCGCCCC
>CAZIIS010000195.1:0-2781 GCA_964539295.1 uncultured Fimbriimonadaceae bacterium | reverse complement strand
AACGGCCTGACCTTGGGGACACGGCCATCTTCGCCGGCCACCTTTGGGTTGCGCGCGACGGCGACCGACCAGGCAACCTCTTCGATCTCCATCGGGTAGAGTCCCTCGCCCTCGTCCACCTCGTCGGCCGCGTAGCGTGAGAAGACCACGTCGCGCTCGACCACCTGCATGGTCACGAACCCGCCGGACGGGATGCCCCGGGGCATGACCTCCGTGGCGTCGATGGATGCCAACTCCTGCAGGTCCGGAAGGTGGATGGACTGGCCGCCCCCACCGTAACCCGTCTCGACGTCGGGCGCCGGTCCCTTGACATCCTCCCGCCGATCGTCGGGCTCGTCTCCCGTCTCCCACGCCCCAGAGGAGGACAGGAGCACCTGCCGCAACGCGCGCGATTGCGTGCGGTTCAGCGCCCCGAACCGAAGGGCGCCGCCCGCCGCGATCGCCCGCTTATCCGTGGTGCTCAGCTTGCCGAAAAACCGCGCCGCCGGGGCGCTCGCTTCGTCCATCATCGAGGTCGAAGCCGCGCCGGCGATCAAGACCTCCAGCAGCATCAACGGACTGCCGAAGGGGCATATGGCGCCCGAGGCCGCGAAGTCGGTCAGCGACTCGAAGCTGGCCGGGCCGCCACCCACGAGCGGCCGGAGATAGCGCCCCAAGGCCGACCGGTCCACCCGCAGCGTTCGCGCGGTCGTCGCCTCGGAGGGCCGAACGAGCATCCATCCGCCCTGCTCCTCAACGCGGCAACCGGCGAACACATCGCACGTCGAGAGCGCAGCCTTGATACCCGCAAGCCCCTCGCCATCGACGTCGATCGCGAACAGCGCGAAGACGGCGTCGTCCGGAACCTCCGCAATCACGTTCGCGTGCTTGGCCCGCGCCCTGCAGAAGATCACGTCCGAGACGATATGGGAGAGCGGGTCCACGCCTGCCGGATCGGCAAGGGCGGCTTGGACCTCGTCGTTCTTCGGCGCTTTCGCGAAGTCCGGTCCCGCCTTGCCCACCGCGCACAACCAGGCGATGATCGATTCGGAGAGCGGCGAAAGCGCGATCGGCGCCGGCTCCAGCTTCTTGGGCTCGGCATCTGCAAGCGCGTCCTCTTCGCCGATGTCGGAGGCCATTCCCGGGTTGTCGAAAAGCGCCAGCCCACCCGGAAACATCCCGCCCGACATCAACCCGTCGTAGTCGCGGGCGATCACCCGACCCTTATCGTCGAACAGGGCCAGTTGCACGGCCAACCCCGACTGGATCCAGTTCTGCTGCCGCTCGATGCACAGCACAAGACGGGCGGGCGCCCCAACCCCGCGCGGCGTTCGCCAGTTCGCCAAGGTCCAGAACTCGGGGTCGACGCCGGCCAGGTTGATCGCTTCCGCCGCGGCGGCCGCGTCCCTCTCGTACTGCGCGAACACGCCCTGCGCCGCTCGGGGCATCGGTAGCTGCATCGCGTTCGGCAGGTTCGAGAAGACGGCCTTCTCACCCACGCCGATCCCGGCCAGCGTCTGCGGGCCAAGCGCCAGCAGCAGCCTCGCGACAAGCCGTTCCCGGGGGGAGGCGCCCTGTATCGCCCGGGCCCGCTTCTCGAACGCCTGGAACGCGGCCTGCTCCGTTTCGCCCAAGGCGCCGCTCAGGCGCGCCGCCTCACGCAGCACGTCCTGGACCTCCTTCGAGCGGTAGTCCACCTTCAACCGCTTCGCGCGCCGGCCGAGCTCGACCTGGATGGCTTTGGCCCGTTCCGCCAGTTCCTGGCGGGCCGACTCGCGCTCCAGTTCCCGCGCGCGCACCAGCTCTGCGGTTTGGCCCGAGGCGATCCATTCGCAGTCGATGAGCTTGGCAAGGCGGTCAAGCAGGTCGCGCAGGGAGACGTCCTTCACGTCCACCAGCACCACCTCGTTCCAGAGCGCCAGCGCCGCATCGACCTGGGCGCCGGTCTGCTCGCGAAGCGCCTTGAGGACCACCGCAACCGGCGCCGCGGCGTGGCGGAACGTCACCTTCTCCGCCGGCGCCGGCGGCAGGGCCATGCACCGAACGGCCAACAACGCCGACACGGCAAGCATAGACAGCGTGCGCATCGATTCCATGATGCCCCGAATCAGCGCTACATCGAGGTTCGCAGCGCGAATCCCTGCACGATCGCCACGAACGCCACCGCGTCCAGCGCGAGCATCGCGGCGAACATGACGACCCAGGCCTGCCTTTTGAACCGCCCCAGGAGCCGCCACAGCCCCATGCCGAAGCCGGCCGCGAGCGCGGCCACCGCAGGGAAGAGGTAACGCGCCTGCCCCTGGAAGTAGGTGAGGTTGAACTGCACGAACAGCAGGATCGCCACCCCAAGCCACAGCCCGCAGAGGATGTGGAACGCTTTGGTGTCGAAGCCGGTCTCCAGCCCCTCCTTCGCCAACGGCCGAACCGCCAGCGCCCACCCCGCCGCCAACACCCCGAAGCCCGCCACGCAGAGCCGGTAGAACAGATCGGAACCGACCGAGTTCATGTCGTAGGGCGGCAGCGGTTCGATCCGCTGGAGCAGGAACACGTCCATCTGGCCGAACACGCCCACGAAGCTGCGAGCGGTCCACCAACCCACCCATTTGGTCCAGTAGCCGAGCGCCCCATCCATCGCGACGAACGCCTCGGCCTTGGGGCTGTTCACGAAGGCGGCCTTGAACGCCCCCATCGCGAACGGGTCGCCGTAGAGCGCCTGGTTGCGGATCAGCCAGGGCGACGCGATGAGCAGCGGCACGACCAACGCGCAGAACCAGACCAGCGGTTTGCGCACCTTGCGGCCCA
>CAZIIS010000194.1:0-2799 GCA_964539295.1 uncultured Fimbriimonadaceae bacterium | reverse complement strand
TACCTTCTCCTCCGAGGAGGAGTGATGAGCGCACACTTCCCAGCCCGGTTCACGGCGGTGACGAAGCTCTGCCTTTGGGAGGAGCGGCAGCCATGACCTCCTTGTCCCGCGCCGCTGACCTTCCCCAAACGGACGCGAACCTCGCGGCCAAGGTCGCACGCACGCAAGGGCTGCTCCTGGTCGAGGAAGCGCGGCGCCTCACTCCCGAGCAATGGGGAACGATCACCGAATGCCCTCGCTGGACCGTGTTCGACATGGTCGCGCACGTCACTGCGGCCACTCAGAACGCCGCCAACCCTTTGCGCTGGATCCGCGACGGGGTCGTGGGGAAGCTGCAGCATCCTCACGATGCGTTCCTGGACGCGGCCAACGAGGTCGGCATCGACCATCGACGCGGCCACCCGGTGCCCGGACTTCTGGCCGACCTCGCGCGATGGATCGACGTCCCGAAGTCTCCGAAGATTCTGCGTCGAGTCCCCGTCCCCGTCGGTGGATTGCCGCGCTACGGCGACGTCGGCTACTTGGTCGACGTCATCCTCGCCCGAGACACCTGGCTCCATCGCCACGACATCGCCCGCGCCACCAACTCGACGACCACGCCCGACCCAACCTCGGCCGAGGTCGTTGCCCCGGTCGTCCGCGATCTCGCGCTCGCCTGGCACGGCCCAGGCATCGTTCTGACACTCACAGGGGCTGAAGGTGGTACCTGGCTCATCGGCACAGACCGGGACGCCTTCACGGCTAGCCTGCCCGCGGTGGAATTCCTGCGCCACCTGTCCGGACGCCACGTCCGGCAAGAAGTGTGGGGCTGCGGTTCCCGAAGGGGTGCGTGCATCCCTCGCATCGGCCCGTGTGACGTTCTGATTGCGGGAGACGAGCGAAACGCACGGTCGGACCTCGTCCGGCCATCCGCAGTTCGGACGCCGGCCTGCGCCCGCTAGGCGCCGTCGGTTGCGCCGTGCGGACCCATCTGCGCCTCGGTGAACACGTGGGGGTTGTCCTTGTCGCGCCCAACCAGGTTGGGTCCGGCGACGCCGATCGCGGCGAAGGCGATGGCGTACAGAGCCCCCTTCGCGTAGTCAGAGCGGCTAAGGGGTGCGTTGTCACTCAGGGCCCTGATGTAGCTGATCCCCAGCGGCACGTGCAGGAAGAACGAGGCGAGGAATCCCGGGCTGTACTTGTCACCGGCCCGGCGTGGGAAGACGACGCCGTGCCCCAACACCTGCGCGATCCCGAACAGCGCCGGCGCCAGGCCGAGCCACTTCGTCTTCGGGAACACCACCGGCGCGAGGTACAAGGGGTAGCCGAAGGCGGCGTTCACCACCAGGGCGGTGTCCTGGTTGAGGGGGTAATTGCGCGGCTGGCTGCTCTTGGCCAGTCCCTGGTTGAACTGGCCGGGGAACCACCCCGGATCGACGTACTCCTCGTACTGGTGCACGAGCAGGGCCCCGAAGTTGAGGGCGGAGAACAGCTGCGGCTTGGACATCCGCTTCGCGAACACCGTGGTAGCGCCTCCGATGGCCATCGCGGCCACCGCGCCGACTCGGGGCCACTGGCTCCGGTAGGTGGCTAGCGAGAACGTGCGCATGACACTCCTTCCCGGTCCGAGGGCTCGCACGAGTGCTGGCGGGCCGCGTGCAGCGGTAGTAACGCCACAGTAGCTCAACAAGCGTTGATGTCAACAAGCGTTGAGGGTGCCGTAGAGTGAGCCGCATGGCGAAGACAGGGGTCCGTCCGGGACGGGCGCCGGGCACCGAGCACGGCAACCGGCAGGCCATCCTGGACGCCGCTCGCCGAGAGTTCGGCGCACACGGCTTTCAAGGAGCCACGTTGCGCTCCATAGCGAAGGCCGCGGGCGTAGACGTGGCGTTGGTGGCCCACTACTACCGGAACAAGGACGGACTCTTCGCTGCGACGCTCGAGCTTCCCGCCGTAGCCGGCGGCCTGCTGGCTGCCGCACTGTCGGCGTCCCCGGAGACGCAGGGCGAGGCCTTGACCCGCGCCTACCTGGGGCTGTGGGAGGACGCCGCGACCGGCCAGCAGATGCAAGCCCTGCTGAGATCGGCGCTCAATAACGACGTCGCACTCGCGAGGGTCCGCGAGTTGTTGCTGGGGGCGACGCTGAGGCTGGAGGTAGCTCCACTCGTCGAACCCCGGCGAACCGGGTTCAGCCTCGCCATCTCGCACCTGCTCGGCATCGCCTTCGCGCGCTACCTCGGCAAGATCGCCGGCGTGGCCGACCTCGACTTCGAGGACCTCGTGGCCCGGGTCTCGCCGGCCGTCCAGTTGCACCTGAGCACCCTCGACGGCTGAAGGAACCCGGCAACCCCAAACGTCATCGTTCCTGGACTCACACCCTTGCCCTTACAGTCGGCGTACGGATCGGCTTCTGAGCCGTGAACGGGGGTTGCCATGAGCGATGAGGAGAAGAAGTTCCTCGAGCGCCCGTTGGCGGTCGTGGCCCTGGTCGGGGGCGTCGTGGGCGTGCTGGGCACCGGCGTGGCCATCTACGTCTCTCTCGCCGGGCTGGCGGCCGGACAACCGACGAGCGCCGACCCCACGGCGCGGGTGACCGACTGCATCAAAGCCCATGGGCTGGAGAAGGCCTCCGAGGGAAAGGACCTGGGGGACGGCCGCTGGTACTTCCGCGCCTGCGCCTGGCCGGCGCCCACCGGAGCGAACGGCGACGGCTTCACCGAGATCACGGTGCGCGAGGAGGCCGGGCCGGGGGCGTCCGAGGCTGAGGGAATGACCGTCACCCACGTGTTTACGACCACGTGCCGCGATCTCGAAGTGCAT
>CAZIIS010000193.1:0-2805 GCA_964539295.1 uncultured Fimbriimonadaceae bacterium | reverse complement strand
CACCGGCGGCGTGAAGAAGGGCAAGCGGCTCCCCAAATCGCTTCCGCGACTGGAACTGGAGGCGCTGCTGAGCGCCCCGGACCTCTCCAAACCCGGCGGCCTGCGGGACCGCGCGTTCATGGAGCTGGTGTACGGCGCGGGCCTGAGGGTCTCCGAGGCGGTGGGCCTTCGCCTGGAGGAGTTGGACCTCGACACGGCCGCGTTGCGCATCACCGGCAAGCGGGAAAAGACGCGCTGGGTGCCGCTGCCGGCGCTCACCATCCCCTGGGTGGAGCGGTATCTGGCCGAGGCGCGCCCGGCGCTGCTCAAGCGCCCGATTCCCGAACTGTTCGTCTCGGACCACGGCCGGCGCATGGCGCGGCAGGTGGCCTATCGGAAGCTGGTGCAGTACGCGCGCTTGGCGGGCATCGAGCGGCACGTCAGCCCGCACGTGCTGCGGCACACCTACGCGGTTCACCTGCTGCAGGGCGGGGCCGACCTGCGCGCCGTGCAAGAGCTTCTCGGCCACGCCTCCGTCGCCACCACCCAGGTCTACACGCAACTCGACCTGGAAGAGGTGGCCCGCCGCTATCACGCGGCGCACCCGCGGCGCTAAGGCTTGGCGACCACGCGCAGCCAGACCAGCAGGCTGTTGCCCTCGACCCTCGGGCCCGCGACGTAGACCCCGCGCGTTGCCTGGAGTCCGTCCTTGGTGCGCTTGACCTGGGCGGTGAACAGCCGCCCGCCGTCGGTTTTCTGGTCGCGAAGGCCCTCCAGCGTCGTGCCCGGCAGGTTCTTGTCGGTGCTCGCGATCACCCGGCCGTCCTTGTCGGCGAAGGTGACGCTGACGTACTGGCCCGCCTCGCGCACCGTCTGCGCCAGTCGCTCCAGCTTCGGTTGGTCGCGCTCCAGCACCACCGAGCCGATCCCGGCCGAAAGCGCGTCCACCCCCTGCGCGAACGCCTCGCGCCGCATCGCCTCCGCGCGGTGGTTGCCGCCCCAAGAGACCAACAGCAGCAGCACCAACGTCACGGCGACGCCGATGGCCAGGCGCGCGGTGGCCGAGAGGGGCCGCTTTTCGGGCTTCTGCGTCGGTTCGGTCTGCGGGGTCGTCGCTTCGTCGCTCATGTGGCCGCATTGTACGCCAGATAGGGAACGGAAGAAACGATGCGCCGGCGAGCGCCACGGGGTCAGAATGGGGACACTACCATGACAACCCGGATCGGACGCAACGCGGCGTGCGCCAGGGCCATCGCCCTGGCTTTGCTGGTCATCCTCTCGCTGGCCGCCGTCGCCCCGGCGTTGGCCCAGGGGCGCATCTCGGACTACGAGCGCGCGGAGAAGCTGCGGCAACTGGTGCAGGGGAAGGTGTTCAAGGCGCGCGTTCAGCCGCACTGGTTCGACGACGGTCGGCGCTTCTGGTACCGGAACGACCTGGCCGACGGCAAACGCGAGTTCGTGTTGGTCGATGCCGATTCTGCCACCCGCGGACCGGCGTTCGACCACAAGCGGATGGCCGCCGCGCTGGGCAAGGCGCTCGGGAAGCCGGTCGCGGCGGACGCCCTGCCGATCGCCACGCTGGAGTTCGGCCCCGCGCCGGGGCAGCTTCGGCTCCTCTCCGAGGGCAAGACCTACACCCTGGACCTGGGCGTATACGCCCTGTCCGAGGTCAAGGGCGACGACCTGTTGGCGCCCGGCATGCGGCCGATTGGGCGGCCGCGGCCCTCGTACCGCACCGGCCTTGAAACCGAGGTCACCTTTGTAAACCAGACCGACAAGGAGGTGAGCCTGTTCTGGTCGGACGACCAGGGACGGCTGCAACCTTACGGCAAGCTCGCGCCCGGCGCCAGCCGCGTCATGCACACCTACTCCGGCCACGTCTGGGTGGTGCAGGACGCCGCCGGTCAGGTGGTCTCCGTCTATGAGGCTGCCGACAACCCCGGCACGGCCAACATCGGCGCCAAGTTCCCGCCGCAGGAGGGGCCCGCCCCCGGCCCCGTCCCGCAAGCGGGCACCTCACCCGACGGCAAGTGGCTGGCGTTCGTCCGCGACGACAACGTGTGGCTCAAGGAGCTCCCCTCCGGCAAGGAGGAGCAGCTGAGCCGCAACGGCGCAAAGGAGGACGCCTACGGCCAGGACCTCGTCTGGTCGCCCGATTCGGCCAGGCTCGTGGCGATCAAGACCAAGCCGGCCCAGGAGCACAAGGTCTGCCTCGTCGAGTCCTCGCCGGCCGACCAGGTTCAGCCCAAACTGCACGTCCTCGACTACCTCAAGCCCGGCGACACGATCGCCCAGAGTCGCCCGAAGCTGTTCGACGTCGCCGCGCGGAAGGAGATCCCGGTCGGCGAGGAGTTGATCCCGAACCCGTGGGACATCAACGACATCGTTTGGAGCCGCGATTCCAGCCGGTTCCTCTTCACCTACAACCAACGCGGCCACCAGGTGCTGCGCGTCGTCTCGGTGGACGCTACGACCGGCGCGTCCAAAGCGGTTGTCGACGAGCAGAGCCCGACCTTCATCGACTACGCCGGGAAGCACTTCTTCCAGTACCTTGCGCTCACCGACGAGATCGTCTGGATGTCCGAGCGCGACGGCTGGAACCACCTGTACCTTTTCGACGCAAAGACCGGCGCCGTCAAGAACCCGATCACCAAGGGCGAGTGGGTCGTGCGCGGCGTCGACCGAATCGACGAGGCCAAGCGCCAGATCTGGTTCCGCGCGGGCGGCATCGACCCGAAGCAGGACCCGTACTACATCCACTACTGCCGCGTGAACTTCGACGGCACGGGGCTGGTGCGCCTGACGGAGGGTGACGGAACCCACATC
>CAZIIS010000192.1:0-2813 GCA_964539295.1 uncultured Fimbriimonadaceae bacterium | reverse complement strand
CCTTCGGACCGGGGTGCAAAAGACATCACCCCGGCCACCCGGCCATACATTCCCAGGGTCGTGAAGGGCACGCGCGGTACCGCGTGGCCGATGTAGGGGCGATTCACGAATCGCCCCTCCCCCAAGCCACGATCGCCGCCCAGACCCGGCTCGCGCACGGCCGCTTTCACCTTCTCCTCGTGATCGCAACGTACAATCCAACCAGGTGCGCCGTGAAGATTTTGATCGTGGAAGACGACCCCGCCATCTCGTCGGCGGTGCGCGAGGGGCTTGACGAGGCCGGGTACACGACCTACGTCACGCGGGACGGCGCGCGCGCGTTGGCCCTGGCGCTCCACGGCCCGTTCTCGCTCATCCTGCTTGACCTGATGCTTCCCGGGATGGACGGCCTCACCGTCTGCCGGCGCATTCGCGAGGCGCGGGTCAACACCCCGATCCTGATGCTCACCGCACGTGACGCGGTGCCAGACCGGGTCGCCGGCCTGGAGTGCGGCGCGGACGATTACTTGTGCAAACCGTTCGATTTCGAGGAGTTGCTTGCGCGCGTGCGCGCGCTGTTGCGCCGCGACAACGCCATCAAGCAGTCGCTCGTCCAGGTCGACGACCTGGTGATCGACACGGCGGCCAAGACCGTCGAACGGGGCAGAGCCCGGATCCCGCTCACCGCCCGCGAGTACACCCTGCTCGAAGCGCTCGCCAAACACGCGGGCCAGGTGCTGAGCCGCGAGGCCATCATGGAGCGCATCTGGCTTAACGACCACAGCACCTCGAACACCGTGGACGTCTACATCCGCAGCCTTCGCCGCAAGATCGACGTCGGCCACCCCCGGAAGCTCATCCACACGGTCTACGGGCTGGGCTACGTGCTGCGCTCCGGATCGGACGATGAGGTGGCCCAGTGATCCGCACCCGGTTGACGCTGTACTACGCCGCGGTCTTTGGTCTGGTGCTCGTGGCGTTGGGCGTGGTGATCTACGCAACCACCTGCGCAAGCCTTTACCACGCCGTCGATGCGGAGTTGGGCGCGGGCGCTTCGTTCTTCCGCATGCGCTGGCCCGGGATGGGCCGACCGGGCGGACGTCCCATGGGGCCTCCTCCCCCTCGGTTCGAACCCCCACCCCGAGGGTCGTCGATCGGCGCCGAAGGGACCGGGATCAGCCCCGAACGAATCCGGCGTGCCGAACTCGAACGGCGTTTGACTCGGCCCCGATCGTTCGACCTCGCCGGCAACGGCTTCCCCAACCCGGACGACCGTCCGTGGGACCGAGCCGCGTTGTGGCGCGCGGTGGGCGGCCGGTCCTCCTTCGTCACCGTCCACTGGAACAAAAGCCGCATCCGCGTCCTCTCGGCGCCCCTTCGCGACGACGGCAAGGTGATCGGAGTCGTCCAGGTGGCCTCGAACCTGGAACAGGTGGACGCCACGGTCTCGAAGCTCCTCGGCATCCTGCTTGCGATGATCCCGGTCGGGCTGTTGATCACCACCCTGGCAGGGGTCTTCATGACCGGGCGAGCGATGGCCCCGGTGGCCTCCATCGCCCGCGCCGCGGAGGAGATCGAGGCCTCGAACCTCAGCGGCCGCCTTCCGGTGGAGGGAAAGGACGAGTTCGCCAGCCTGGCGACCACGTTCAACTCGATGCTGGAACGCCTGGAGCGCTCCTTCCGAACCCTTGGCGAAGCGTACGAATCGCAAAGGCGCTTCGTGGCCGACGCCTCGCATGAGCTCAAGACGCCGCTCACCGCGATCAAGACGCGGGTCGGGGTCGCCGTGCGCGGCCGACAGGAGCCGGAACGCTACCGGGAGCACCTCAAGGCGATCGGCGAATCCGCCGACACGATGTCCTCCATCGTGCGGGACCTGCTGCTTCTGGCCCGTTCGGACGAAGGACGGATGGAGCTCGCCCGCAAGCCGGTCCAGGCGGCCGCGCTCATCGGCCAGGCGCTGGAGGACGTGCGTTCGTTGCCGGCGCGGCGCCTTTCGGGCAACGCCCCCGACGACCTCACGCTTCGCGTCGACCCGCCGCTCGTCGTCCGCGTGCTCGTGAACCTGCTAACCAACGCCATCCGCCACACCTCGACCGGAGGGTCGGTCGCGGTGGAGGCCCGCCGGGAGGGCGATTCGGCCGTCTTCGAGGTGCGAGACGACGGCGCCGGCATCGCGCCTGAAGACCTGCCGTACGTGTTTGAGCGGTTCTACCGTTCCGACCGCGCGCGCGACCGCGAGACGGGTGGCACCGGACTTGGCCTGGCGATCGTCAAATGCATCGTCGAATCCCACGGTGGCGCCATTGCCATCGACAGCGTGTTGGGCAAGGGTACGACGGTGACGGTGACGATTCCTCTCGGGGTGGCGAAGGGCGCGTGCGGTACCGCGTGGCCGATGTAGGGGCGATTCACGAATCGCCCCTCTTGAACTGGCGGACAGGCCGACGGTTCTAGCGTCGTCGCTGCGTCCTCCCCCGCCGTAGCCGAAGGCGTACGGAGGGGGTGCAGGGGGAGGCGCAAGCCGGGCCGTCTGGCACGCGCCTTGTCCTTCGGACCGGGGTGCAAAAGACATCACCCCGGCCACCCGACCTCCAAGCGTGTCATCCCGAACCGAAGGTGAGGGATCTTGGTCGGATGGGCTTGACGGTTGGGGAGCGTCCGAGATCCCTCGCTGCGCTCGGGATGACGCCCGTGGGTTGGGAGGAGCGCCGCCCAGCCCCGGCTCGCGAAGGCCGTCCGGGGTCGCAGACCGGCCGACGCTTTACGGGTAGGCGCAGCGGCCTTGCGCCTTGTCCTTCGGACCGGGGTGCACAAGACATCACCCCGGCCAC
>CAZIIS010000191.1:0-2904 GCA_964539295.1 uncultured Fimbriimonadaceae bacterium | reverse complement strand
GTCCAGCACGAACATGCTCGACTGGGATGGCAGCAACAACCCGGCCAGCGTCGGCCAGGAGTACACCCAGCAGCAGATGGCCGACCTTGGCGCCATCGCCGCTCAGGCCTACAAATGAGCCGTTCGCTACGTTAAGGACTCGGGGCCGCCCAAACGGCGGCCCAACCTAACATGAAGAAGAGCATCGATCCCAAAGTCGCGGCAATCGTAGTCATCCTGGCAGTGGTCGTCCTAATCGGAGGAGCCTTCTTGCTTAAGGGCAAGGGAGGCAAGGAAGAGGTCAACGTCAAGGCCGTCGCGCGCAAGGAACTCACCGAGCAGGACAAGGCCAAGCTACGCGCGGGCTGGACGTACGACGTTCACAGCAAGCAGTGGCTTGATGAGAACTTCCGCCCGGTACCCGAAAACGCCGCCCCTCCCACCCAACCGCAGTAACCGCGGCCCGATACATAACTGGTCGCTCAAGCCCCTTCGGCCTGGGGCGGCCCACGACGCGGCAAGATCATGCAGACGCCTCTCGGCGTTTGAGTGATCTTGCCTCTTTCCTGAAGCAAACTTACTCCCATGCACATTCCGCTCCGTTCTCGACCGGGAGACGTGTTTGGCGCCCGCCCGGGGCTCCTCGCCCTCGCCGCCATACTTTGCGGCCCCGAGTTGGCCAATGCGTCCCCCTCCGTAGCCACTCCGTGGTTCACCGACGCTCCGATCGCAGGCTCCGCGCGCATCGCCTCTCCCATCTCGCTTCCCCCCTCCGCTCCCGGCACGTTCGGCAAGGGCATCGCTCTTGACCAGGACGTGGCGGTGGACAACCCGGTGCTGAACCGCCAGACCGGGATCATCGAGTTTTGGCTCCGGCCCAACTGGGACGGCGCCGACGGCAAGACCCACCCGATACTTCGCATCGGCGACCCGACGCGCAACGGGTTGCTCATCGAGAAGTCCGCACGCGGCATGCTCCGGTTCGTGATGGCCTCGCCCCGCAAGGTGACCGTCAGCCGCGCCGACGTCTCCGGCTGGAAGAAAGGCCAGTGGCGCCACGTGGCGGCCATGTGGATATCCAATGACGGCAAACCGCTCGGCCTGCCGCTTTGGATAGACAAGGTTGCTGTGGACGGCCCGGTCGCCGCCGACAACGACTTCCTGGACCCGGCGACCATGACCGACGCGCGCGTGCATCTAGGCGGCCCGGGCGCCGATGCCACCATGGACGAACTCGTTTTCAGGGGCGAACTCAACTCGCAGGGCCCGCGCGAGCAGGCGCCAGTCGTCTACCGCGACTACTTCATCACCGCCCCTTACGACGCGGTGCGCATCGACCCCGACGCGAACTGCGTGCCCTCCGATCGGCGCGTGGTTGACGGCCAGGATAAGCAGTTCGGCCTGATGGCCCGCCAAGCCGGACGATTTGAGCGCATCACCGATTACGCGGTTCGCTATGGCCAGTGGGCGGACTTCGACGCCAAGCCGTACATCCGCTGGTCCACCACCAACCCGAAGGTCGCCACCGTGGACAAGAACGGAATGGTCTCCGGGCACGCCGTGGGCAAGTGCAAGCTCGTCGCCGAGTTCCGCGGCATGAAGGCGGCTTACGACGTCAACGTGATTCCCGAGGACCAGCCCGACCTCGACCTGCTGTTCGTAGAGCGCCTGCCGCGATATGCCGCCGACGCTGTGAAGAACAACCCGGCCCCGGGCGACGTCGTCCGCTCCGTGGCGCACATTGAGAACTACGGTTTCGCGACCGCCCCGGCGGGGACCGAGGTCCGCTTCGAACTGGTTCCCGACACGAACCGCAACTTCCGACTCGACCCGGACGAGAAGCCGATCCTTGTTAAGAAAGCTATCATTGATAAGGCTCTTGCCCCCCGCGAGTCTGCGACCGTCGCGTTCGGCTGGACCTGGCCCAGCCAGCCCGTCTTCGTGAAGGTCACCGTCGACCCGGATCACAAGGTGGCCGACCTCTGCCTGGCCAACAACGAACGCTGCGACCTCAACATCGCGCGGCCGCTTCGCATGGGCTACACGGCAACCGACCTGGAGGCCGAGTACAAGAGCCGCAAGATCAACCACATTGGCTCGTTCTGCTATCTGGACTGGGTCACGGCCGAGAAGCAGCGGATGGACGTGCTCCTTCGCGACTCCGTGCTGCCGACGACCAGCCCCGACGGCATCCGGGACGCCCTCGCCATCGACAACTTCTACGACCTCGACCCGGCCTCCACGCTCAAGCCCGACGGCAAACGCGACTACGACGCCACCTGGGACAAGCAACCCTGGGTTCAGGACGAGAAGTACTACGACGGCGGCTTCCCGGTGAAGGAGCCCGTCAACCTGATGGCGATCGACGCCGCGATCATCCACGAGTTGGGTCACACGACCGTGTCGTTGCCTGACCTCTACGGCTACCCGGTGACCGCATCCAACGTGCTACTCACCGACGAGAACGGCAAGTTCTACGCGGGAACCGACGTGCTGCCGGTCGTGCAGGGCGCCGACACCCTATCGTACACGCGGGCCCAAGGCATCCCATGCGGCGGCTCGTACGGCTACCTGATGGACCATTGCCACCTGGTCATGCACCCGGCGCAGGCCGGCGCGATCCAATACTACGCGGGCTATCGGGGCGACCGGTTCTGGGGAACCCAGGGCCGCCTGGTCCCTCAGCGGGAACACTGGCTCCAGGTGTTTGACGTCAACGACGAGCCGCTGAAAGGCGCCGCCGTTTACGCCTACGAGGTCGTGCAGACCCCGTGCCAAGACGCCGGCACCAAGTTCATCCCCGACCGACCCAAGTTTGTCGGCAACACCGACGCGGACGGCCGGTTCAACGTCGCCGGCACGAGCGACAAGGACTGGGACGACCCGAACACCGACGCCGTCGAAGGCGAGTGGCCGTGCTGGAAC
>CAZIIS010000190.1:0-2955 GCA_964539295.1 uncultured Fimbriimonadaceae bacterium | reverse complement strand
GGGCGATCTCCACGAACTGCTTGTAGATCTCCGGGTTCTCGCTTTCGAGCTGGCTGACCGGCTGCGGCGTGCGCACGCCCGCGACCACGTCTTCGCCCTGGGCGTTCATCAGGTACTCGCCGTAGATGTGGTTGTCGCCGGTGGCGGCGTTGCGGGTGAAGGCGACGCCTGTGCCGGAGTCGTTACCCATGTTGCCGAACACCATGCTCTGCACGTTGACCGCGGTGCCGAGGTCGTGGCTGATCTTCTCGCGGTTGCGGTAGAGGATGGCGCGCTCGTTGTTCCAGGAGCGGAACACGGCCTCGATGGCCAGTTCGAGCTGGGTCAGCGGGTCGCTCGGGAACTCCTGGCCGTAGATGCCCTTGATGTACTCCTTGTACTGCGAGCACAGCTCCTTCAGGCCGTCGGCATCCACCTCGGTGTCGATCTTCGCGCCGACCTTCTCTTTCAGTTCGTCGAAGATCCCTTCGAACTCGCTCTTCTTCAGCTTCGGATAGACGTCCGACAGCACGATGTCGCAGAACATCATGAGGAAGCGGCGATAGCTGTCGTAGGCGAACCGCTCGTTGCCGGTGAGCTCGACCACGGCCTTGACCGTCGTGTCGTTGAGGCCGAGGTTCAAAACGGTGTCCATCATGCCCGGCATGGAGAACTTCGCGCCCGAGCGAACCGACACCAGCAGCGGGTTCTTCGGGTCGCCGAACTTCTTGTTCAACGAGGTCTCGACCGTCTTCAGGGCGGCTTTGACTTCGTCCATCAGCCCTTCCGGCAGCTTCTTGCCGACGGTGTAGTACTCCTTGCAGACGTCGGTGGTGATCGTGAATCCGGGCGGGACGGGCAACCCGATGTTCGTCATCTCGCACAGGTTGGCGCCCTTGCCGCCAAGAAGGTCCCGCATCTGGGCGTTGCCCTCGCGGAAAAGGTACACACGTTTGTTGCTCATTTTAAAATGTCGACTCCTCAGGAGGGGATTTCGGGGCCACAAAAACGACACGTCTTTGCGGCTGAATTGCCACGGATTGTACCCACGCGGCGGGACGGACCCAGCCAGAGGCTGCCGGTCGGCCGCAACCCTACGGCTAACCTAGCGCGAGGGCCATCTTCGCCGCCTTTCGTTGCGGCGCGGGCATCGGCAGCGCGCTCAGTTCCTGCGGCGCCACCCACCTCAGCGCTCCGCTCCGGCTTTCACACCGCGCGAGGAAGACCTCGACCCGAATCCGATGGTGCGTCACGCTGTGTGAAAAGCGCCCGGCCTCCTCGGGCCAAGCCTCTCCGACCAGCGCCCGAAGCTCGCTCTCCGCCTGCTCGCCGTGCCCCTCCACGCGCGGAAACTCCCATAGTCCGGCCCACCAGCGTCCTTCCGGGACCTGCCGCACGCCCACGGCGCCGTCGCACACCGGCGCCCAGACCGTGTGGCGAAGGTGCACCACCTCCCGGGCGGGTTCGGTCCGGGGATACTCCTCCGGCCTCCGCTCGGCAAGCGCCTTGCACCGACCCACCGCGGGGCACGCCTTGCACTGCGGGTTGCGCGGCGTGCAGACCGTCGCCCCTAGCTCCATCAGCGCCTGGTTCCAGTCGCCCGGGCGGACCGGGTCCACCATCGCGGTTGCCCAGTCCCACGCGCTCCGCCGAAGCCTTGCGCCCTTGAGAGGGCTGGCAGTCAGCCGCGCGAAGACGCGCTCCACGTTGCCATCCACCAGCGGCGCGGCCTCACCCAGCGCGATCGAGGCGATCGCGCCTGCGGTGTAGGCGCCCACGCCCGGCGCCTTCCGCCACTCCGTCGCGCTTTCGGGCATGCCGTGCTCGACAACCCACCGCGCCCCCTGCTGGAGCATCCGGCACCGACGGTAGAAACCCAACCCCTGCCAGAGCGCCAACACCCGCTGCTCGTCGGCCTGCGCAAGCGCCTCCACGGTGGGAAACTCGCGCATGAACCGCTCGTAGAAAGGGACCACGGTCGCCACGCGGGTGCGCTGGAGCATCGCCTCGCTCACCCAGACGGCATAGGGGTCCCGCGTGCCCCGCCAGGGGAGCTCGCGGCGACGCCGGTCGAACCAGCCCAACAGAGCGCCGCGTAGACTGATCAGACCAGTTGTCTCCCGTCGCGCACCAGGCCGAGCTGCGTGAGCGCCTGGAACGGGTCCTCGGCAGAGGTCAAAGCCCGGCCGATCACCAGGTAGTCCGCTCCGTCCTGGAGCGCGGTGACGGCGCTGCTGACCGCCCCCTCCGACGGCATGCGGATGCCCGAGGTGACGATGATCGCGTGGCCGATCGCCTGGCGCGCCCGCCGAACGTGGTTCGTGCCGCACACCACGCCGTCGAGCCCGCATTCGACGCCGAGCTTCGCCATGTACGCCATGTGGTCCTCAAGCGAGCGGTTCACCCCAAGGTGGTCGGACAACACGTGCTGGTCGATGGAGGTCAGCACCGAGACGCCGATGAGAAGCGGTCCGCCCGTCTCGTCCCACGACCGGGCCGCCTCGACCGCGGCGGTCATCATCGCGGGCCCGCCGGAGACATGCAGCGTCAAGGCCCACACCCCCTTTCGCGTCGCCTGTTCCACCGCCAAAGCCACGGAGTTCGGGATGTCGTGCAGCTTGGCGTCGAGGTAGATGCGCTCCGCGCCCGCGTCCCGGAGCCGCCCGATGACGTCAAGCCCGTGCGGAAGCGTCAGCGCGTGCCCGATCTTGAACGCCCCTACGATACCGGCAAGGCGCGAGACGGTTCGACACGCTTCGTCGATGTCGCCGGTATCGATCGCACAGATGATCTTGCGTTTCATGGGCGCCTCACCGAAAGCCCAGTTTAGTCTGATGCGATCCGGAATCGTCTACGTTGACGCCAATGGTTCGGCGCGAATTCCACAGCAACGGCTCATTTGTGCGTGCGGCGAGCGATTACGTCGGGGTCATGGCCTAGGCATTGATAGCCAAACCCAGGGCGCAGGTGGTCCGC
>CAZIIS010000189.1:0-3001 GCA_964539295.1 uncultured Fimbriimonadaceae bacterium | reverse complement strand
CGGTCCGCGGCTCCGCGGCGAGTAGTTCTCGCCCCGGTAGATCCGCTTGAACTTCACGAAGCCGTTCTCGACCTGGTAATCCACGCCGAGCATCCCGACGGGCGCTCCCGATGGAACGGCGGTCGACTCGCCGCCGAACACGTAGGCGTGCCCAGTTCCGAGTTCGCCGACCAATTGGCTCAGCACGATGTTCAGGTCGTTCCGGTCGCTCACATCGTCGAGCATCTTCTCGTAACGCTTCCCAAGCGCAAACCAGTCCAGCCCGAGCATGTTCGGGTCGTAGAAGCGATCGCGAACGTGGCGCCACGCCTCCCAGTACATCTGCCGGTACTCGGCGCGCGGGTCCACGACCGAGGCGACGTCGGAGAGGTTGACCGCCCCGGCGCGGGGGTCGATGCCCGGCCGCAGGTCGCTGATCCCCACGGCGCCCATCGCCTGGTAGCCGATGGTCGTCCGTTGCGGGTTGAAGCTGATCAGGCTGACGCCCCTGAGGATCGTCGCCGGGGCTTCGTCGGTAAGGCCGCACTTGAGCAGCGTGCCACCCGAGAGGGCGCACACGCCGTCCCGCAGGCCGACGATCGCCTGGTACTGGCCGGGCGGGAACGGCAGCGGTAACGCGCGCTGGGCCAAGCCGTCGAGGTCGATCTTGAGGCCGGTCTCCTTCGGCTTTTCGCCCGGCTTGGGCGCCTCCGCCTTGGGCTTCTCGGCTTCGCTGCCCGCCGGCTCCTCATCGACGGCCGGGCGCATCGGGTCGGTCGTGTCCTTGGCCAGAGGGAGCACGAACACCTGCTCGGCCGGCGCCATGCTCATCATGAACTCGAACGCCGACGGCGACGCCTGGAAGGTGCGGTTCGAGACAAGGTACAGGTACTTGCCGCCGAGGTCGAAGCTGACCGCGTCGTCGCGGAAATTGCCTTCCGTCACCTTCGTGCTCTTCTTATACTCCACGTTGTACAGGTAAAGCGCGCCGAACAGGTTCTTCCCGCCCTCGATGTAGGCGATCCACTTGCCGTCGGGCGCCCAGTCAAAACCGTTCAGCCCGTACTCGGCCTTGGTGACCAGATCCTCTTGGCCGGTCTTGGCGTCCACCACGTACAGTTCGCCGCGCGGGGTGGTCACCGACAGGAGCTTCCCATCGGGAGACCAGTCGAAGCCCTCGATCCGGATCTTGGGGTTGGTGTTGAGCCGCGTGGCCGAGCCGCCCATCTGCGGCGCCGTGTAGATCTGCCACTCGCCGGTGGCGTCGCTGAGGTAGGCGATCGTTTTGCCGTCCGGCGACCAGGCGGGGGCCTTTTCCCGCGGACCGGGCGTGTTGGTCAGGTTCCGCGTCTCCCCGTTCTTGGCCGGCACGGTGTAGATGTCGCCGCGAGCCTGAATCGCAAGCCGCTTGCCCGAGGGCGAGACGCTGATGTTCCCGACCTGGTCGCCCAGCCTGCGGAACCGAGGCCGCATCGCCACCATGTCGCCCAGGACCGTGGGGGCCAGCGTCTCCAGCTTGCCATCCTTCAGGTCGTAGGTCTGAAGCAGGCCGTGGCGCTCGAACACCACGCGCTTGCCGTCCGTGCTGGGATGACGCACGTCCCCGTCCGCGAAGTTGGTGAGCCGCTCGGTCTTCTTGGAGCCCAAGTCGTACCGGTAGAGGTTCACCGTGCCGTCGCGCAGGTCGCTGGCGTAAAGCACGGTGTTGCCGACCCACATCGGGTACCAGCTCTGCTCGCGCCCCGACGGAAGCTCGCTGTACGCTTTGGTGTCGAAGTCCCAGAAGCTGATACGCCCTTGCGTGCCGCCCCGATACCGCCTCCAGTTGAACTCGTGCGAGTACTTCCGGCAGTACGCGGCCTTCTTGCCGTCGGGCGAGAAGGAGAGATCCGCGACCTCCGCAATGTCGGTCCGGATCGGCGTTCCGCCGCTCACCGGAACCAACCAGAGCCTTGAGGTGAAGGTCGATTCCTGCGAGGACGCGTAGGCCACCTTGGCGCCGTCGGGCGTCCAGCCCAACACCGCCTCGCCGCCGGCTTCCGAGGTCAAGCGCCTCGGCTCGCCCCCTTCCGTCGGCATCACATAGACGTCGGCGCCGCCGTCGTACTGCCCGGTGAAGGCGATCCACTTGCCATCGGGGGAGAACTTCGCGCGGCTCTCCGTGCCTGGGTGGGTCGTGAGTCGCCGGGCGTATCCCCCGTGCCGGTCAGACAACCACAGGTCGGAGGCATAGGTAAAGACCACCAAGTCGCCGTGAACGTCCGGGTAGCGCATCATGCGCATCGGCGTGGCGTCCTGCATGATGGCGAGGGCTAGAAGCGTAGATAAGACCATTGCCAATACCCCATGCCCCCCTCGCCGCCGAGGAAGGCACGCATCCGTTAGGGAGCGTAGCACACACCGGCCGAGAGCCTACGGTATGCGCCGCCCGATAAGGTATCGGTTTTCTACCGTTCCTTCCGAACCGGTTTTGGTCCCTTTTTGCCGGTACCGGCCTTCTTGGTCGCCGGGCGCACCGGCTTGGCCCTTCCAGCCCGTGGGGCCGCCCGAGAGGCCTCCACCGCCGGCTCGACCAACACGCTCAGGTTCAGGCGGCGGTCGCCGACCCGCGCGCTCAGATTGGCGGTTCCCGGGCGCACCGTGCGCAGGACGCCGTCCTGGTCGATCCACCCCGCCCCGCTCGCCGACCAGATCACCTGGTCGTTCGGCACGGGGTTGCCGTCCGCGCCGACCGCCTGGTAGGCGGCCTGCTCGCCCTGGGCGATGCGTCCCGGACCCTTGACCACCATGTCCTCCGGATCGACCTGAACGGGAGTCGGCCGCGCCGGACCGATCAGGTACAGCCCGTTCGCCACCTTGCGCTGACGTCCGTCGCTCGGCCGGTTCATCACCTGGCCGTCCAACACCAACGTCGTGGAACCGCCGCCGTCCAGGTTGATGGCGTCCACGCAACCCAGCTTGGACAGGATCGCCGCCATCTCCGGCAGGCTCGCGCCCACCGAATGCGACTGGCGGCCGTCCA
>CAZIIS010000188.1:0-3090 GCA_964539295.1 uncultured Fimbriimonadaceae bacterium | reverse complement strand
AGATGATCCGATCGGCTCGCGAATACGCCCAGAACCAAACCCCTGTTTAGGCCGTTCTCGGAGCGGGACGCAATGGAGCCATGGGCTTCGCGCGGATCGCCCGGTATGCGGACCTTCCCCGGAACGGCCGCGTTACCGAACGGGCGGCCTTCGATGGACCGCCGGACGAACCCGGCGGCGTACCCGGGCATCCGCCTTTTCGGGCGCCCTTCTCCCCCATCCGCCGAGCGGGCGGGAGGGCCGGCCCGGCGGAAGCGTCAGCCCCGTTCCCCCAGCTCAGACCGGATCTCGTCCGGCAGCCCCTTCAGCCCGACCGGGGCCGAGGAGCGATCGTCTTGCGTCCAGGGGAGCGACTGCTCGAAGGCGATGCCGGGCGGCACGACGATGGAGAACACGTAGCTGGTGCGGACCCCCCAGCGCCAGGCGAGCTCCGCGTCGCGGAATCCGAAGTGCCGCAGGTTGGCCAACCGGTCGCGCACGAACTCGGTCGTCAGGTCGCCCGTGGGCCAGGCGTCGCGCTGGTTGTCCGGACAGGACGCCAGCCGGAGCACGTACTCCGAGCGCACCTCCACGCAGAGCCTGGCCGCCGAGGAGCCGGCATTGGCAAACGCCTCGGCCCCGAGCCGCAGCGCGTCGGGCGCCCCCTCGGCCTGCGGTTGCTTGGCCCCGGCGAAGAGGGCGTCGTCGACCCAGTTGCGCAGGGCCCGGCTCTGCCTGGGGGACAGGGCGTCGAGCGGAAGCGACTTGGCCTCCAGAAGCTCGGTCCACTGGCGGGCGGAGAGCCGGCCCAAGAAGCTCAGCGCCGCGGGCCGTTCCATATCGGGTCGGGGAGACGAAACGCCGGCGGCGTTCAGCAGCCCGAGGTAGGCATGCCAATCGCGACAAGTTTCGGCGGTGACGTTGCAGCGGTCATAGGCGACCAGGTAGCCGCGCGGGCCGTCCCAGCCCTTGCGCTTGAGCGTGTGCTCGGCCGCCCTCTCAAGCTGCGCCTTGTCGATGCCGCTGTCGAGCTCGTCGTCGGGGTTCTTTGGGCGCAGAACGAGCGCGTCCGGCTCGGCGAGGGCGATCTCGAGGTCCCTGGACAGTCGCTCGCGGAACGCGGCCATGTCCACGGCGCCGTTCGCATCCATGCGTAGCGGCATGAAGGTCCAGGAGGCGGGCAGGGCGATCACGACGGTGCGTTCCTCGCCGGCGAACAGCGCGGACAGGGCCTGGTGCACGCCGTACCGCAGCGGCTCGTGGGTGCTTGGCGAAAGAAGCAGGTCGCGGGCCTCGCGCGGCACGTCGGCGAACCGCTGGGCGGCGAGCATGCCGAGCGCCTCCTGGTACCGGCGCGCTCCCTCGCCCAGAGAGGGAGCTATCGGCTCCTTCAGCGGCGTGGGCAGGGCCTGCCTGGGCGGGCTCGCCGCGAGGACCCGATTCGCGGTTCCGCGAAGCCGGCCCTGTCGCGAGTAGAGCCCCAGGGAGCACCAGACCGACCCTCGGCCCCGGCGCAGCACCAACACCGCCCGGGCGACGTCGGAGGCCTGCTCGGCCTGCTCGCGTATCCACGCCAACTGAAGGGGGTCGTACTGGCTCTGCGCGGCTTGCGGCAGCATGGCGGACACGACCGCGCCCATCGCCCCGAACGCCGACACGGCCTTCTGCACGGACTTCGGCAAGGGAAGCTCGCCCTTCACCGGCTTGCTGGAGTAGACCACCGGCTCGTCGAACGGCAACGAGGCGAGCGCGGCTGGGCCGAGGTCGACCAGCGCCCGGTCGAGTAGCGCATCGCCTGGCGTCAGGGTGTTCGGGCTGTTCTTGTACCCGTCCGACGAGGCGAACTCCAGCAGGCGCTCCGTGAACAGCACGCCCTGCCGCTGGGGGTCGCCGTCGCGGAATGCGTTCGGCGCGAGCGCCGCGAGCGGTTCGGCGTAGGCCCTGGCCCGGTTGGCCGCGCCCAGCGCAGAGCGCCTGGCGGCGTCGGGGGCCAGTCGGGGCCGCCCCTGGTCGGTGTAGGCGGTGGCGACCAGCGCGGACGCGATGAACTGCACAAGCCGGTCCGGCGGCTTCCGGCCCTCCTGTACGAAGAGCGCGCAGTTTCGAAGGCTGGGCGAATCGGCCTCGACGGCCGCGAGAGCCGGGAAAGCCGCCGCCACGCTGGGCAACGCGCCCGTAGTCGACCGGGGCGCCGCCAAGGCTATCAGGACCGCCAAACCGATCACAGCCATCCTCCTCCACGTGCCGTCTCACGCATCCCGCGCCGTGTCGCCTCCGCTTGGTTTGGGCGTAGGTTCTCGGCGGGCAATGCAGACCGTTGCGTTACGGTTGACAATATAGCATTAGCTCGGCGCCGATCTGGGGTTTGGCCCCCACCCGCGCGGCGGGCCACAATAGCGCCATGGACTTCGAGCGGCTGGCAGCGCGGCACAAGGACGCCGTGTACCGCCAGATGGTGCGGGCGTGCGGCAACCCGGACGACGCGGAGGACGCGCTGGCCGAGGCGCTGCTTCGGGCGCACCAGGCGATGGGGTCGCTGCGCGAGCCGGAGGCGTTCCAGGGTTGGCTTGCGCAGATCGCGCGCCGGGTGTGCGGGCGGATGCGTCGCCGCGAGCGGCTGGCGCCGCTGCTGGCGCTCTCCGCGCTGGAGGGAGAGGGGTTGGAGATTGCCGATCCGGGCCCGGGGTTGGAGGCCGAGTTGGAGGGGAAGGAGTTGAGGTCGTGCGTGGCCGAGGCGCTCGGGGCGCTCGACGAGCCGTATCGGCAGGCGTACCTGTTGCGGGACGTGGATGGGTTGAGCGGGGAGGAGGCGGCCGAGCGGCTGGGGATCTCGCTCGCCGCGCTGAAGTCGCGCCTGCACCGGGCGAGGAAGGCGGTGCGGGAGCGTCTGGACCTGAGCCTGTGCGGGGAGTAGTCGGGCGTAACGGTTTGGGTGGTGCGACTCCTCTCGGGGTCGATGGATTGGGTGGGGGCGAACCCGGGGTCTTCGACCCCGGGCAATTCGCTTCGACCCCTCTCGGGGGCGATGGATTGGGCCGGTGTGTCTGGCGTTGCCGCGGCGTCCTCCCCCTCCGTAGCCGAAGGCGTACGGAGGGGGTGCAGGGGGAGGCG
>CAZIIS010000187.1:0-3196 GCA_964539295.1 uncultured Fimbriimonadaceae bacterium | reverse complement strand
GAGGGGCGCTGGACCAAGGTGTACGACGCCCTGAAGCTGTAGGCTGGGCCGAGCGCCTGTATCCGTGGGTCTGCCTGCGCTGATCGCCGCAGACGTCCTGCTATTGTGGTCGTACCGTCCTGGTATGCAGGCATTGCGCCATCCGGCCATACTTGAGCTTGATAGGGATATGGCACGACTTCATCCAACTCAACTGCCGCGCGAGGTGCGGGAAAACCCGGCCCGCCGGGCAGAGGTCAAGGTGTACGACATGCTGGCCGACCAGCTCGACGACGACTGGTCGGTCTTCTACAGCGTGACCTGGAACGCCAAGGTGCAGCCCGGCCGTGGGCGTCGGGATGGCGAGGCGGACTTCGTACTGGCCCACCCGAGGTACGGGGCGCTCGTCATGGAGGTGAAGGGCGGCTTCGTCTGCTACGACGGGGAGACCGGGAACTGGACTTCGGTCAGCTCGTCGGGCCATCCCAACCGCATCCAGGACCCGATCCAGGAGTGCATCTGGTGTCGCGTGGGGCTGCGCCGACGGTTGCGCCGCGAGATGACCGGTAACGGGAAGCCGACCTTCTACGGCGTCGTGTGCTTCCCCGACACCAGCGTGCGGCGCGCCGAACTGCCCGGCAACGCGGTTCCGGAGATCGTGTTCGACGCCTACGACATGGGCCGGCTGGAGGAAAGGCTTATTGGCGCCCTCCGGCATTGGTTCGCCGGAACCCGGCCGGACGCTCCCTCGGTCGAGGAGGTGGTCGCCGCGCTGGAGCGCATCCACTCGCCCGCCTTCGCCGCCGTGCGGACGATCGGGGTCGAGCTGGAGGAGGACGAGCGGACGTTCCGGGAGTTGAACGAGGACCAAGCCGAGACGCTGGACGAGCTCGCCGAAAACCGGCGGATGCTGGTGCGCGGGTGCGCCGGCTCGGGCAAGACGCTCCTGGCGGTGGAGGTCGCGCGGCGCGCCGCGCAAGAAGGCCGACGTGTGGCGCTGACCTGCTACAACGAGATGTTGGCCAACGACCTGGCCGGCCGGTTGGCGAGCGCGAAGGGCGTGACCGTTGGCAACTTCCATGGGCTCAGCCTCAAGCTGGCTCGGGAAGCGGGGGTCTATGTGCCGCCGTTGCCCGAGGACGAGCAGTGCCTGGCGGAGTTCTATGCGCAATGCCCCAAGTGGGCGCGACAGGCGATCGAAGAGCGGCCCGACCTCCGCTTCGATTCGATCGTGGTGGATGAGGGGCAGGACTTCGAGGAGCGTTGGTTCGACGTGGTGAAGGCCGCGTTGCGCGACCCGCAGGAGTCGGAGATCACCGTCTTCTACGACGACAACCAGGTGCTTTACCACGAGAGGGCCGAGGCGCTGGACAAGCTGTTTGGCGGGTTCATGAAGCGCAACCTGCGTTACAACATGCGCAACACGCAGGCGATCCACGAGGCGTCGGTCGGCTACTACGAGGGGTCGTTCCGACCGGGTACGAAGGGGCCGCAGGGCGTGCCCGTGGAGACGATCGAGCTTGCCCGCCCGGAGGAGTTGGAGGAGGCCCTGGAGGAGCGCATCGGCAGGCTCATCTCCGAGGACGAGGTGAAGGCCAACCAGATCGTGGTGCAGACCTTTTGCGGGGCCAAGAAGACGCGGCTCCGGGAGATCGCCGAGTTGGCGAGCCTCCGCTTCGCGGAGCTTTCACCGACGTCGCGCGCGGAGCTGGGCTGGGCGACGGTGCGGAAGTTCAAGGGCCTGGAATGCCCCGTGTCGATCGTTGTGGAGCCAGGCGAGGCGGGCCTGAGCGGCAAGATCGGCCGGGAGATGGTCTACGTGGCGTTCACCCGCGCGAAGAGCCTGCTGATCGTGGTCGGCACGAAGGAGGGGCTCCAGCGCATCGAGGGGTTGCGCGCCGACAAGGGGAACGGGTAACCATGCGGCATGGGGAGGGATAACGAAACTACCGTCTTCCGCACGCCGTTTGGCCAAGCGGCCGTGCACGCGCTGGAAGAGGCCCTAACGGCGGCCAAGGGCGCCGATCCGATGGCGCCGGTGACGATCGTGCCGCCCTCGCAGGCGGCGGGCCTGCACGTCCGGCGGCGGATCTGCTCGGAGAAGGGGATGGTGAACGTGCGGTTCATGCCGCTCGGGCGCCTGGCGGAGCTGTTGGCGGGGGCGCGCCTGGCCGAGAGGGGCGCGCGACGGGCCGGCCCGATGCACCAATTGGAGGCGGCCCGGGTCGCCCTGAACCAGACGGACGGGCCGTTCCAGGAGCACGGGGATTCGCCCCAGACGATCCAGGCGGTCGCCAGGGCGGTCGCGGGGTTGGAGCGTCCGGAGCGGGACGCCTTGGCTGGCTCCGATACGCCGCGCGCTCGCGCGGTGGTCGATCTTTGGGACGCGTGGCACGCGAGCCTGGGTCAGAACCTGACCGCGGACGAGGTGGCGGAGGCGGCGTCCGTCGCGGTGCGGGAGGGGACGCCTGCGCTGAGGGACATCGGGCGCGTCGTGCTGTACCTGCCGAAAAGGCTCACGCTGGGCCAGCGGGCGCTCTGCGAGGCGCTGCGCGAGAAGGAGCTGCTGCTGGAGGTGCTTGGCGAGCCGCAGGAGCCCGAAGCCGAGGGGATGCGGCTGTTCGTCGCGGGCGACCCGGAGGAGGAGTGCCGCGCGGTGGTCCGCGAGGTCGGGGCCCTGATGGAGTCGGGGACGCCGCTCTACCGGATCGGGGTGTTGTTCGCGGCGTCCGACCCGTACGCGTCGCTGATGGAGGAGCAGCTGGATACGGCGGGAATGCCGCACAACGGCGCGGAGAGCCGGCGGTTGGGGCATACCGGGCCGGGAAGGTGCCTGCGGCTCTTCCTCGAACTCGCGGGCGGCAAACTGGAACGCAGGAAGGCAATGGCGCTGCTCGCGGCGGGATCGACCTTCCCGGCCGACACGGTGTCGGCGTGGGAGTTGATGGCCCGCGACGCGGACATCGTGCGGGGGCTACCCGTATGGGAGAGCCGGTTGGGCGCCAAGGGCTCGGACGACGCCAAGGCGCTGCTCGACGTGGTGCGGTTCCTAGCCGAACACGGTTCGCGTTCGAGCGAGAGCTGGAGCCAAGTTAGCGAATGGCTGGCGGGGGCGTTGGAGGAGCTCCGCGGTCCGGCGTCAAAGGACCCGGAGGCGGCGCCGCGCGCGGCGGTCGACGAGGCCGTTGCGCGGCTTGGCGACCTGGACGCCATCGGC
>CAZIIS010000186.1:0-3245 GCA_964539295.1 uncultured Fimbriimonadaceae bacterium | reverse complement strand
GAAGCCGCGCGGCTCGGCGAGCGGCTTCGCGCTGTACGTGCGGGAGAAGACGCTCCACGTCGAAGGTGGGGTGTAGCGCCGGCGGTCGTGGCCGGTCCAGGCTCTTGGCGCGGCATTCCGAGCGCAGCGAAGGGTCCATGTGCTGCCTGCTGGCGCGTGGCTTTGTAGGGGCGATTCACGAATCGCCCCATGGGCGTTTGGCGTTTCCTTCTTGCCTCCTAACCCTTGGGTGTCATCCCGAGCGAAGCGAGGGATCTCGGTCGTTGCTTGGTTCGGCATGGCTTTGAAGAGGCGATTCACGAATCGCCCCATGGGCGTTTGGCGTTTTCTTCTTGCCTCCCAACCCTTGGGTGTCATCCCGAGCGAAGCGAGGGATCTCGGTCGTTGCTTGGTTAGGCATGGCTTTGAAAAGGCGATTCACGAATAGCCCCGCGAACAGCCACACGGCAACCGCAGGTTCCTCATCGACCCCGTGAGGCCTCGCAGGTAATAGCCCGGGGTCGAAAACCTCGGGATCGGCCCCGCCCAATCGATCGACCCCGCGAGGGGTCGCACATCGGGACCTACGTAAAATGCTCCGGATTGGGCCGCCCCTACAGGGCTTGGAGGAATAGGCGGGCCTCACCCAGGGCGTTGCCCTGGGCTGGGTTAGGCCGCCCCTTCGGGGCTCCGCATGGTTCCGGTGACAGAGCGGCGGCGGGTTCGTTCGGAGGTGGCAGGCGCGGTAATGGGCGAAATCGTCCTTCGGACCGAGGTGAACGCTGCGCGTCACCCCGGCCACCCAACCCCCAAGGGTGTCATCCCGAACCGAAGGTGAGGGATCCGGCCGCACGGGCGTTGATGGTTGGGAAACGTCCGAGATCCCTCGCTTCGCTCGGGATGACACCCGGGGGCAAGAAACGGGACACCAGGGTCGCCGCAACGCGCGGGCGGGTCACAGACCCGCCCCTACCATTTCCTTATGACACCGTTCGTCTAGACCGCAACCGAGAGGCCGTGGCTTGCGGGTCGTTTGGGCCTGCGCCTCCCCCTGCACCCCCTCCGCACGCCTTCGGCTACGGAGGGGAAAACGCGCGGCTTCGGCTTGCATCTCCTCGGCAAGCGGAGAGGCATACACGCGGGGCGCGCGGGCTGGGGCGAGGGCGGGGCCGGCAGGTAACCTTGCCCCGTGACCTGGTTGATGCAGTGGGACGAGGCGCTATTCCGCGCGGTTCATGTTGGGCTGCGGCGGGAGTGGCTCGACCCGGTGATGGTGGCGATCACGGCGACCGGGTTGGGGGCGGTGCAGGCCGCGCTGCTGCTCGGGGTCTCCTACTGGAAGCGGTTTCGGTCCTACGCCTGGGCGTGCCTGGCGTGCTTCGCGGTGGCGGGCATCCTGCGCAACGTCATCGCGCACCCGATCGACCGCGTGAGGCCCAGCAACTTCCCGTTTTCCAAACCGCTCGAGGACGTGTACATGGCCCCGAGTTGGCCGAGCGGGCATTCGACCACGGCGTTCGCCATCGCCTTCATGCTCGGGTTGCTGCTGAAGGGCAGGGATTGCGCCTGGGTGGCGTGGTTGGCGTTCGGGTGGGCGTGTCTGGTGGGTTTGAGCCGGTTGTACGTGGGGGTGCATTACCCGACGGACGTTCTCGGCGGAGCGGCGCTCGGACTGGCCACGGCCTGCGGGGTTTGGCTCGTGATGAAGCGGCGCGGTTGGTTGCCGGACGAGGGGGAGTGATGCTGAGCGGGCCGGTTCCTTGGGAACCGGCCCGTTTCGATCGGTTGGCCTACTCCTGCTCGCCGGAGACGAACGGCGAGGAGTAGTTCGGTGGCTCCTTGGTGATCCACACGTCGTGCGGGTGGCTCTCCCGGAGGCCGGCGTTGGTGATCTTGAGGAACTGGGCGTTCTTGCGCAGATCCTCGAGGGTGGCCGCGCCGAGGTAGCCCATGCCGGAGCGCAGTCCGCCGATGATCTGGGTCACGGCCTCGCTGAGCGCACCTTTGAACGGCACGCGGCCCTCCACGCCTTCGGGCACGTGGGCGCTGCGCGCGTCCTTCTGCATGTACCGGTCGGAGGAGCCCTGTTTGAGGGCGGCCATCGAGCCCATGCCACGATAGACCTTGTAGGCGCGGTTGCGGTAGATCTCGACCTCGCCTGGGCTCTCCTCGCAGCCGGCGAACATGTTGCCCATCATCACGCAGGTGGCCCCTGCGGCGAGGCTCTTCACCACGTCGCCCGAGGCGCGGATGCCGCCGTCGGCGATGGTGGGCGTGTTGGTCTTGGCCGCCTCCTCGCAGCACTCCAGCACGGCGGTGAACTGCGGGACGCCGACGCCGGAGACGACGCGCGTGGTGCAGATGGACCCCGCGCCGATGCCGATGCGGATGCCGTCGGCGCCGACCGCCACCAGGTCGCGAACGCCCGCCTTGGTGGCCGCGTTACCGGCGATCACCTTCAGGTCGGGCAACTTGCTCTTCAGCAGCTTCACACACTCGATGACGCCGATGCTGTCGCCGTGCGCGGCGTCGATGACCACGAAGTCGACGCCGGCGTCGGCCAACGCCTTCGCGCGCTCGTAGGGCTCGCGGAGCGGTCCGATGGCGGCGCCGACCACCAGTCGGCCCTTGGCGTCCTTGGTGGCGTTCGGGTGGCGCTTGACCTTCTCGATGTCCTTGATGGTGATGAGGCCCTGAAGGCGCCCGTCGGAGTCCACGATCGGCAGCTTCTCGATGCGATGCTCGCCGAGCAGTTCCTCGGCCTGTTCGAGCGTGGTTCCAGGGTGCGTGGTGATCAGGTTCTTGCTGGTCATCCGGTCCCTGACGGACTTCGAGTAGTCGCTCTCAAACCGGATGTCGCGGTTTGTGAGGATCCCGACCAGCTTCTCGCCTTCGTCCACGATGGGCACGCCGCTGATGTGGAAGCGCTCCATGAGCGCAACGGCCTCGTCGATGGTGGCCGAGGGCGGGAGCTTGATCGGGTGGGTGATGACGCCGTGCTCACTGCGCTTCACCCGATCGACCTCTTCGGCCTCCGCGTCGATGGTCATGTTGCGGTGGATGACGCCGACTCCGCCCTCGCGGGCGATCGCGATCGCGAGGCGAGATTCGGTGACGGTGTCCATGGGGGCGCTCACGATGGGAGCGCTAAGAACGATGCCAGAAAGAAAAGGGGTGGAGGTATCAACCTCGCTCGGCACGACCTCGGTGTGCTGAGGAATGAGCAGGACGTCGTCGAAGCTGAGTCCTTCGGGAAAGTTGCCCAT
>CAZIIS010000185.1:0-3281 GCA_964539295.1 uncultured Fimbriimonadaceae bacterium | reverse complement strand
CCTCCGTACGCCTTCGGCTACGGCGGGGGAAATGCGCGGCTGCGGCCTGGCCAGGTTTGTCGGCGAGCGTGCAGCGACGCGCCGAGGGGTACATTGTCCTTCGGACCGGGGTGGCCGCTTCGCGTCACCCCGGCCACCCAACCGGAAGGAAAGAAGAACGCTAAGGCGGATGTTAGGTAGATTACACCCGAAAAGCTACGCCGAAGGCTTCGGCGGAGCCCCGGGGCACGGTGGGCGTCAACGCCCTAGGCGGCGGGTTGCGGTGGTTGCTCAATGAGACTTGCTTGTCTGTGGTTAGGGGCGCTTTGCGGCGGGGCGCAGTGGCTGACGCCACCCGTCCTGCGGAACGATCCTGCCGGCCGCGGCGCGTGGTTCCTTTACACGCCGGCGGTCCTGCTGCTCGCGGCGATGGCTTTTCTTGGCTCCGTTGCCGGAAGAAGGCTCAAGCAGGGGCGCACGTTTGACGCGTCCATCGCGCGGAGCACGGCCATGTTAGCGGGGTGGCTGTTCGCGACCGTGTGGGCTGCGGCCTCGGGCGTCGCTTGGGGGTGCAACCCAGACCAAGAAGACCCTGCCGGGGCCGCCTACCTGTTGGCTCTCTTGGTGGCGTTTGTCGGCATGGGATTTCGGTTGGCGGTCAACGTCGCGTTCCGCGATCTGTACGTGCGGAAGGGGAGCCTGGAGGGGGTTGGTCCGCCGAAGGCGGTTACCCTTCGAGACTACGTCGTCGTGCTCGTGGTCGGAATGTGCGTGGTCGCGATCGTTGCCGTGTCGACAAGGTGCTGCCTTGGCGACATGTACACGGGGTGACGCCGCGCGGGGTGAGAGGGAAGAGGCGCTACGGAAGCTCTTTCCAGCGCGGCGGGGTGTCGGAGCTGGTCTTGCCCTTGAGGAACGACTCGATGGTGCGGCCCACGATGGTGCGGGCGACCTGCTCCTTGGTCCAGACCTTGAAGTAGCCGAGGCCGCCACGGGAGAGCGAGCCGGGCATGGCGACCTTGTAGGTCTTGTCGTCCTGCAGCTTGGCGGTTCCCACGGTCACCTCGACCAGACGCTTCTCGGGGGCGGCCGACTTGGAGAAGGAGGCCTCAATGCCGGAAAGCTGGAGGAAGGCCGGGTTGGGCGAGGGGAAGAGCGACACGGAGCGCTCGAGCGCCTTGCGGATCTGCGCGCCGGTGAGCGACACGACCACAAGGTCGTCGGTCGGGTACTGGAGCAGGTGGGTCAGCTCGCCGGACTTGAAGTCGGACTTGAGCAGGCCGGCGGCGAGGAACGCCACGTCGGCCGAGGCCGCTTCACGCAGGCAGTCGGCGGCGTTTTGCGCGGGGGAGTACGCCTGCGTGTCCGGAGCGAGCGGCAAACCCGCCGCCCCGAGACACAAAAGCAATATCGAAACAACCCGACGCCAGAGTGGCATGTGTGAGGTCCACTTCCACCTTATATGACTGTCGGCGTCGGCGCCGCGTTTCGTTCGAAACTCCGGTAGGAATCCGGAGTCGCGGACCTGTGCAGGTACGGCCCTGGACCTAGAGCTCGACGTCGATGCCCATCGAGCGCGCCGTTCCGGCGACGACCCGCATGGCCATCTCTTCGTCGGTGGTGTTGAGGTCGGGCATCTTCTGCTTGGCGACCTGGCGGCACTGCTCTTTCGTCATCTTGCCAGCGGACTCTTTAAGCGGGGTGCTGGAGCCCTTCTCGACTCCGATGGCGCGCTTGATTAGGTCGCTGGTCAGCGGCTGCTTGACCTTGAAAGCGTAGGAGCGATCCTCGAAGACGGTGATCTCGACCGGGAGCACGTAGCCCATCTGCGGCGCGGTCATCTCGTTGAACTTCTTCAGGAACTCCATCATGTTGATGCCGGCCTGACCGAGAGCCGGTCCAACCGGGGGTGCAGGGGTTCCCTTTCCTGCCGCGATGTTCAACTTGATTACACTGGTGACCTTTTTCGCCATGGCGCCAACTGCTCCTCGCTTGCTAGCCGATACGGTTTTTCGCAACGTAAGGCCCGCCGGCCAAAGGCGCGAGCGGACATGCGGTCAAGCGACCTAGGATTATACCTTCGGCTCTGTGACCGGCAGGGCCTGGGGGCTTTGGGCCGGTCGCTACCGGGGCGCGGGGTCCAGCGAGGTGGACTCGTTGTCCAGACCGTCGTGCCAGGTGAGCGGGGCGATGCAGAGCCCGCCGGTCATCCAGCCGGTGTGGCTGACGAACCAGCGTCCCTCTTCGTCGCGAACCACCTCGGACGCATGCGCCTTGAAGCGCGCCACGTGCTCCTGGAACTCAAAGCGCAGCGGGTCTTTGCTTCGCCAGACGTTGATGTGGTCGTTGTCGCAGGCGAACAGGTAGTAGGTCTTGCCGCGCCGGACGACGAACGGCGACTCGGTCGGCCCGGCGAAGTCGCCGACCCGCTCGTGGGTGAAGACGATCTCGGGCGGGGTCCAGGCCTTGAGGTCGGTGCTGGTCATCGCCTTGACCACGTGGTTGCCCTTCTCGGGCCTGGAGGTGGCGGTGTAGTACATGATCCAGCGCTTGCCGTCGCGCAGCACCATCGGGTCGCGGGCGTCGAAGCCGTCGGCGACCATCGGTCCGCGCGGGTCGCGCTCCCACGACCTGAGGTCCTTGGAGGTCAGGTGGTGGATCTGATAGGCCACGTGGTAGGGGGAGCCCGCGCAGACATACATGTGGTAGACGCCGCGGTGGACGATCACGTGGGGGGCCCAGAGCAGGTGCTCCTGGTAGCGCTCGTAGTCGGCGGTGAGGGCGAACGGCTCCTTGTGCCAGGGCGACTGGGTGAGCGAGTCGGCGGTGGCGTGGGCAAGGTTGAGGCCGGGGTCCTTCATCCAATTGAACGGCAAGGGGTGGGTGATGCCGATGACGTGCCACTTGTGGTCGGGGCCTTTGACGAAGGTGTGGTCGTTGATGCACCACTTCTCCTTCGCGCCGATGGCGGGGTCGTAGATGAGTTTGAACTCGCCGGGTTCGACGATGTTCTTGGCGACCGAGGCTCCGTCATGGGCGACGGCGGCGAGGCCGAGCAGGGCAAGGGCTGTCAGGAACACAGGGGGATGTTACACCACGGCGTCGATCGAAGGCTGTTGGGTTGTTGCGGCGTCTTTGAGCGTCGACCGTGCGCCGCGAGGCTCCCCTGACACCCGTAGGGTGGAGGCTGACCCGTAGGATGTCAGCAACGAGCGGGCGGGTCACAGACCCGCCCCTACCATTGCTGTTCAACAGGGTGGCCGGGGTGATGTCTTTTGCACCCCGGTCCGAAGGACAACGCG
>CAZIIS010000184.1:0-3284 GCA_964539295.1 uncultured Fimbriimonadaceae bacterium | reverse complement strand
TCCTGCGACCCCCCATGATCAAAAGGGCCGCTTGTCGGACGGCTTGGCACCATATTAGGATATTCGACTATTCGAAAGCCGTTTGGGATTTCGCGGCGAAGTTCCTGGGACCCCACGTGGCTCCATATGGAGTTCGTTATGCGTTAACGAAGCGAGAAGGGCGCTTAAGCGACGAACACCTCGTCCATGTGCCACTTCAGCAGCCCTGGGTCGGGACGCAGGTCGGGCCTCTTGGGCAGCGAGCGCAGCGGTTGGCCGTCGTGCGCGTAGTAGACGCGCCCGTTCAGGTAATGCTCGCGGATTCGGCTGCTCACCCGGATGCGGTAGTCGGGGTCGACGCCGATAAGGCCGCGGTCGAAGAGGATGTGCATGTCCGCCCGCATGAGCAGCCCGTTCTGGAGCGAGTGTTCGCCGTCGTCCGAAACCGGGCGGATGTGCGCGGCCTCGAGCACGGGGACGGTCGCCTCGCCGGTGATGCAGCATCGGTGCTCGTAGTTCTCCAGGGTCATCAAGCGAAAAGCGCCTTGCCCCAGGCGGGCGGTCCGGAGGTAGGCGGGTCCAAGCGTCGGCCCCGCGACCAACGAGGTCTCGCGGACCATGCCGGGTTGCGCCGCCATCGGTTCGCCGCATAGGCGGGCGCTGACCTCGGACCAGACCAGGTGGCCGATCTCGTCGAGGTTGTCGTAGCCGCGCCCTTGCACGATGTTCGGCGCCCAGCCCGGCGGGGCAGGAATCCAGTCGGGCTCGTCAAAGAAGAACGGGTTTGAGAGGATGATGCAGCCGATGTCCGGGTCCGCCGCGTGGGCGCCGGCGCGGCTTCGGTAGCCGCAGATGGCGGTTCGAAACTCCGGAAGGGATGCCGCGCCGTTCTTGGCGCCGAACGCGTCCCACGCCATGGTCAGCGGGACCTGGGAGTATCCGCTGAAGAACCCGCCGCCGACGATGAAGTCGTCCGGTCTGTGAAGCTTGAAGAGGAACGGCGCGCCCTCCTCCAGGGCGCGGAACCCCGTCTTGGCCGAAGGGCGCCAGAAGTTCACCTCGTCGGGTTGAGCCCGCTTCAGGAACTCAAACCACTTGCGGTCGGTGACGCCAACGTAGAACTTCATCTCGGGTTGCGGCCTTTGGAGGACGGTTCCGCCGCTCCCGGCGTCGCCTTTGCGTACCGTTCCACATTACCTGGTGACGCCCTATGACGCCCACATGTCGCTCAGCGAGTGGCCCTTCCTTCGCAACGACGCGGCAGCCCTCTCGATCTCCAGCCGCTCGCGCTCGGCCTGGGCGACGCCCAAGAAGCCGTTGTCGGCGAGCTTCTTGAGCGCTTCGAGCGCCAGTTCCGGCTCCGGGATGAGCTTGAGCGCGCGCTTGTGCGGCGTCATCCAGCCGCACGGGTCCCGCCTGAGGAATGCGGCCACAAGGACGCCGAACAACGCGCCGACGGCAACCGCGCCGGCGCCGGCAAGCAGCGGTTGGGTCCAGTCGAGCGCATCGGCGGTTGCTCCGGCGGCAACCGTGGCCAACCCCCACGACCAATGGCCAACCCCGCGTTGCTTGCGGGCCCAAGCGATCGCCCAGCAGGTTACGTAACGCAGTTCGTCGGGCGTCAACGTGTCGAGAACCGGCTTCGAAACGTACAGGGTGTTGCCGCTGACGGTTGGGAGGGTCCATGAACCTGGGGGCAGTACGAGGAGGCTCTTGAGGGCGTAGCCGGACAGCTTGGCCGCCTCGGCGATCGGCGCCACGCGGGCAGGCTCCTCGCATGGCTGGGTCGCCCTCTTCGGACTCCGGTGGCGGAAGGACGCCACGGCAAGGGCGACCAGGGGTACGGCGGCGACGGCGGCGATCCACCGGACCCAAAGCCATGGGTCGGGCAGCAAGAAGGCGTACACCGAGAGGGCGACCGCCGCGCCGACGACGAAGAAAGCTTGTGCGCCGAACCAGTCCCGAGGGCGCAGGGCGCTCGTGCCTTGGGCCTCGCCGTGCAATACCGCGGACACGGTCGCCGCGCCAAGGAACGCGCCGAAGAACGCGCAACCCCAACCCATGCTTAACCGGCCAGAGTCGGACCAACCGAGCCAAACGTCGGCGACCAATGAGGGGCGCATCCCGCTTCTCATCGTCGCCAAGACCACGAACGAAATCACGGCCAGAACGGGGACCGAATAGCCGATGACAAACCGGTAGGCGGCGTAGAGCGGCCGCGACGGCCTTCGGGCAAGGCGGGCGCGGAGCAGAAGCGCGCAGGCCGCCAGGGCGAGGATGACCGGCGGAAGGAGGCCGGCCGTCGCACCGCGGACCATCTCCAGCGGCGGCACAACGCCCTCGGCGACCGTTACCGCCCCGGGCTGAAGGCGGGAAAGGTCGTAGTAGGTCCTGTCGTCGTTGGCCCCGATCCGGTCGCGGCAGGAGAAGCTGACGTAGTTGGGCGTCTCCGCGACGGCGTAGAGCTTGGGATAGTCCGCGCGCAGTTGGGCCAGCAGCGAACCGACCGGCAGGCTGGTGGAGGCTTTGTGCTGCAGGAGTCTGCCCTGCTGGAACCTCAGTTCGGCTGCGACGTAGCCGTTCTCGCGCCACGAGGTCGTCACGCCGGGCAGACCCGACTGCGCGCGCCACCGCTCAAGCAGCGCCGCAAGCGTGCCGGGCTCCTCGCGCATTCCCGCAACCACCAGCACGTCCGCGTAGCCCGCGCCCTGCCGCACGAGCAGCGCCGCTTGGCCGGGGCGGAAGAGGCCGGGCATCGGCGCGCCCGCGTTGCGCACGTCGTCCAGCAACTCGTCCACACGCGCCGAGTCGGCGCGGGCGACGGGCGCAAGCCCGGCGGCAAGCAGGAGAAGAAACGCAATAAGCCCCGGTAGCGGGCGACGCATATGCGGAACAGGCTACCTGCGCTATAGCGGTCTTCGCCACGCCATCGCCTGACCCGACGGCGAAAGCCGGTATGGGCGAAGCATCGGCGCGGGTCCGTTTCCCTTGCCGCCGGGCTCAGCCCGTCCCCCGCCAGGAGGGGGGCAAAAGGAAGCGCGTGGCCGAACCCGGCCACGCGCTTTCCTGTTAACAGTCGAGACTCAGTACCGGTAGATCTCGGCCTTGTACGGACCCTCGACCGGGACGCCGATGTAGTCGGCTTGATCCTGGCGAAGGACGGTGAGCTGGGCGTCCAGCTTCTTGAGCTGCAGCCGCGCGACCTTCTCGTCCAGCAGCTTCGGCAACACATAGACGCCGGGCGCGTACTGGCCGGCCTTGGTGAAGAGCTCAATCTGCGCCAGCACCTGGTTGGCGAAGGACGA
>CAZIIS010000183.1:0-3472 GCA_964539295.1 uncultured Fimbriimonadaceae bacterium | reverse complement strand
GCCGCCCCCGCGTGCAGGTGCGCCAGCGCGACATCCCGATGTCCGCCGGGCGCCCCGCCGGCAAACGGGTCGACCTTTGGGCGCAGAAGGGGGCAAGCATCGTGGACGGCTCCTCGTCGCCGACGACGACCCACGAGGTCAAGATCGCCGGGCTCCAGCCGGGCAAGCGCTACTACTACCGCATCTTCGACCAAGGCGCCAAACCGACGCCGCAGGAGACGAACTGGGGCGCGGCGAAGCCGTGGCGCCGCGAGTATGCGGTCTCCACGCTGGCGCCCCAGGGCTACAAGACCGTCATCCACGTTCCGGTCAAGGTGCTCCTCATGCCGAACGTGCTGAACGTCGAATCGGCGCACGACGCCAACGGTATGGTCGTGCCGCCCCCGCCCAAGCGGACCGCCGCCGAGATCGAGCGGCTCAAGGAGGAGTACCGGAACGCTTCCCTCTTCTACTGGGTGAACAACGGCATGCGGTTCTGGGTGGACTTCCAGATCCAGGTTGACGACCGTTGGCAGCGATGGGGGCCCGAGCCGAAGAACGTCGGCGCCCCCTACAAGGGCTGGCCGGTGAGCCGCAGCTACGCGGGCGTCGATTACGCTGCGCCGGGCGGCGGCGACTTCACGATCATCGACACCAAGAACCCGCTTCGCGTCACCAAGGAGCCGGTGTACGAGGAGTTGCCGTTCGCAGGACAGGTCGAGCAGGCCTGCACGCGGAAGTACGACCCGAAGGCGAAGGCTTGGGTCTACTACCGGAGCGGTGGCGGAACGCTGGGCGTTGAGGGTCTGCCGCAGGGCATTCCCGGCCGCTCGCAGTACCTGGGCACGGACACCGCGTGGCTGACGGCCCACGAGTACCACCACCAGATCGAGTCGATCGGCGAGTATTCGCTCGCTTTTCGCGAGGACGACCGGATCACCTTCGACCACCCCGACTTCCGGCGGCGCGTCCAGCGCCCCGACGGTTCCTGGGACGAGATCACCTGGAGCAGCGCCAACCGCAGCGGCGACCATTGGGACTGCATCGAAGTTTCCGACCGTCAACTGAGCGACGCCCAGTGGCTGCGCACCTACGTGGGCCGCACCATCACCGTCAAGGACGCCGACATGGACGGCGTGCCGGGTAACGATCCCCGCCTGCCGCTCGACGAGAAGCGCTTCGGAAGCGACCCCGCCAAAGCCAAGACCGACGGCCAGATGGGCGACCTGCAGAAGGCGATGCTTAGCGCCTGGGCGCCGGCCGTCCTTCAGGACACCTTTGGCAAGCCCGTCCGGCAGTCGAAACGCCCCAATCCGAAGAGCGTTGACTCCGACGGCGACGGCGTACCCGATACGATCGACCCGTGGCCGCTCTACCCCTGGAAGCCGTTCGTCTGGCCGCTCTCGGCCACCGTGGACGGCAAGGACGGAGAGTGGACGAACGTGCCGCTCACCGGCGAGATGAACCAGGGCGGAATCCACTGCACGTACAAGCACGGCCACAACGACGAGGCGTACTTCGGCGCCCTCAAGCTCAAGGGCCCGTGGAAGCAGGTGCAGATCGTGCTCGACGGCGAAGGCGAAGGCGTCTTTGCCTACAACCGCATCGGCGTCTATTACATCACCTTCACGCAAGGCGACGCCGTGAGCGCCAAGGTGACCGGCGGCAAGCTCGGCAAACTCGACTACAAGGTGGCCAAGGCCGCCGATGGCTCCGACGTGATCGAGTTCAGCATCCCGAACCGAGGCGACGGCCAGTGGTACTGGTACCGAGGTGGGCGGCCGGTGGGCCTGTTCATCGACGTCACCGGCGCCAAGGACACGATCTACTCGGTCTATGAGCCGTACCGGACCTTCTACTGCATCATGCTCGAGCCGAACGGCCGCTGGCCGATGCCTCCGGGCGCGCCCAAGGACCTGACCGCGCCCGAGGCGAACCTCGTCCTCAAACCCGGCGACCCGCGAATCAAGCTCAACGGCAAGGGCTGGAACGTGGTGAACGGCGCCTACCGGTACAGCCCGGGCGAGGACTGCACCGCCATGGTCGATGGCTTGAACGCCACTGAGTTCGACCTGTGGGTGGACTTCGAGGCCAACCAGGACGCCGTTCTCGGCGCCTTCCTTCCGGGGACGAAGGAGCTGAACCCCGGGAACGACTACATCGCCTTCCTGGGAGGGTATGCGAACACCGTCACCCGTTTCCGCATCTTCGGACGCGAGGAGGGGGACGGCGACGTCATGCTCACCCCGGGCAGGCACACGATGCAGCTCACCCGGCGCAACGGCCGGCTCTGGTTCCTGGTTGATGGAAAGCCTGCGCTGGCTGCGCTGGACCCCGATCCGACGAAGGCGGTCGACCGCGTCGGCATGATCGGGTGCGGCGACGGACAGCAAGTGCTCCACGAGATGCGGCTCCGGCACAACTAGCACGGCCGCTGATAGAAAGGCGGCGGGGCCCTAGGGCTTCGCCGCCTTTCGCGTTTGGAGGGGCCTATTCACTCATGGGTGAAAAGTGCAGGGCCTCTTCCGCTTCGCGAGACCACAATCTACTTCGCGCGACCAAACGCCGGGCGGTCGACGGAACCCCCGAGAGACGCGCAGGAACCAAACCGTTTTGTCCACCCCCGTCCAGCCCCAATCGCCGACGGTCTACGAGCCGCTTCTGCCGAACGACTCCTTCTTTCGGCGGTTCGACCTCCGACTCGTCGCGCTCTTTCTGGCCGGCTTCAGCAGCTTCATCGACCTGTACGCAACGCAGCCGTTGTTGCCGATGCTCACCCGGTTGTTCGGCGCCACCGCTTCGGCGGTTGGGATGACCGTGAGTGCGACCACCACGGCCGTCGCGCTCTCCGCGCCGTTCATCGGGATCGCTGCGGACCGATTTGGCCGCAAGCGCATCGTGTCCGGGGCCATCCTCCTGCTCACCCTTCCCACCGCCCTGGCCGCCACGTCGCAGAACCTCGGGCAACTGGTGGCTTGGCGCTTCGTGCAAGGCCTTTGCCTTCCGGGAATCATCGCCGTCACGATGGCCTACATCAGCGAGGAATGGAGCGGCCGAGGAGCGGGCCAGGCGATGTCCTGTTACGTGTCGGGAACGGTCTTGGGTGGGTTCTGCGGACGGTTCATCACCGGCGTGGTGGCGTCCGCCATCGGCTGGCGGGAGGCGTTCGTCGTGCTCGCCGCGATCAACCTCGTCGGGGGGCTGATCGTGCTGCGCGCTCTGCCCAGCTCGAGGCGCTTCGTCCCACAGGACGGGTTGCGACGGGGGCTGAGGTCCATGGCGGGCCACCTTCGCAATCCGGCTCTGCTCGCGGTCTACGCCGTGGCTTTCAGCGTGCTGTTCTGCCTGGTGGGCGCGTTCAACTACATCGGCTTCCACCTTCACGCGGCCCCATACCGCTTTTCCAGCGCAGCCATCGGCTCCATCTTCTTCGTCTACCTGGTTGGGGTCGTCGTCACCCCGCTGGCCGGTCGGCTCATCGACCGGGTCGGCA
>CAZIIS010000182.1:0-3510 GCA_964539295.1 uncultured Fimbriimonadaceae bacterium | reverse complement strand
GGCACCGGCTGGGCGCCGCAGGTCACCCGGGGCCTGGCCGCCCTGGGCATCCCCGCGGTCGTCTACTCGCTTCTCGGCGCGCCCGGCTGCCGCGTTCACCGCTTCCTCGGCGTGACCTCGTTCCCCCAGACCGCCGGCCTCCACGAGGACGACCTAGAAAGCGAGGTCGCGACCCGCGTGGCCGTGCAGCGCGCGGTCGCCGTGCTGGAGTCGAGTGAGTCCGTGTGGGCGGGGCTCTTCTGCGGCCATCCCACGCGCTACCTGCACACCGACTACTGGGACGTGCCCTTCTTCGCCGGCGCCACCCCCGCGCGGTACGAGGGTCCGGACCTTCGGCGCCCCGAGGGGTTTGCCGCCTGTCTGGAACACTTGGGCCAGGCCGTGGACACCCTCAAAAGGCGCTACTCGGTGATCGGGCTCGATCAGGCCCTGACGCTTCCCTGGCGGTGGCGCAAACTCGAACCCCAGGATGCGCCCGCGGCGCAGGCGGCCACCGAAGCGGCGATCCGCGCCGCGGCTCGGTGGCCCGTGAACCGCCCCGACCTCGACCCCGCGAGCATCGTCGCGCTCACGACGGAACGCCTGAACCGGCTCGAAATCGAAGCCTAGCGGCCCACTAGATCGGTGAGCGCCGCGTCGAGCGTCGGGAACTCGAACTCGAAGCCGTGCGCCAGGGCGAGCGCCGGCACGGCGCGCTGCCCCCACAGCACCAGCTCCGCAGGCGGCCCGCCCAACTGGCTGAGCATCTCGACCGCGCAACCCGGCGCCGCCGGGGCGAACGGACGGCGAAGGTGGCGCCGCAGCGCCGCCATCAGTTCCGAATTGGTGGCAGGCCTTGGGGCGGTACCGTTCAGCACGCCCTCGAACGACCCCTCGATCGCCCACACCATCATGCGGGCGAGGTCACGCGCGTGGACCCAGCTGACGAACTGCCGCCCGGAGCCCAACGCGCCGCCCAGGAACAGCTTGGTCAGCCGCGCGAGAAGCGGGAACGCGCCGTCCTTGCCCAGCACGAAACCGAACCGCACCTTCACCTTCCGCGTCCGGTCGACCTGTAGGGCGTCCACCGCCGCCTCCCAGGCCCGGGCGACCTCGGCAAGGAACCCCTTGCCGTTCGGCGAGGCCTCGCTGACCTCCTTCGAACCGGTATTGCCATACCAGCCCACAGCGCTGGCGTTCACCCAGGCGCGCGGGGGGTTGATGCTCGCGGCAACCGCTCGTCCGAGCGCCGTCGTGGAATCGACCCGGGACCGCAGAATGCGCGCTTTGGCCTTGGGCGTCCAGCGGCTCATGATCGGCGCGCCGGCCAGGTTCACCACCGCGGCCGCGCCCTCCACCTCGGCCTTCCACATCCCGAGGTCGCGACCGTTCCAGCGCACCACCCGCGCGCCCTTTACCGGACGCTCCGAGCGCGACAGCACCAGCGGCTCATAGCCCCGCTCACGAAGAAGCGCGATCAGCGCGCGTCCGACGGCGCCGGAACCTCCGGCGATCACCACCCTGCCCTTTCCGTTCACAACAGTCTCACTCATCGCTCATCCACGGCTTGACCAGGTCTTGGCCGACACCCAGTTGTTGAAGTATGCGGGCCACGACCGTGTCGGCCAGGTCCTCCGGGCTCTGTGGCCGCCCGTACCAAGCCGGGCACGCCGGCAAAACCACCGCGCCCGCCTCGGCCAGGGCGGTCAGGTTGCGCAGCATGATCAGGTTCCACGGCGTCTCCCGTGGGACCAGGATCAAGGGCCGGCGCTCCTTGAGGCACACGTCCGCCGCCCGTGTCGTCAGGTCGTCCGAAACCCCCGACGCGATCCGCCCGGCCGTTCCCATGGAGCACGGCAGGATCACCATGCCGTCGTGCTCGAAGGAGCCGCTGGCCGGGGGGGTGTACAGGTCGCCGGGTTGCAGGAGCCGCACCTTCGCGGGCGGTTCGCCCAACCATGCCTCCAGCTCCTCGGGCCCCGGCGCCACGCCCAACTCGGTACGCGCCACGTCGAGCGCGTTGCGGCTGGCGATCAGGAACACCTCATCATAGCGGCGCACGGCATGGCGCACGAAGCGCTGCGCGATCAGGGCGCCGCTCGCGCCCGTGATCCCGACAACAAGCCGCCCCGTACGCATGCGAACATTGTACGGGGCGGAAGAGGGGCAGCGCTTGCTGCGGCCTACTGGCTGGCGAACTTGGTGAAGTAGATGCGCAGGATCGGGCCGGTGTCCGAGTCCCACTCGGGGTGCTCGCGTTCGCCGTCGGACTTGGACTCCTCCTCCGAGTCGTCCTTCTTCTTGTCCTTGGAGCCCTTCTCGCCGTCCTTGGCGTCCGCCGCCTCCTGTGCCTCGATCTCCTTGTTCAGCACTTCCGCCAGTTCGCGCTGAAGCTTGATCTTCCCTTCGGGGGAGCTGACCTCCTCCAACGATTTGGAGGAGAGCGTCTTGATTACGGCGCTCTGCAGCGGGGCCATCTCGGTGTCATCGGCCTTGCCCTCGCCACCCTCGCCGCCTTTGGCCTCGCCCAACGCCTTACCCTCGGCCAGGTGCACGACGATCGACGTCTGCAGGTAGGTGCGGCCGTCGCGCAGGTTCACCAGGAAGTCGCCCAAGGCCACCTTCTCGCCCAACGCCACTTCCGGTTCCTTCGGTTTGTCGCCCTTTCCCTTCATCATGAAGAAGCCGCCGCCCGCCAGCACGAGCACGAGCACGATGATGATAGGGAGCTTGCCCTTGCTTTTGCCTTTGGGTTGCTCTTTCGGTTCGTCCGCCATCAGCCAAACACCCTCATGCCGGTTGTTCCGCACCTGGCCGCCCGAATAACATCACCGGGGCGCAATTGCGTCGATTTGCTGCCGCGGGGGCATGGCAGCCGAACCGGATCCGACCAATGCCCCGGGACCCTCTGCAGCCAAACACCGGTTCGGCCGTCTTGTATAATGCCCCTTGACAACTCGATCCCATCGTCTGGGAGGGTTTTTTGCTATGAGCAATCCTGTTTACGAAGAATCGAGCCTATACCGGCTCCGTCACTCGGCCGCGCACCTCATGGCGCACGCGCTCACCGAGCTTTACCCGGGCGTCAAGCTCTCCATCGGCCCCGCCATCGACAACGGCTTCTACTACGACGTCGACCTGCCCGAACCGATCCACGAAGAGGATCTGCAGAAGATCGAGCAGCGGATGCGCGAACTGGCCAAGCTCAAGATGCCGATCACGCCCAAGGTGGCCCGCAACCGCGAGGAGGCCAAGCGGATCGTGCTCGAGGAGTGCACCCTCGGCCAGGGCGAGGAGACCGCCCTCTACAAGCTCGAACTGCTGGACGCGATCCCCGAGGGGGACGAGGTCAGCTTCTATGAGCAGCGGTGGCAGAAGGGCGAGGCCGAGCCGCGCGTCTTCATCGACCTCTGCCGCGGCCCCCACGTCGAGAACACTGCCGCGATCAAGCACTTCAAGCTGATGTCGATCGCCGGCGCCTACTGGCGCCGCGACGTGAACAACAAGCAGCTCACCCGCATCTACGGCACG
>CAZIIS010000181.1:0-3516 GCA_964539295.1 uncultured Fimbriimonadaceae bacterium | reverse complement strand
CGTCGATCTTCTACACGAAGGCGTTGGGCTAGCGGGGCTTCGGGGCGGTCTGCACCGCGCGAACGGCCTCGTCCATCTGGCGCTGCTGCTCCACGGAGTCCTTGTAGCAGTTGAGCAGACGCAAGTCGATGCGCAGCATCGCGCCGAGGGAGACGAGGACCACGACGAACGGGACCGCGACGCTCCACGCCGAGACCGCCGGGCGGAGCTTGGCTTTCGGCGAGGCCAGCAGAAGCTCCGCGGCGAACATGGCCGCGAACGGAGCGATCCAGTAGACGTTGCCGGTCCTCCAACCGCATCCCAGCCAGGCGAGTACGAATGCGGTGGGAACGGCCAGAGCCGTCAACTCGTGGGTCCAAGAGGTCTCCCTTTCGCCGTCCTGTCCCCAGCCGACGGCGTCCAGCCGCCAGTAGGCCAGCAGCGCCAGCGCGCAGCCCCCGCTAAACCACCACGTCGACGGGGTCCTCTGGATTGCGGCCCACACGGCGCTCAACAGGAACGTCAGACCAACGATCGCCCAGCCAAAGCCGCGGCCTACCTTGCGGTACTCGGTAAGCGAGAGCCAAGCGCCCAGTGCCACGATGATAGTCCCGCTAAGCCAAACCCACCTTCCCGGCGCGAGGGCAACGGGCACGCCACCCACCACCGCATAAGCAGCCACTCGGGCCACCCACGGGGTGCGCACAATGCGGGGCGCAAACGCCGCGACGGCGAAGGCCGGCAGGGCGAGAAGCATCAGCAGGAGCGCAGCGGCGCCGATCCGGCGCCAAACGGCGCGTTGCACGACCAAAGCCTCCTCGTCGCCGAAATATGGCCGCCTAAACGTGCGGACTGCTCCGGCCATCTCAACGCTTTCGACGAAGTGGGAGTCGATCCCCTTGGCCTGGGCTTTGGAGTCCAACCTCTCGGCTTCTGCCTGAACCTCTGCCCAAGTAGCTTTGCGCCCTGGCCATCCCCGCTCAGGGTTTGGGAGGCCGAGAATCGCCCTGCGAACCATCGACACGCCCACGAAGCGGCCGACCAGGTGACTGCAACTGGACATGATTGTGCGAGCGACGTCGCACCACATGGAACGCGCCCGCAGGTCGGCGTGCCTGGCCGTGGCGTACTGCGCCGACGCCACTCGGTTGAGGTTGGGGAGCCTGATGCCGGAGTGCGCCAAGTAGGCGCCAACGCCGGTCGCGCCCCCCAATCGCTCGCTAAGCAGCGTCTGCATGCCCTCGGCTTGCAGTTCGGCGCGGTCGTCGTAGGTCCGTGCTTTGGCGGCAAGGGCGAACATCTCCTTGGCGACCGCCGGCTGGTCCGAGATCTGAGCGGCGTAGAGCGCCTCAAGCCACCAGTAGGCGTTGTCCGGTTCCATTTCGCCGGATTCGCGGGCGAAACGCAGCATCCGACGAGCGACCTCCCGCCGCCTTTCGTTTTCCGTGAAGTACTTCGATTTGGGCCCCGTCCGCACGGTGTCGCCGATCCCAACAGGCCGGAGCACGGAGGGAGGCGGAGGAGGGCGCCCGGCGGGCGTGTCGTCCACCATAAGGGGCCCGAGAAGAGACAAGCGAAGAGCAAAGGCGCGCGCTACCAAATCGCTCGGGTTCTCCGCAACCAGCCGGTCGATCGCTTCCCGGGCATCGGGGGAAAGCGATGGGCCGGCCGAAACCCCCGCCCAATACGCCGCCTCCAGCCCGACGGGCCCTCTTCCGTTGGCGGATGGAAGACGAAGGCTGCCCAAATACGGGTTCGAATCCGGAGTGGGACCATCGCCGTAAGCGCCCAACACGTCGAACAGCATGGCGCTGGGGCCCGGCATGCAAAGCAACACGCCGAGGGCGGCCAGGATGCAGGCGACGGCCGCGATGGGCCACTTCAGACGCGCCACGTGGTCACCTCCGACCGAAGCCTGGGGGCCGATTGGGCCGGCTCGGCCACGTCCTCGGGCGCGATTCCGACGGCCGCCAGTTGCCGCAGGAACGCCCGTTGAGACTCCTCCGGCGTGGGCGGAGCGACGGGCAGCAGGGCGGCTGCGCCGACCAACAGCGCCAACAACGCGCCGACCGCCGCCGGAACCGCCACCCAGGCCCACGGCCTGGCCAAGGGGGCGGGTTCGCCCAGGCGCGCCGGCACGGTCGCCCGGCGCACATCATCGTAGTAGGCGCGGAGCGCCCTTTCTGGTTCGGAGCGTTTCATCACTCGACCTCCCAATGCTTTTTGAAGGCGGCCTTCGCCGCGTGGAGACGCGAGCCCACGGTGCCGACCGGCACGTTCATCGCCTGGGCGATCTCGTCATACGAAAGGCGCTCGTAGATTGCGAGCGCCAACACCGCGCGATGCATCGGTTCGAGTTCGTGCAGCACCTGCCGAACGGCAAGCGCCTCGTCGAATGCGCCCTCCTGAGACGGCTCTTCCGCCAGCTCCTGCCACATGGGGCGGCGCTTAAGCGCGTTCAGGGCGCAGCGCACGACGATGCGCCGGTACCACGCGAGTTCGCCGGCCGCCTTGCGGCGGGCCCAACGAAACCGCCAGGCGCGAATGAGCGCCTCTTGCGCGGCATCCTCGGCGAGTTCCGGGTCGCCCACGATGGCGAGCGCCAGCCGGTAACACCACGCTCGCCGGTCGAGGAGAAACTCCTCTCCCGGCTCGGGCGCCGGCAACGCCACCCTCTCCTCGACCCATGCATCGTTCAGCATCGCGTCTCCGCTTACCTAGACCCGCCGAACGCGCGATTTCTTCGGTCGGGCGTCAGTTATTGGCATTCCGCGGCGGCAGGGCCTTCGCGCGAAGCACGGCGTCGCGGTAGACCTGGTCTATCGTGGCATCCTCGGCGAGCACGGCATCGTATGCCGAGCGTATCTGGCCGTCGATGCGGACAAGAGCGGCGAGGGAAACCAGGCACAGCGCCAGGCCGAACGCCATGCCGCCGGCGGCGGCGCCAAAGCGCAGGCGCGCCTTGGGGGAGGCCAGCACCAACTCCGCGACCAGCAGCGCGGCGACCACGGCGAGCCATGCCAGCGGGGCCTCGGCTTGCCACGCGCTGAGGACCCACGCGATGGCCACACCCAGAGGCACGAGAAGCGCGGCGAGTTCGTTTGTCCAGGACTCCCCCTTGCCGACATCCTTCGGCCAAGCCAACGCGTCCAGGCGTAGATAAGCGGCCAACACGACGACCGACGCCGCCAGGCGCGCCCAGGCCATGTCGTCCCCAAAGACGACGACGACGGCAACGCCCCCTAGAGCGCACATGGTTACGCACAGCCAGCCGCCGATGCGGGCCGCGGCGGCCCTACGGGCCAACGCGAAACCCACGAGAACAGCCGCGACGACCAAACCGGCGAGCGCGCTGGCCGTGGTGGTGGGAAAGACGGCTATCCCACCTCCGGCAACCAATGCGGCGGCCGCCGGAGCGCTCCACCGTTTGCGAGGCAGGCGACGCGCCAGGGCGGCGGCGCCGAAACCCGGCAGCAAGAGCAGCGTGAAGAGAACGGCCACTCCAAACAACCTGCGCCAAACCACGCGCTGCATGAA
>CAZIIS010000180.1:0-3592 GCA_964539295.1 uncultured Fimbriimonadaceae bacterium | reverse complement strand
CCACCGACACACTGCCCCCGTGGGACTCGACGATGTGGCGAACGATGCTGAGGCCGAGGCCGGTGCCGCCGCCCTCGCGCGAGCGCGCCTTGTCCACGCGGTAGAACCGCTCGAAGACCCTGGGTTGGTGCTCCGAGGCGATGCCGATGCCGGTGTCCTTGACTGCGATGCGAACGTCGTGCGGGGAGTCCTGCACCGTGACGTCGATCCGTCCCTGCGGGGTGTAGGCGATCGCGTTGGCGATCAGGTTCATGAGCACCTGCGTCATCTGAGCCGGGTTGGCCTGGGTCACGGCGGACTCCGGGGCGTGGCACTCTAGCGTCAACCCGTGGCCGACCGCCTGGGGCGTCGACTGCATCACCGCCCCTCGGGCGAGCTCCGCCAGGTCGCAGGGCGCCGTTGCGGCGGGGTTGGCCTCCGCGGCCGCGAGAGTGAGAAGGTCCTCGGCGGTCTTCGACAGCCGGTCCACCTCGTGGATGATGCGTCCGAGGAAGCGGGCGTATAGCTCCTGCTCCTCGGGTCCGGCGTCTACCAGCGACTCGGCCATCGCCCGGATCGCGGCCATGGGGGTTCGCAGCTCGTGCGAGACGTTGGCGACGAAGTCGCGCCGCGCGCGTTCGAGCCGCCGCAACTCCGTGACGTCGGTCGCCACCACGAACGCCTGCCTTTCCGGGCCTTCGATCGGCCATGCCCGCACGTCCAGCGCATGGTCCTCGTGCTCGCCAAGCGTCACATCGGCGGACTGGGGTTCGCCAGCCTCCAGGCATCGGGCGAGCAGCGAGTCAATTTCCTGGGAGATCGTGATGGTGAGCAGGGGGCGTCCTATCGGGCGCCCGGTTCGGAAGAAGTCGCGGGCTCGCCGGTTGGCGAAGGTCACCTCGTGCGTCGCGTTGCAGAGGAAGACGGAGGCGTCGGCGCCCTCCGCCAGCGAACGCCAAGAGCGCTCGGCGCTCTCGGCGCGGTCGCGGGCCGCCTGGCGGTCGGGTTCGGCGGCCGATAGCGCGGACTCCGCGCGGGCGGCCCTTCGTATCGAGAGGCCGGCGGCGGCCGATGCGGCGCCCAGCAGCGCAAGCAGGACCCAGATCGCCACGAATGCCTGCGCGGGATGCGCCAGCCCCCACGCGGCGAAGCCAACGCCACAAACGGAAGCGGCGACGACGAGCGTCGCGACTCCCGCGGGCTTACGCAAGTCCATATTAGGGAAGACGCCGTTGGCGGAGGGAACGGGGCCGTCAGATGTAAACTTGGGGCGATGTTCCGCGCGCTTCGGCTGGCGGAACCAGGAGGGCAGCGGGCGATGAAACGGATTGAGGCGTACGTCAGGGTGAACAAGCTGGAGGACGTGAAGCAGGCCCTGGAGGATGCGGGGGTGCGGGGCCTCAGTTGCGAACAGGTCCGGGGCTACGGGCGCCAGCGGGGCCAGACGGACCAGTTTCGGGGCAGCACCTACGCGCTAAACCTTGTCCCGAAGATGAAGATCGAGGTCGTGCTGAGGGACGAGGACCTGGATGAGGCGGTGCAAGCGATCGTCGAGGCGGCGCAGACCGGCGAACTGGGCGACGGCAAGATCTTCATCAGCGACGTGATCGAGGCGGTCCGGATCCGCACCGGCGAACGGGGCGAACTGGCGCTTCAGTAGGGCATGGGGCGTTTTCGCAACTTCTCGATCTGGCGGGGCAAGCTGCCGCATTGGCGGGCGGATGGGGAGACCTATTACGTGACGTTCCGGCACTCGCGCGAACTCGAACTGCGCGAGTGCGAGTTGCTTTTGGGGGAGTTGATCAAGCCGCAGGGGCGGAAGTGGGACCTGGTGATCGTCTGCGTGCTGCCGAACCGGACGGAGATGATGTTCACGCTGTACGAAGGGCCGGACGGGAGCCCGTTCGAACTGAGCGACATCGTCGAGAAGGCCAAGCGCAAGGCGGGGGCGAAGGTGATCAAGCGGTCCGGCGAGCGCTACCCGCCGTTCTACTTCGAGAGCTACGACCGGATCGTGCGAGACGAAGCCGAGCTGGCTGAGCGCTGGGACGCGGTGTTGGCCTCGCCGGTGGAGGCCGAGTTGGTCGACGACCCCGAGCAGTGGCCCGCGCTCTGGGTCGCCAACGCTCCTTAGGGTCCCAAACACGACGCGGCGGCGGAACGCGGGGGGTAAACTGCGCGTTAACATGAGCGTGTGGGACTCAAGTATCTTGCACGATCAGGAGTCACATAGAGGAAAACGATGGGACGCTGTGTAGGTATCGACCTTGGGACGACCAACTCGGTCGTTGCGGTGATGGAGGGTGGCGAGCCGACCGTAGTCGCCACCGCCGAAGGGACTCGGACGCTTCCGAGCGTGGTGGCCTTCAAGGCCAACGGTGAGCGTCTGGTGGGCGTGACGGCCAAGCGGCAGGCGGTCACGAACCCGGGCAACACCGTGGCGAGCATCAAGCGGTTCATGGGCCACACCCTGGCCGAGGTCAGTACCGAGGCCCGGCGCGTCAGTTACCAGGCCCGCACCGACAAGAAGGGGAACGCCTGCGTCTACATCCCGGCGGTGGACAAGGAGTTCACCCCGGAGGAGATCAGCGCGATGATCCTCCAGAAGCTGAAGACGGACGCGGAGGCGTACCTCGGCGAAAAGGTCGATCAGGCGGTCATCACGGTTCCGGCCTACTTCAACGACTCCCAGCGAACCGCCACGAAGAACGCGGGCGAGATCGCCGGCCTTCAGGTGAAGCGCATCATCAACGAGCCGACGGCCGCCTCGCTGGCCTACGGCATGGAGAAGAAGGCGAACGAGACGATCCTGGTGTTCGACCTGGGCGGCGGCACGTTCGACGTTTCGATCCTCGACGTGGGCGAGGGCGTCTTTGAGGTCAAGGCGACGGCCGGCGACAGCCACCTGGGCGGCGACGATTTCGACCAGAAGATCGTGGACTACGCGGCAAACGAGTTCATGAAGGAGCACGGCGTGGACCTGCGCAAGGACCCGAAGAGCCTGCAGCGGCTCCGCGAGGAGTCCGAGCGGGCGAAGGTGGAGCTGTCGAGCCAGGTGACCACCACGCTGAACCTGCCGTACATCACCTCCATTGGCAACGAGCCGTTGCACCTGGAGATGGCGCTCACGCGCTCCAAGTTCGAGGAGCTCAGCGAGGACCTGCTGGAGCGCGTCCGCGTGCCGTTGCGCCGCGCCCTGGAGGACGCCAAGCTGCAGCTCTCCGAGATCCAGGAGGTGATCCTGGTCGGCGGCGCCACGCGCATGCCGATGGTGCAGGAGCTCGTGAAGTCGCTCACCGGCAAGGAGCCGAACCGCTCGGTGAACCCGGACGAGGTGGTCGCGGTTGGCGCGGCGATCCAGGCCGGCGTGCTGGGCGGCGACGTGCGCGACATCCTTCTGCTCGACGTGACCCCGCTGTCGCTGGGCGTCGAGACGCAGGGCGGCATCTTCGACAAGCTGATCGAGCGCAACACGACGGTTCCGACGAAGAAGAGCCGGGTCTACACGACCGCGGTCGACAACCAGTCTGAGGTGACGATTCACGTGCTGCAGGGCGAGCGCCCGCTCGCCAAGGACAACAAGAGCCTCGGGCAGTTCAACCTGGCCGGTATC
>CAZIIS010000179.1:0-3852 GCA_964539295.1 uncultured Fimbriimonadaceae bacterium | reverse complement strand
GGCCGCGATCAGCGCCCCAGCCCCGAGCACCGTGGTGAACGGTTCAGGAACTGCCGATGCTTCTAGGTTCATCGTGCCTGGATCGCCACTCTGGTTGAATTTGCCCCTCACCATCCCCCACGCGGTACCGGACGCGCTTCCCTGGAAGATGCCCGCGTAGTCGCCCGTCGCACTCGTAAGGGTGATGTCGCCGCTGAAGCTGAAACGGTCTTCAGATGGCCTGTAATTGGTCATCAAGCCGGTCAGGTTTCCCCTATTGCCGCCGACGTCGATCGCCCATGTGAGGCTGTCGCAAGGGGTCACCGTAAGGCTCGTCAGGTCCGACGGATCGGCATAGACGATCGAAGTCGACTTGTAGCTCCACGTGCCGTCCGCGAACGTGTACAACCCCAGTGTGCCAAGGTCGATGCGGTCGACGCCGGCGCAAGCCCCCGACGCCATCCCCAGCGTCGCGACGACTGCCATCGAATACAAGCTCCTCATCCTATAACCTCTTTAGGCGCCCTAGGCTAGGCGCGTAGGGCATACTCCCTCGGCATTATTGTACATCTACATAGACGCCAGCGCAACTCTTTTCCTCCGGCTTCGAGCCTAGATGCCGCAAATGCTGGCGCCTGAACCTCGTGACGTCGCTGCGTACCGCTTGAGCGCCGTGGGTATAATGCGCCGTGGACGGGCCTCGGCGTCCGTTGGCGGGGGTGTCAGGCGCCGATAGCCATGACATGGATGTTACGGTTCAGGCAATGGGGCAGTATCGGCCCGACGGTTGTGCGCTGGGCGACACGTTCAACGGGTTTCGTGCCCGTTGCGCCCTCTTCCAGTGGAGCCAAGTTGCCGAAATCATCTAGTAGAGATTCTACGATGCCAGGCACGTGCAGGGGAACACGGTTTTCGCGTGGGGTGGACGCGTCCAGATGAGCGCCGCTCCCAACACCTACGCCTCCGACCTGTCTTTCAAGGACCTTCTCGGCATCCTTGGACGGCAGAAGGCGGTCATCTGGCTCAACGTGGCCCTTTTCCTGGCGATCGGCGTCGTCGTGTCGCTCTTCTCCACACCCGCGTATCGTTCCATCGCCAAAGTGCTGATCGAGGCCCAACCCAAGGTCGTCAACACCAACGACCCGATGTTGCAGCTCTCACAGCGCGACAGCGCCTACGATGTGCCAACGCAGATCCAGGTTCTCCAGAGCCAAGAGATCCTGAGCAAGGCGCTCGAACGCAGTGGAATCCCCTTCCCCGCGGAGCCGTCCGCCAAAGACCTGGAAAGGCTTCCCAAGGTCGACGTCCAGCAGGTGGCGGACTCCAACGTCATCCAGATTTCCTTGGAGGCGTCGAACCCCGACTACTGCATCAAGCTGGCCTCCGTGCTGCCAAGCGTCTACGAAGATTACGTGCGCGCCAAGCAGCGGGTCGACGTCGGCCGCGGCGTCGTTTTCCTGCAGGACCGTATCAAGGAGGAGACCGCTCAGCTTTCCGACCGGCAGAAGAACCTCGCCGCCTTCAAACAGCAGAACAAGGTCGTCGACAGCCAGAACGAACTGACGGTTCGCGTCAACCAGAGCACGCAGTCCGAGAGCGAGGCCGCGGCCGCGCAAAGCGCGGTGAACTCCGCCCAAGCGCAGCTCGATTCCATCCTCGCCGCCCGGCAGGCGTTGCCCGATGAGCGCATGGTTCCGACTCTGCAATCCAACCTGCTGCAGATCGAAACCGAGAAGAAGGCGCTGCAGCAGATGCTCAACGAGCGAGAGCAGCTTCTGGTCCACTACCTGCCCGACAGCTTGGAGGTCCGCACGGCCGATGCCCGCATCCAGGCGCAACGCGAGTACCTGGCCGGCATTCCCGAGAAGGTCACGACAATGGTGCGCAGCCGCAACCCGGAATTGGACGTCTACGACCAGAAGGTCGCCGATGCCCGCGCCCTGTTGCAGGCGGCGCTCGCGCGTCGAACCGAGGCCTTCCGAGTGGCCGGCGCCAAGGACGCCCACCTGCGCGACCTGACGCCGATCGCCCGGAACCAGGCCGAACTCGAGCGACAGATCGCCGACAACCAGGCCACGCTCGCCCGCCTTTCTCAAACGTTGGACGACATCCGGCTGCGCGACAACTCGCTCCGCACGCCGATCAACGACATCACCCCGGCGACACCGCCCGTCAAGGTCCGCCCCCGGTGGAGCTTGAACCTCGCCGTCGCCCTCGTCCTTGGGCTTGTCTTCGGAGTCTTCGCCGCGCTCGTGCGCGACACGATGCAGGACAAGGTCAACTACCCCGAGGAGGCGTGCGCGATCGCCGAGGCCGACCTGCTCGGCAAGATCCCGCTTCGCCCGAAGCAGCGCGAGGCGCTCATCGCCAATCCCGCCACGGCCAAGGCGTTCGAGGGCTACCGCATCGTCCGCTCCAGCCTGGTCTTTGGCAGCGGCCCCGAGAACGGACCGGTCTCCGACTTCATGGTGACCAGCACCCGCCCCGGCGAGGGCAAGTCCGTGGTCGCCGCCAACCTCGCGGTGGCGATGGCGCTCGATTCGCGCAGGGTGATCCTGGTCGACGCCGACCTGCGAAACCCTGCCCAAGAGGGCATCTTTGGCGTGCAGCCCGGCCCCGGCCTCGCCGACGTGTTGATCGGCCAGGCCACGCTCGAACAGGCGCTCCACAACGGTCGCGTCGAGGGGCTGAGCCTGCTGCCCGCCGGCTCCCTCCCCGCCAACCCCGCGGAGATGCTCTCCTCACCGGCCATGCGCGAGCTTCACAAGAAGCTGCTCGACTCCTGCGACGTGCTGATCTACGACTCCAGCTCCTTGCTGCCGCTCGCCGACGCCCAGGCCCTGGCCTCCGTCGTCGGCAAGGTGTTGCTGCTCAATGAGCCCCGCGCCGCCAGCAAGAGCGACATGCGCGAGGCGGTCGGCCTCGTCGACTTGGCCCAGGCCAAGGTGATCGGCATCGTCGTGAACAAGACCGGCGTTCGCCCCGAAGAGCTCGGCTAAGGCGCAATCCAGTCACGAAAAAGCCCCGAACGGTCTCCATTCGGGGCTTTCGCGCGCCTACATCGGCATCGGGAAGACGTCTGGGAAGTGAATGCCCGGCAGCAGGTCCAATCCCATCGCGCACTTGGCCCGGTAGAACCCGACGATCCCGAAGTACGCGACCGTGAGCAGCAAGACCGTCACGGCCAGCAGCTTGGCCTCGAACAGGAACAGGTTCAGCAGCGCGTTGGGCGCCCGCCTCGGCTGCGCTGCCGGCTGGGCACGCACCGCCCACGGCGGAGCCACGTAGATGACGTTGCTCTCTTCGGGCTGCAGTTTTGGGTCGGGCAGGCTGGCCACGCCTCAATTATCGGCCCGTTCCGACGCAGCTAGAGCGCTTTCGGCGTCCCCTATTCCTCCAGAAACGCCCGGATGTCGTCGTCTTCCGGCAGGCCCATCGCCTTCAGGTCCACAGGGCGCCTTCTGCGCATCATCGGCACGCCGCCCTTGCTGCCGTACGCCCCGTACCGCTGGGCCAGCACCTGCCAAACGGCCGTCGCGGCCTCGTGCCGCTTCGGGTCGTTGTGGATGGAACCCTTGAAGTTGTCGTAATCGATTCGGTCCACGGCCTGGCACAACGCCGTCTTGAACGCCTCGCGGTCGACGACGGCGCGGTACCGGTAGTCGGCCTCGAGGTCCTCGAACACCTTGGCGCCGGGTACCGCCCGTTCGATGTCGCCCTTCACCCGGCTCCGCACGAGAAGCGCGCCGGGCAGGTCGCGGTGCTGGACGACCGAGAGATAGGAATCGTTCAGGAACAGCCACATGGCCATTTCAGGATACCGCGACGCCAAACTCAATCTCGCCTGTTAGGTGTTACGGCCGGCCTGCCGGC
>CAZIIS010000178.1:0-3872 GCA_964539295.1 uncultured Fimbriimonadaceae bacterium | reverse complement strand
CCAATCGCCGGCCAAGCTCCGCGGACGCCGCGAGCAACGCGCCGCGCCCCTCCCCCCGAGGCAACGGGATTCGCGGCCAATCCTGCCGAAGCGCGCCCGAGTTCTCCTCGGCGTAGGCCGGGCTGTGCAACACCGCCAGCGCGTGGTAGAAGACCGCACTCGGGTCAACCCCGGGCACGTCCAGACCGTCCAGGTACTCCCATGCTGCATCGGTGAGATTCCATGCCGCACGTTTGCCGGATTTGATGCCAACTCCATCTAGGTTCAGCGTGGTCTCGGCCGTATCCATTAGCCTCAAGCGCATCGGGAAACAGCTTGAACTCCGGTCCATCAGGTCCAGGCATCCAAGTGAGCGAACGACCTGCGCGGTGGACCATCCGCGCCTAGGCTTTTCTTGGGTAACCATGAACCTGTTCGCCGGAGACACGTGTGGGAAGTATTCGGGCCTAGGTCGATCGAGCAAGCCCTTCTTTCCTTCCCAGTAAAGCCACCGGACGTCGAAAGGCCGGTAAGCATATCGGACCACGGCGGTTGGGGCCATCCCCAGTTCGAAGAAGCGCATTCGCGTGAAGCGATCCGCTTGCGCGTTTTCGGCTCGGATTGCTGAAGGAGCAAGCCGGGTCAACTCCTCGTCCGACACGTCCTTGTCGAAGTAGGCGGCCATGCGGGCTTCCAACCGGTCGCGGTCGATGTCGACCAGAAGGTCGTCGCGGCTCGTCTTGACGCCCGGGAAGCTCGTCGGAAGCAGTTCGGTCAGCAAAGGCCACTCCAAGTACCCTTCGCCCACGATGCGGGGCTTGAACGGGTAGCCGAGAGCAGCCTGCGGCGCAACGGACGAATAGCCGGCCAAGCCCGCCGTCACGCTTCCCAGCAACTCCTGCCGCTTGCGTACCCCCCAAAAATCCCGGTAGGCGACCTCAGTTCCGGGCGGCGGCGCGCCGCCGGGCGTCGGGGTCCGCAACAACGTGGCCACCGCCGTGCCCACCTGGATCCCCTCCCGGTTCCACTCCGTGCTGAAGGCCGATGGGTCCGGCTTGCCCTCCGGCGTCAGCTTCCCGGTGGCGAATTTGTCGCCGTTGAGGTTGTCGATCCAGATCTTCCCGAACGTTGAGAGGAATTGCTCGCGCATATGGCCGAACGACAGCCCATCCAGCCACGAGTAGTTGCTGATGAAGCAGACCACGCCGCGCCCGGTCTTCTCGATCCGCCGGTCGGCCATCGCGAAGAATCGGACGTACAGGTCGTTGAGCCCTTGGCCCTTCCTCCGTCCCGGGTCGTACCGCTCCACCAACTCCCGCTCCTCGTCCATCTTGCTGATGCCGGCGTAGCCGTTGTACGGCGGGTTGCCGATCACCACCAGGATCGGCTCCTCCGTCTTCACGTTGTCCGCCAGGGTGCGCTCGATAGCCAGTTCGTGAAGCATCGCGGCCTGGGGCGGGTACCTCTTGCGGTCCCAACCGGTCAGCGCATTGGTGAGGAAGACGCCCACGCGGTCGTTCGGTCCGGTCGTCGCACCGGCCTGGCGCAACGCCACGCCTATCTGCAAGTGCGAAACCACGAACGGCGCAAGGAGCAGTTCGAAGCCGTAAAGCCGGTGCGTCGCCGCCTGCTTCAGCTTGTCCCCGCATAGCTGGCCCTCGCCCCGCTTCTCGTAATGCCCGCGAATGGTACGCAGGCACTCCACCAGGTAGGCGCCCGTCCCGCAGCACGGGTCGAGCACGATCACCCGGTCGCTGGCCAGCCCGTCCGGCTCCCCAAGCTCCTCTTTCAACACCCGGTCGACCCGGGCGACCATGTACTTGACGATCTCCTGCGGCGTGTACCAGATGCCGAGTTCCTTGCGAAGCTGCGGGTCGAACGCCTCCAGGAACGGCTCGTAGAAGTACTGAACCGCCGCCCCGCTCTCGAACGACTCGAAGAACCTACCGCGGTCGACCCGCGCCAAGGTGTCGTCGACCACGTCCATGATCTTGTCGATCCCGGTGGCGCTGATCACGGTGTTGCCGGTCGAGTGCCGGAACAGCGCCTCCATGATCGGCACGTCCAGGTAGGTGTGCGTCGTGCGCCAGTTGTACCGGTCCGTTCGCGTCGGCTTTTCCTCGTGCCACAACACCCAGCCGGAGAACACGCCGTAGAAGAGCGTCTGCACCAGCATCGACCGGAAGAACTCCTCGCCCTGCTCCGGATCGAACTGGATGCCCAACGCGGCCTCCATCGACTCCTTCAGGGCGGTCAGCGCCAGGAGGTCGTGCGTAATGTCGAACTGGTGACGCGCCGTCCGCGCGTATGAGGCCAGGAAGAACGCCAAGACCTCTGGTTTCTCGATGGCGATGGAGGCCGATAGCGCTCGGGTGAGGAACTCCTCCAGCGGCTTGCCTTTCAGCCGCGCCGTCTTCTTTGGACTGGCGGCGAGCTGGAGGAACTGCTTCTCTGATGGGGCAAGCGAGAACCGCTCGACGGCCTCCGGCTTGCCTTCGCGCAACTGGACGACCGCGAACTCCCGGAGGTTGGTCGCCAAGACCTGGCTGTAGGTTCCCAGGTACCGGCGCACCTGGCCGCTCGCGACCAGTTCGTCCAGGTTCGCTTCGAGCCCCTTGACCTCCACGACCCCGCGTTCGGGGATCACCTTGTCGTCGAACTGAAACCCTTCCTGCCCGGCCTTGGGCACCTGGTGCGCCGTGCAAAGCCCGAAGTCGGGAAGGCTGCCGTCGACCGCTTTCATGTGCGGCACGGCTATCACGCCCGGCTTCATCTGGGCGCCCACTTCATCCAGCAGGCGTTTGAGCGCCGGGTAGTATGAGGTCTCCTGCACCCCAATGCCGTGGACCTGCTGGCAACCCAGCAGGTAACTCTCCAATGGGCTTTGGCTCATGATCCGGTCTACTCCCCCGCTTAGGGCCCATTCTACACGTTCTGGACCATCCCCAGCATCGCCCCCAAAGGGCGACAACCCACCCGTTCGCCGCTTGTAGGGCAGCGGCGCCAGACGCCAAACAGTGCAACGGCGTTGCCGCATAGCGCATAGCGACGGTGTGACAGCGGAACTGGATCACACAGACGACAAACCGCCGAAAACGGGCAGGAATTACAAAGGAAACCTACCCATTCCCGAAGCGTCGCAAACCCCACACGAAGAACCTAACGCACCGACCCCGACGCTACGAGGCGTCGAACCGCACGCCCTGCGCCAGCGCCGGCGCCTCGGTCCCGTAGAAGGCCGTGCTGGTCTGGCGGCGCATGTACCCCTTCCACGCGTCGCTGCCCGCCTCGCGCCCGCCGCCGGTCTCCTTCTCGCCGCCGAACGCGCCGCCGATCTCCGCGCCGCTCGTGCCGATGTTCACGTTGGCGATGCCGCAGTCGCTCGTCCGCCGGAAGTACTCCACCTCCCGGTAGTCGGTGCTCATGATCGACGACGAGAGCCCCTGCGGGGCGGCGTTGTTCAGTTCCAGCGCCTCCTCGATCGTCCGGTAGCTCATCACGTACGCCAGCGGCGCGAACGTCTCGCGCATCACCACGTCGGTCTGGCGGGGCATCCGAACCAGCGCCGGCGCCGCGTAGTAGCCGTTCGGGTACCGCTCCGCAAGCATCCGCTGGCCGCCGACGACCTCGACCGCGTCGCCCCGCGCGGCCTCGAGCGACGCCTGCATGGTTTCGAACGCCGCCTTGTCGATCAGCGGGCCGACCAGCGTCCCGGAGTCGAGTGGGTCGCCCACCCGCGTCTGGGCGATCCCCTGGTAGGCGCGCTTCAGGCGCGCGAACACCTCGTCCACCACCGACTCGTGCGCGATGATGCGCCGGGTGCTGGTGCACCGCTGGCCCGCCGTGCCTACCGCCCCAAAGAGAAGCGACGGCAACGCCACGTCCAGGTCGGC
>CAZIIS010000177.1:283-3939 GCA_964539295.1 uncultured Fimbriimonadaceae bacterium | reverse complement strand
CGGGGCGCACCTCAACCCTGTGTTCCGCTCTCGCCGGCTTCAGCGGCGGCCCCGGCGCCGCCACAAAAGGCGGAACGGATGGTTCCGGGGCGGACAGATCCCGGTAGACCAGCGTTTGCATCATCGTCATCCACGGCCACGTGAACACGTAGCCTATGCAGCAGGCGAGCAGCCCGAGCCCGCTCAGCAACTCAAAAAGGAAGAAGAGCAACGCGCCAAACCAGACGTGCGGCCACATCGCGTCGCAACTCCAGCCTATGGCGGCGAAAACCCCCTCGCCCCGGTCCGCGACGTGCGGTATGGCGGTCATCAACAGGCCCCCGATGATGAACGAGGGAAGGATGCACATCCACCAGCCAATCGTCGAGCCGATCGCTGTGACCAGACCAACGAGCATCGACTGCCAAGGCCTGGTGAAACCCCAGAACGCGTCGGCGATCTCGAGCGCTTCGCCGCGAGCCAACTTGAGAGTCATGTGCGCAATTCCCACCTGGACGATGCCGAACAGGGCGTGCCCGGCCAAACGGATCGGGGTGGTGATTACGTTCAGCGCCATCTGATGGCGCACCCGCACGGCGATATCGGTCGAGTGCGCCTCGTGAGAGTTGAGCCAGCCCGGTGGCAAGGTCGCGAAAGCCGCCCACACGAGCAGCGCGGTCACGCCCAGCCACAGCAGGCCCGAGAGCATGAAAAACGGCCATTCGCGCCAAAGCAGAGACCAGCTCTCTCCGATCACCTCAGCTCGCGGTCGGCGCTGCCCTCCAAAGCGAGGGTAATTCGAATGTATCGTAGGATTCATCGTCGCATCCTTGCGACGCCAGTATGCCCGAAAACCAACTATGCGCTGCTAATTGCCTCGCAATCCGTAAGCGCCCTATCCAGAACGTCCAACAGCAGGTCGACCTCCTCGGCGGTGACCGAAAGGTTCGGTCGCAGGCGGATGGTGCGCCGGCCCGCGCCGAGCAGCAGCGTGCCATAACGCTCCCGCGCCACCTCGATCAGCTGCGCCTTGCGCTCCGGCGTGTCCAGCGAGAAGCCCTGGTACAGCCCCATCCCCCGCACGTTGCGCATGACGCCGTCGTGCTTCTTGCGCAACGCGAGCAGGCCGGAGGCCAAGCGTTCGCCGTTGGCGGCGGCTCGCTCCACGAGACCCTCCTCCTCGACGATGCGAAGCTCCTGGACGAAGCGCACCATGTCGGCCAGCGAGCCGCCCCACGTGGAGTCGAGCACACCCACGTCCTCAAGCGGTTCGTGCATGAAGACCACGCCGTTGGCGAACTTCTTGCCGCTGGCGACCGCGATGGGCGGATGCGGCAGGTCGAAGTGGTCGATGGCGAACATGCGCCCAGTGGCGCCGAGCCCGGTCTGCACCTCGTCGAACGCCAGGTAGACGTCGTACTTGTGCGCCAGTTCGCTCAGGCCGACAAAGAACTCCTTCGGGGCGCAGCGATGGCCGCCGGCGCCCTGGATCGGCTCGACGATGATCCCGACGATGTCGGTGGCCATCTGCGAGAGGGTCATCTCGGCCATCTGCAGCACGGCGTCCGCGCGGTGGCGGTTGGCCTCGTCGGGTTGGTCCGCATCCAGCGCGGGGAACGGCAGCTGAATGTGCCCGCCCGCCGTCAGGCCGTGGAAGTCCTTGGTCGCCACCGGGTCGAGCGTCTGCGTGACGCTGAGCGCGTAGACCGTGCGCCCGTGGAACGCCATGTCGAAGTACATGAAGCGCCGGGCGCTGGGGGCGCGCCGCTGGCGGACGCGCTTCGCGTTGAAGCGCGAAACCATGTATTTCATCATGTTCTCGACCGCTTCGGCGCCGGAGTTGACCGCGTAGACCTCCAGGTTCGGGTTGCGCATGCACTCCGGGGCGATACGGTGGAGCGCGCGGTAGTACTCCAGGCACTCGGCGGTGAGGAAGTCGGGGTTGGCGACCTTGTTGTTCGCCGCCAGCGCCAGCCGCTTCACGTAGTCCGGCTCGTACAGCCGGGGGTGGTTGTGGGCGACCAGCTTGCTGCCGAAGTAGCCGCACCAGTCGAACAGGCGTTGGCCGTCGACCGTTGCGAGCCACATCCCCTCGCACCGCTCCAGGTCGAGCACGAACGGCTGCGGCGTGCAAACGACGTAGTGGCCAAGCTCGTCAAGCATCGCCGCCGAGATGGGCCCCGGAAAAGAAGATGACTGCGTCGTCATAGAAGGTCTTCTTGTTACCTTCCGGGCGCAATTGAGCCTGGGACCGGCGTCAACCTTTGCTCTTCAGCCGGACCGTGTAGAGGCTCGTTCGGGCGGTGATGTACAGCGTGTGGCCGTCGTCGCCGAAGGCGCAGTTCGACGGCGTTTCTGGCACGGGGATGACCCCGAGCTTCCGGCCCGAAGGGGCAAAGACCCAAACCCCGCCGGACCCCGCGCAGTAGAGGTTGCCTTTGCCGTCAAGCCTCATGCCGTCCGGGTGTTCCACCTCGACGAACGCCTCTCCGCCCGAGAGCGAGCCGTCCGCGGCGACGGCGAACACCCGGATATGGGAGCGCCCGGTGTCGGCGATGAAAAGCCGCCTGCCGTCGTGCGAGAAGGCCAAGCCGTTGGGCTTCACGAGGTCCTTCGTTAGGAGGTGGAGCATGCCGTTGCCGTCGATCAGGAAGACGCCGGAGAACCCAAGCTCCTCCTGCTCCGGCTGGATGCCGTACGGCGGATCGCTGAAGTAGACGTCGCCCTTCGGCCCGACGACCACGTCGTTCGGGCTGTTGAGCCGCTTGCCCTCGAACCGCTCCGCGAGGGTGACGACGCGCCCGTCCTTCTCGGTGCGGGTGACGCTGCGGGCGGCATGGTGGCAGGTCACCAGGCGGCCCTGCCGGTCGAGCGTGTTGCCGTTTGCCTGCGCGCTCGGCTTTCGGAAGACGGCGACCTGGCCCTCCTTCAGCGCGTACATCGCGTCGCCGCGCACGTCGCTGAACACGAGCCCGTCTGGGGTCCACACCGGTCCCTCGGCGAACTGGAAGCCGCCCGCGACCTTCTCGATCCTCGCCTCCGCGGCGATCACGTCGTTCCAGCCGCTCTCGTTTGGCAGCGCCCCCTCGATGCCCGCCCAAATCAGCCCGAACATTCCGCGCCCCCGGTCGCCGACCCTCTCTCATGATAGCGCCAGACCCTGGGTTTGGAGCGCGCGTTCACACCCTAGGCGGCGGGAGACCGGATCGTCAACCTTCCGGTAAAGGTCGCTGATTCCCCTGCCGCTTGAACCGCAACCGAAGCGTCGAGCGCAACGGACCTGCTGCCAGATGGCAGGAGCGTGTCATCCCGAGCGAAGCGAGGGATCTGGTCGTATACCGGCGTGGGGTGGCCGTTGTAGGGGCGATTCACGAATCGCCCCTATCCAACCCACGACCGCCACCCAGCCCCCCGGTCGGACCCCACCGTCGGACTGTCGGGTGGCCCGGGTGATGCGCAGCATCACCCGGGCCCGCAGGACGACGCCGGAGCGGGCATATCGGTTGCGCAGCGTCCCGATGCTTGTCATCCCGAGCGAAGCGAGGGATCTCGGCGTTTTGTCCTTCGGACCGGGGTGCAAAAGACATCACCCCGGCCACCCGATCGTGGCTAGATGGCAGGGGCGTGTCATCCCGAGCGAAGCGAGGGATCTGGTCGTATACCGGCGTGGGGTGGCC
>CAZIIS010000177.1:0-183 GCA_964539295.1 uncultured Fimbriimonadaceae bacterium | reverse complement strand
GTTGTAGGGGCGATTCACGAATCGCCCCTATAGAGCCGGCGATCGCCAACCTGTCATCCCGAGCGAAGCGACGAATCTCGGTGGCCGTTCTGTCCTTCGGACCGGGGTGCACAAGACATCACCCCGGCCACCCGGTCGCAACCCGAAGCGTGCAGAAGGGGTGGAGGAAAGCCCCGAAGGGGC
>CAZIIS010000176.1:0-4055 GCA_964539295.1 uncultured Fimbriimonadaceae bacterium | reverse complement strand
GCGTGGCCGCCATCGAGTACGCCCATCGCGAGGGGTTCCAGCGCAGCGAGCAGGACGTCACCGTGGCGCGCGTCGCCGCCGCGCTCTCTCAACCGGTCAAGAAGGCGTTCGCCGACTTCTCCGTCGCCCCGTTCGTGCTTCGCTGCCTGTTCGCCGAGGTCGGCGAGACGCCCGCCGACGACCGCTACGTGCTGGTCGACTACGACGGCGACTACGCCGTGCAGAAGGGGCGCGCCCTGCTGGCCGGCTCCGCGGAGGCCGCCGACGCCATGCGCGCCGGCTTTCAGGCGCTGGACGACCAACTCACGCCCGACGCAACCATCGACCTGGCCGCGCCGATCCTCGCCCGTGGGCTCGATCCCGAATCGGCCTCGCTTCCCGTGAACGTCGAGCTCGAAGCCGCGATCCTTGCGCGCGTTGCGGCAGCGCCGACAAGATCGTTCCATCTCATCCGAGGAGCCGTTCAGTAGGACAGGTCCAAACGGCTAAGATGGGGGGTATGAGGCGACTTTTTATTGCCCCTGTTTTGTTTTCGTCGTCGTTGGCCTTGGCCCAGGTTCCGTCCTGGCTGCCGCATGAGCCTGGAAAGGCCCAGGCGCAGGTCACGGCCCACAACCTTGTCCTTGCGAACAAGGCGCTTCGCGCGGAGTGGCGCACCTCCTCCGGGGGACCGGCGCTCTCCTACGTGAAAAACCTGTACACCGGAGACTCCACGGCCGGCGAGCCCGCCACGCTGGTGCTGCGCACCGGCGATAGCATCAAGCTCGAAGGGCTGCGCCCGAACGGCGCCCCGCGCATCGAGCGGCTAAAGCCGAACCCGCGCGCCCCGCGCGCCGCGGACCGCATCGGCGGCCTGTCGGTGCGCATGGCGCTTACCGACCCGTCCTCCGGGCTGCGCGTCGATTGGCGCGCCGAGCTCCGCGACGGTTCAAACTACGTTCGCGAGGAGGCCGTCCTCAAGGCCGGCGCAAAGCCGGTGGACATCCGCGACGTGCAGTTGCTCGCGCTTGCCGGCAAGCAGATGACGGTTGTCGGCTCCTGCCAGGGCTCCCCGCTCGTTTCGCGCAGCCTTTTCTTCGGCATGGAGTTCCCGATGGCCGCGAGCAAGGCGGCCGACAACCGTGGCGTTAGCAAGGTTGTGCGGCTGATCCCGATCCAGCCCGGCCAGGGCGTCGCCTACTCCGCCGTGCTGGGCGTGGCGCCCGAGAGCCAGATGCGCCGTGGCGTGCTGCGCTACGTCGAACGCGAGCGCGCCCACCCCTATCACCCGTTCCTGCACTACAACTCCTGGTACGACCTCGCGTGTGGGGCCAGATTCGACGAGAAGGGCTGCCTGGACCGGATCAACGCCATCGGCCAGGAGTTGGTGGTCAAGCGCGGCGTCAAGCTCAGTTCCTACCTGTTCGACGACGGATGGGACGATACCAAGTCGCAGTGGGAGTTCCACGCCGGCTTCCCGCAGGGCTTTGCGAACCTGAAGACCGCCGCCGCCAAGTACGGCGCCAACCCCGGCGCGTGGCTCTCGCCCTGGGGCGGCTACGGATACGCCCGCGAGGAGCGGTTGGCCTTCGGCCGTAGCCACGGCCTGGAGGTCGACAGCCAGGGCTACGCCCTCTCCGGCCCGAAGTACTACAAACGGTTCCGCGAGGTCTGCCTCGATTTCGTCAACCGCTACGGCGTCAACCAGTTCAAGATTGACGGCACCGGGAGCCCGGACAAGCAGTACCCGGGCAGCGCGTTCGCCAGCGACTTCGAGGCCGCCATCGCCCTGATCGGCGACCTGCGCAAGGCCCGCCCCGACCTGTTCGTGAACCTGACCACCGGCACCTGGCCCTCGCCGTTCTGGACCCGCTTCGCGGACTCCATCTGGCGCGGCGGATACGACCACGGCTTCGCCGGCGTCGGAACCAAGCGCCAGCAGTGGATCACCTACCGCGACGGCGCAACCTACGGTGGCGTCGTGAAGCGAGGCCCGCTCTACCCGCTCAACGCCCTGATGCTGCATGGCCTGATCTACGCCAACATCGCCCACGACCTGCAGACCGACCCCGGCAACGACGTGCACGACGAGATCTGGTCCTACTTCGGCGACGGCACGCAGCTTCAGGAGCTGTACATCACCCCCAAGCTGCTCACCAAGGAGAACTGGGACGACCTGGCCAAGGCCGCCAAGTGGTCGCAAGCCAACGCCGACGTGTTCGTCGACACCCACTGGGTGGGCGGCGACCCGACTCGCCTCGAGGTGTACGGCTGGGCTTCCTGGTCGCCGCGCAAGGGCATCCTGGTGCTCCGCAACCCGTCAGATAAGCCGCAGGCATATTCGATCGACCTTTCGCAGGCGTTCGAACTGCCCAAGGGGGCCAAGGTCGGCTACCGCCTGACCAGCCCGCTTCCCAACGAAGGCGTCAAACTGCCGCTGGACCTGCCGTTCGGCAGCTCCAAGGTCGTGGACCTCGCTCCGTTCCAGGTGCTGGTGCTGGAGGCGAAGCCCCGATGAGGCGCCTGACCTGTCTGGCCGCGCTGCTCTGCGCGGCTTTCGCGCTGGGCGCCAACCAGCGCGTGGCCTGCGTTGGCGACGAGCGGCTGGCGCCGGACTACGCGCCGGTGCTTCAGCGGGCTCTGGCGCCGTGGCTGGTGGTGAGCGAGGAATCGGTCGGGGGCGCGACTGTCGCCTCGGCCCCGTCGTTCCAGAGGACCCGGGCGAGCCTGCCCGACGTCGTGGTGATCACGTTGGGCGCAGGGGACCTGCAGACCAAGAGCTGGAGCGTCCTCCGCGACCGGTTCGTTCCGGCCTGCCGTGACCTGGTGCGGTCCATCCAGGCTTGGCCCTCCCACCCGACGGTCGTGCTCTGCACCCCGCGGAGCGTCGACGTGCCTGAAGGACGCCGAGCGGCGCTGGCCGCGGAGTTGACGCCGTTGATGCGCCAGGCCGGGCGCGAAATCGGGTTCACCGTTATCGACCTCACCTCGTGCGTCTCAGCCGCAGACGTGGCCGACGAGGTGCAGGTCGGCGCCGGGCTCACCGGCTTGCTCAAGGCGGGGTGGAAACTCGTCGACGTATCCAGCGAGCAACCCGGGGAGGAGCCTGCCGCCGCCGCGATCGACGGGAACCCGGAGACCTACTGGCACACGCGCTACGAGCCGAACACGCCCAAGCCGCCGCACTCCATCACGTTCGACATCGGGGGCGCCTACTGGCTCAGCGGGTTCACCTACCTGCCGCGCCAGGACGGCGGCTCGAACGGCAACGTGAAGGACTATGAGGTCCACGTGAGCCCGGACGGCCAGGCCTGGACGCTGGCGGCCAAGGGCGCCTGGGCATCGGGCCAAGAGCGCAAGCTGGCCCGCTTCGCCCGGCCGATCCACGCGCGCTACGTCCGCTTCGTGGCGCTTTCCGAGGCTGCGGGTGGCGCTTGGGCCTCCGCCGCCGAGCTCGACGTCGTGCTCGCCGCGCCGCCCTCAGGCGAGTAGCGCCGCAAGCATCGACCGCACGTCGTCCGCGACCTTCACCAACCTCCGGTGAGGTTCGCGGACGAACCCCTCGCTCTCGGCCCGGTCGAACATCGCCAACAGCGGGTCGAAGTAACCGCCCACGTTCAGCAGCCCGAGCGGCTTGCTGTGCATCCCGAGCTGCGCCCAGGTCAGCACCTCGCAGAATTCCTCCAGCGTGCCGAAGCCGCCCGGCAACGCCAGGAACGCGTCGGCAAGCTCAGCCATCATCGCCTTCCGCTCGTGCATCGAGTCCACCACGTGGAGTTCGGTCAGCCCTTGGTGGGCGAGCTCCCACCGCACCAGGGACTCCGGGATCACGCCGTAGACGTTGCCGCCCTCCTCCAGCGCGGCGTCGGCGAGTTGCCCCATCAGGCCGATCCGCCCGCCACCGTAGACGACCCCCAAGCCGCCGACAGCGCACGCCCTGCCGACCGCCCGTGCCGCCTCGGCGAACGCCGGGCGATAGCCCGCGCTCGCTCCGCAGAAGACGCATAGGTTAGCCATGTCCGCCCAAGGGATACCTCCTCGGTCCAGCCGAACCCTGGGCGCCGCCCAGCCGGCCT
>CAZIIS010000175.1:0-4127 GCA_964539295.1 uncultured Fimbriimonadaceae bacterium | reverse complement strand
TGTCTTGCCGACTCGGCTTGCCTCCCTCGCGCAGGCCGCCCCGCAGATCGAGAAGGCGGTTTCAGACCTTGAGGCAAAGCTACAGCGCGTCCAAGGTGCCCTGACGAAGAACCGATCGTCCATGGAGGCTGTCCGGACCGCGAGCGATCGGCTGGCTGCCGTCCAGGACGAAGCGGCCCGGCGAGCACACATCCTCGGGCGCATCGCCCTCTACCTCGAGAGCCTGCCCGAATTGCCTGACACCAAGGCCCTCGAGGAGAAAGCGGCTGGTCTTCGTTCTCAGTGCGCTGCCCTTGAGGCCGAGTTGAGCGACGACCGCATCCAAGAGCGCATCGATTCCATCACCTCCATCCTCGGGCAGCAGCTTACCGAATGGGCGCGACGTCTGGAGCTTGAGCACTCCAAGTATCCCCTCCGTCTAGACGTGAAGAAACTGAAGGTCGTCGCGGACACGGCCGACGGCCCCGTGCCGATGCAGCGGATGGGTAGCGGGGAGAACTGGGTGGGGTACCACCTCATCGCGCACCTGGCTCTCCATAGATGGTTCGCCGAGCGCAAGCGGCCCGTGCCGCGCTTCCTGTTCCTCGACCAGCCCTCGCAGGTCTACTTTCCCGCCGAGAAGGACGTCGACGGCTCGATGGCACTGATAGCCGAGGACGACCGCCTCGCCGTGTCGCGGATGCTGAAGTTGGTGTTCGAGGTTGTCGCAGGGGCATCCACCGAGGGATCGCCGGGAATGCAGGTGATCATCACCGAGCACGCCGACGTCAACGAGCCATGGTTCCAGGATGCCGTCGTCGAGCGCTGGCGTCAGGGCAAGAAGCTGGTGCCGGACGACTGGCCGCAAGAGGGGGACGACAGATGAGCCAGATCGCAGTCGCGCGGCACGGCAGGGGTGAGTGAGCGGCATGCCTGACTTGGAGCGAGTAGCTTCGGTCCGTCCGTCCGAGCCGATCCGCGGTCCAGATCACCTCGGTGTCCAGGCACCGTGCATCGCCCCCTACGGCCAGCTCCTTCCCGGGAGTACGAACGTTACCGACGGGCCGCGGTGCTACACGTTCCAACCGTTGGTCCTCTGGCCGTTCGAGAAGCGCTACGAAGATCACTCCTTCGACAAGATCCAGCGCGTGCTGCGCCGGGCCGAGTGCCTGATCGCGCTTCTTGCCATCCGTAACGCGCCCACGCTCGGCGACGGCGACGACGGTCGGCACGGCAAGGCCATGGTCGGCCGCGACAAGCTGCTCCGCATCGAGGAGACGAGCGATTTCTCGCTCGATGACTACGCCGTCCCTCGACGGACCCAACCGATCCTTCTAGAACAAGCTCGGCGGCCTCGGCTAGTACTACTTCGGCCCCTGGACAGGTTGCGGCGGTTGGCGTGACGGACGAAGTCGCGTTCGTCCAGTTTCCGCATCCGGGCTGGGAAGCCAACCCGATCGACAGCGTCGTCCCGTGGAACCGCGGCGATCACTCGCGGAAGTTCATCCGCGGACGGGGCGTCTACTCGTGCGGCGGCGATCTGCGGCTAGGTGACTTTTCGTTCTGGGGCGAGTGGGAGGCGCAGTCGCGGATCATCAAACGATTCGACGCGGCTGATCCCGACATGCCTCGCAATCTGCATGATCCGTATTGGAGCGAGCCGGAAGAGGGCTGGCGACAGAACACGGATCCGCTAGTTTTCGGCGAGCGGTTTCTCTATACGAACTGCCGTCAGCGGCGGAACAAGAAGCTGCGGCATCTCGCGCCAGGCTCGCTGATCCTCTTCGGTTCGTCGCGACACGGCGGGTTCGTGCTCGACACTGCGTTTGTCGTCGGATCGGCTGAACAGTACGCGCCGGGCATCACGCAGGTGGCCGCGCCGCAACTGGTCGAGCAGGTCGTCCTGGCGCCGTTGGCGATGGGAGACGAACGCGGGTCACTTCTCCGACTCTACCGCGGGCGGATGCAGTCGGCAGCGCCCGATGGGCCGTTTTGCTTCGTTCCGTGCAAGCCCGATGAGTCACGGCCCTCGAGATTCCCGCGACCTGTGATTCAGCTGGGAGAGAACTGGCTCTCGTCCAAGCTGTCGATGGCCGCGAAGGTGACGCCCGCGTCGAGCGGCGCGATCAGCGAGATCTGGGGCGAAGTCGTCCGACAGGTCGAGGCCGCTGGCCTTGCGCTCGCCGTCCAGATTGACGAACCTCCGCATCGCCGCGAGCACTAGCGCTAAGCCGCGGCGCCGCTTCGACCTCGCGGCGTTCTACGACACCGAACTGGCCTCTTCTCCGGGGCGTCCGGAGGCGGTTCACCGGGTTCCGTCGAAGGTCCCGTGAGGCCTTCGCCATCGTGCGCCGGCCCCGAATTCAGACCAACCCGAGCCACCGCCAGTAGGTCGCGCCCAGCAGCAAGACCAGCAGGTAGGCGGCGATCGTGAGCGGGATGCCGGTGCGCACGAAGTCGCGGACCTCGAACGTGCCCGTGCTGTAGGCGATCATGTTCTGCGGCGCGTTGACCGGCAAGATCATGCCGAAGCTCACCACGTACTGCAGCACCATCGTCAGGCCGACCACGTTGATGCCCGGCGTCTTCACCGTCTGCAGGACGGAGATGATGATCGGGATCATCGCCGCGGCGAGACCGGTGGCGCTCGCGAAGCCGAGGTGGATCAGCACCAGGAAGGCGGCGAGCGCCGCGAGGATCAGCAGAGCCGAGGCCTGCTGGAGCCCGAACCCGGCGACGATCTGCCGGGCCAGCCAGGTGGCGGCTTGGGTCGAGAGAAGCGCCGAGCCCAGGCTGATGCCCACGCCGAAGAGCGTGAGCGTGCCCCACGGGATGCGGCTCTGGGCTTCCTCCCAGGTCATCACCCCGATTCGGGGCAGCAGCATGAGCGTGACGGCGACGATCGTGGTGGTCGCGGTGTCGAGCTTGTGCAGCCATCCCTCGGTGACCCAGAAACCGAGCAGCGCCAGCGAGAAGGCGAGCAAGCGCTTCTCCGCCGCGGTCATTGGCCCGAGGGCGGCCAGGTTGCGCGACACCGCCTCTCGGCCGCCGGGGATTTCCTTCACCTCGGGCGGCATCATCTTCATGAGCACCCAGTAGAGAACCACGGACATGATGGCGGAGAAAGGCGCGGCGGCGACGAACCACCGCAGCCAGGTGATGTCCACCCCAAGCTGCTTCTGGATGAAGCTCACGGCCACCATGTTCTGCGCCGCGGCGGTCTTGATGCCCACGTTCCAGAGGCTGTCGGCTTGGGCGGTGGCGATCAGCATCATGCCCGCGAAGCGGCTGCGCTTCTCCACGCCGAAGACGGCGATGATGCCCATGACGATCGGCACGAGGCAGGAAACCCGCGCGGTGGTACTGGGCACGAAGAAGCTGAGCAGGAAACCGACGAGGATCACGCCCATCAGCACCCGATTGGTGCGGGCGCCGATGCGGGCCAGCACCACGAGAGCGATGCGCCGATCGAGACCCGTGCGGGTCATCGCCGCGGCCAGGAACAGCGCGCCCGCCACCAGCGCCCAAGCCGTGTTGGCGAAGCCGCTCAACGCGATCCCCAGGCCGCCGGCGGTGCCCAGCACCTTGCTCGTGTCTTCCACTGCCGGCGCGGCGCCGAGGAGCACCGCCATCAGCGCCAACAGCGCCGCGGCGCTCACGGGGTACGAGATGGTCTCGGTCATCCAGACCACCACCGCGAACGCCAGGATCCCCAGCATGCGCCAGCCCGCCACGGTCAGGCCGGCCGGCGCCGGAACGAGCGTGAACACGGCGAGCATGAGCGCCGCGAACCAGAGTGCGTGGCGTTTCACGAGCGAGCGATCAGCGGAAGCCATCGGCACCTCGAAGACGGCGGTGAGGGAAACGCTGGCTGCGTCGCCCGTCAAAACGGCAGTTGTTGAAGCGACGCATTGTGCGGAACGCTGCTCCCGGCCCTTCTGGACCACACGTCGTCGACAAGCGACTACTTGGCTTCCGACGCGCCGGCGCGAAATTGAAACGCCGCCAGTGCCGGCGGTGCAAGCCGGCCGGGGAGTTGCCCGCGCGGACGCGGGGTGCTACTTCTAGCGGCGATCGACGAACCCCGCAGGGGCGTCGGAGGTTGGATGATCGTCACGGTTCTCCACATGGATCTTGCGTGAGGGTCG
>CAZIIS010000174.1:3237-4159 GCA_964539295.1 uncultured Fimbriimonadaceae bacterium | reverse complement strand
CTCGACCCCGGCGTGCCCCGCGCCGACCACCACCACATCGAACCGATCCAACGGCTGGAAGTGTACCGACCGCCGGTTCGCGCCGCCCGGGCTTCGCCACCTGGGACGGCGCTTTGCCTCGCGACCCCGCGACGGCAGTGTGCGGTAGGCGTCGCCTGAACCATTAGGAACCCATGGTGACAAGGCCTTGGGAGACGCCAACGGTTTCCGCAGTCCGCAGCGTCCTCCCCCTCCGCTTGCGGAGGGGGTGCAGGGGGAGGCGCAAGCAACGGCGCCAATCGCGCCGAGAACTTGTGGAAAGAGCCCCCCGGTGTTGTCGGCCACAGCGTCCTCCCCCTCCGCTTGCGGAGGGGGTGCAGGGGGAGGCGCATGCAGAGGTCTTCCGCGTCGCCAACGAGCGTTGACCGTCGCCCAACCAATCGTGTAGAGTGCGCTCGGTGAACTTGCGCAACGCCCAGCAGACCGCCACAAACCGGGCAAAGGCTTTGCGCCAAAGCATGAGCCGTTCGGAGCGGTTCTTGTGGAGCAAGCTCAGGGCCGGACGGACGGGCTTCTCGTTCAAAAGGCAGTACCCGGTGGGACCGTACGTGCGCGACTTCTACTGCCCCGAAGCGCTGCTCTGCGTGGAGCTCGACGGCGACTGTCACGGGGAGCGGATTGAGCGCGACGCCGAGCGAGATCGAGTCCTCGAGGAGTTGGGCGTCGCGACCTAGCGAATCGCCAGCCAAGCGTTCTGGAGGAGGCCAGACGAGTACGTGGAGATCATCTGGCACGAATGCGCCAAGCGTAAGGAATGGCTGGACGGAGGTTAGGCGTTCTAGCTTCCGGCAAACCCTTGTTAACCGGGCCACGCGTAGGTTGGGTATCGCCCGCCTCCCCCTACACCCCCTCCGCAAGCGGAGGGGGAGGAGCGAAAGACTCG
>CAZIIS010000174.1:0-3137 GCA_964539295.1 uncultured Fimbriimonadaceae bacterium | reverse complement strand
CTCCTTGGGACATGGCGTCAGCCTTCTTCCTCTGAACCCCCTTGACTGCGCACGAACCGTCCGCAACTACCGGCGAAAACGACTTCCGGCATAGCTTCCCGGTATTGCCCGCCTCCCCCTACACCCCCTCCGCAAGCGGAGGGGGAGGAGCGAAAGACTCGCGATCGCCTGCGGCCTTGGCCGGGGCACGTGCCCTAGGCAGCTCCTTGGGACATGGCGTCAGCCTTCTTCCTCTGAACCCCCTTGACTGCGCACGAGCCGTCCGCAACTACCGGCGAAAACGACTTCCGGCATAGCTTCCCGGTATTGCCAGCCCCGGCGTCCTCCCCCTCCGCTTGCGTAGAAAGTGTAGGGGAAGGGGCAGGCAATGGCGCCTACGGGTCGACGCCCTTGAGCGGGAACAGCTTGGAGGGCACGCGGTCCTTCAGCATGATCTTGCGCATCTGCTCGACCACGTCCGGGTGGTCGGCCGAGAGGTCCTTCTGCTCCTTCGGGTCCTTGGCCAGGTTGTACAGCTCGATGCGCATGTTGCCCTTCTCCATGTCGCGCCGCACGCCCTTCCAATCGCCCAGCCGCACCGCCTGCTGGCCGCCGTAGCCGGCGAACTCCCAGAACACGTAGCGGCGTCCCTTCTGCTTTCCCTGCCCGGTGAGGGCGCCTACGAACGACGTCCCGCTGAGCCCCTTCCCGCGTTTGCCGGCCAGTTGGAGGAAGGTCGGCGCCACGTCCCAGAAGGTGGACACGTGGTCGCTCACACGGCCCGGCTTGATGCGCCCGGGCCAGCGCGCCACGAGCGGCACCCGGATGCCGCCCTCGTAGACGCTGCCCTTCCAGCCGCGCAGCCCGCCCACGCTGTCGAAGAACTTGGGGTCCGCCCCGCCCGTGGGCATCGTCGCTCCGTTGTCGCTGGTGAAGATCACGAGCGTGTTCTCGTCCAGGCCCCGCTCGCGCAGGCGTTCGAGGATGCGCCCAACGTCGCGGTCCATCCGGCTGATCATGCCCGCATAGGTGGCGCGCGGGTGTTCGCAGGGAAGGTAGCCGCGCCTGCCGTCGTAGGCCGGGTCGTCGAACTGCCCGACGTAGGGCGCGACCGAGTCTTGCGGAACCTGCAGCGCCACGTGGGGGATGGTGAACGGCAGGTAGAGGAAGAAAGGCTTCTGGCCGGCCTGGTCCAGGTAGCGTAGCGCGTCCTCCACCATCAGGTCGTGCGAATACTGCTTGCCGACCACGTTGCCGGGCGTGTTGCCCTCCAGCATCACCTTCTCGCGGTTGCGCCAAAGGTGGGTCGGGTAGTAGTCATGCGCCTGGCGCTGGCAGTTGTAACCGAAGAAGTAGTCGAACCCCTGGCGGATCGGTTCGCCGCAGGTGTCTGGGCCGCCGAGCCCCCACTTGCCGATCATCGCGGTGGCATACCCCGCCTCGCGCAGCGCCCCGGGCAGCGTGCGCGTTCCCTCCGGTAGCGGCGCCTGACCCTCGCCCTCCAACTCCAGGTTGTCGCGGATCGCCGCGCGGCTGGGTTGCATGCCGGTGATGAGGCAGCACCTCGACGGGGCGCAGACCGGCGACCCGGCGTAGAACTGCGTGAACCGCACGCCCTCCTCGGCCATCTTGTCGATGTTCGGCGTGTGGATCAGCCTTTGGCCGTAGCACCCGAGCTCCCCGTAACCCAGGTCGTCGGCCACGATCAGAACGATGTTTGGTTTGGCCCCGGGTGGCGTCGTCGACGCGACCGCGGCGAAGGCGGCAAGCAACAAAGCAGAAGCGACTGGCATGGCAGGCCTCGGCACAATCTACCTCCACGCGGGTTCGCTGGGCTAACATGAGCCGAGGTTTTCCGCTCGATGACGCCCCCTCGCCCGTTCCAGGTCATGATCAAACCCACCGGCGCCGCCTGTAACCTGGCGTGCCGATACTGCTACTACCTGGAGAAGGCAGGGCTCTACCCGGACTCGGACCGCATGCCGGACGAGGTTCTGCGGGAGGTCACCCGCCAGTACATCGAGGCCAATCCCGCATCCGAGGTGGAGTTCGTCTGGCAGGGAGGCGAGCCGACGCTGCTCGGGGTCGACTTCTTTCGCCGGGCGGTGGAGTACCAGCGGGAGTTCTCCTCGGGCAGGACGATTCGCAACTCCATCCAGACCAACGGCACGCTGCTCGACGACGACTGGGGGCGCTTTCTGGCCGAAAACCGCTTCCTGGTGGGGCTCAGTCTGGACGGCCCCGCCGAGCTTCATGACGCCAACCGGCGGACCCGGGGTGGGCAGGGCTCGCACGAGCGGGCGATGAACGGCTTGCGCCTGCTGCGACGGCACGGGGTCGAGGTCAACGCGCTTGGGGTGGTGAGCGCGGCCAGCGTGGGGCGGCCCCTCGACGTGTACCGGTTCTTCCGGGACGAGGGGGTCCAGTTCGTCCAGTTCATCCCGGTGGTGGAGCGGGAGGCGGGGGCCGTGACTCCCTGGAGCGTGCCGCCGGAGGCGTACGGCGAGTTCCTCGTGGCGGTGTTCGACGAGTGGGTTCGCCGCGACGTCGGGCGGGTGTTCGTGCAGCTTTTCGACGTGGCCCTGAACGCATGGGTCGGCCGCCGGCCGCCGCTCTGTTGGTTCAACGAAACCTGCGGCTCGGCGTTGGTGGTGGAGCGCAACGGCGACGTCTACGCCTGCGACCACTTCGTCTACCCGGAGTACCGCCGCGGCAACCTTCTGGAACGCCCACTGGGCGAGATCGCGCGGGACGCCGCCCAGGTGGCGTTCGGCGCGGCGAAGGCGGCGCTGCCGGCCTATTGCGACCGATGCACCGTGCGGTTTGCTTGTCGGGGGGAGTGCCCGAAGCGGCGGTTCACGCGCACGCCGGACGGCGAGCCGGGGCTGAACGCGCTCTGCCCGGCGTACAAGCGGTTCTTTCGGCACGCCGACCCGTACCTGCGGCGGATGGCGGAACTGCTCTCGCGCGGGCGCGCGCCGGCGGAGATCATGCGGGAGCTGGATTCGGGGCGCCCCCTCGCGCCGTCGCATCGTCGTCCGGGTCCGAAGCGGAGGTGAGGTTGGCGCGGGGCGCACCTCAAGGGCCCGCGTACCGGGCGTGGCCGCAGCGTCCTCCCCCTCCGCTTGCGGAGGGGGTGCAGGGGGAGGCGCAGGCCG
>CAZIIS010000173.1:0-4163 GCA_964539295.1 uncultured Fimbriimonadaceae bacterium | reverse complement strand
GTGGGTGACGACGCCGGCGCCGGGGATGTCGGCGAGCGTAAAGGTCTCTCCGGCGGGCACGGTCACCCAGTCGTGGTTGCCGCCCGCTCGGTCGTAGCTGCTAAAGCGTCGGGTCCGGCCGGTCCGCAACTTGCTGATGCCGGAAAGGGGGCTATGCATGCCCGGGATTGTAGCCCCGCTGCAGGTCGCCGGTACGCGACGCCCTGACGGCTTGTTGCGAAATGCGTGATACCTTGAAGGCATGAACGAGCGCGCCGACCAAGTCTTGGCCGAACTACTCCTGGGCAACAACCGGTTCCGGTCCGGCGCCGGCGCGATCCGCACGGGCATGGCGACGATCGCCCAGTTGGCCAAAGGCCGAGCGCCGGTGGCCGTGGTGGTGGGGTGCGCCGATAGCCGAGTGACGCCCGAGATCGTGTTCGACCAACCGCTCGGCCGGTTGCTGGTGAGCCGCTCCCCGGGCGGCGTGGCCGACGAGGGCGCCAAGTGGACCGTGGAGCTAGCCATCGAAGAGCACGGCGTACCGCTGGTGGTGGTGCTCGGACACACCAACTGCCTGGCGGTGGGCCAGGTTCTGGAGGGCCACGCGATGGGCGCCGGGGGGATGCTGCGCGTGCAGATCTCGGCGGCCGTGTCCCGGGCCAGGAGCCTGAGGCCCGCCGATCTGCATCGAGAGGCGGCGGTTCAAAACGCGATCGAGACCACCCAGCGCCTCTTCAACGAGGTGCATGCCCTGCGCTCCGCCGTGCAGGCCGGGCGCGTCGGGGTCGCAACGATGCTGTACGACCTGGAGACCGGCGAGGCGTCGTGCGTGAACGTTGGCCCCTAGGGCCCGGCAGGCGACCCGGGCCGCTTCGGATAAGATCGAGCCAATGCGAAAACTCTGGGGCGGCGCCTTCAAGGGCGGCACAGACGACCTTGCGGAGCGCTTCGGGCAGTCGATCGAGGCCGACCTGCGGTTCTGGCGCGAAGACGTGCAGGGCAGCATTGCCCATGCGCGAATGCTGGGCCAGACCGGCATCCTGACGGCCGACGAGTCGGCCGAGTTGGTGAAGGGGCTCGAGAAGATCCTCGAGGAGGGCCCCGACGAGCTTCCGCGCGACGTCGAGGACGTCCACACCGCGGTCGAGGTCAGGCTGGGCGAGATCGTCGGCGAAGTGGCCGGGAAGCTGCACACCGCGCGCAGCCGCAACGACCAGGTCGCCACCGACGGGCGGCTGGCGCTCCGCGCCGGCGCCAAGGCCGTGTTGGAGGCGATCAAGGCGCTCCAGGCCGAGACGATCGAGACGGCCCGTAAGCATCGGGGCGCGATCATGCCCGGCGTCACCCACCAGCAGCACGCGCAGCCGATCACGTTGGGCTTCCACATGCTGGCGCACTTCTGGGCGCTGCAGCGCGACGGTTGGCGGTTCGAGCGCCTGCTAGAACTGTCCGACTGGTCGCCACTCGGCTCGGCGGCCCTGGCCGGCACCGACTTCCCGATCGACCGCGTGTCGACCGCCGCCGACCTCGGTTTTCGCGGTCCCATCCCCAACGCCTTGGACGCGACCAGCGACCGCTCCTACGTTCTTGATGCGCTCCATGCCTGCGCGGTCACGATGCTCGACCTCAGCCGGCTCTGCCAGGAGCTGGTCTGCTGGAGCGCCCCCGACTTCGGCTTCGTCCGCCTGAGCGACGCCATCACTACGGGCAGCAGCATCATGCCCCAGAAGCGCAACCCGGACATGGCGGAGCTGATCCGCGGCCGGACCGGCCGCGCGGTGGGCAACTGGACGGCGCTGGCCTGCACGATGAAGGGCCTGGTGCTGGGCTACAACCGCGACACCCAGGACGACAAGCCGCCGCTCTTCGAGTCGCTCGACCTGACGCTGGACGCACTGCACCTGGCGGCGCAGATGCTGCAGGGCGCGGATTGGCAGACCAAGCGGATGCGCGCCTCGGTGCGCGGCGACTTCTCCACGGCCACCGACCTGGCCGACTACCTGGCCCGCGGCGGCATGCCGTTCCGAAAGGCGCATGAGGTGGTCGGTAAGGTGGTGCGCGCCTGCACCTCGCGCGGCATCGGCCTGGAGGCGCTGCGGCCCGAAACGCTGGCGGAGATCGCGCCGGAGCTGCCGGCTAGCGCGCTCTCGGTGCTCAAGCCCGAGTCGAGCGTGAAGAGCCGCGAGTCGCTCGGCGGCACGGGTCCGCGCTCGGTGGCGGCGCAGCTTCGCCGTGCGCACACGCTCCACCGCAAGGCTGGCTTCCGCGAACCGTACTAGGCGCCGGCAGGCAGTACACTGCGAGCCTATGTCGGACCGCAGCGCGTACAGATACACGGGAGAGCAGCTTCGCGAGATCGCCTTCCCAATGGGCGGAATCGGCACAGGGTGCGTGAGCGTCGATGGGCGCGGCGCCCTGTGCGATTGGGAGCTTTTCGGCCGGCCGAACATCGGCCATCTGCTGCCGATGGCCTTCCCCGCTCTTTGGTGCCAGGCCGAGGGCGAAGCGCCGCAGGCGCGCGTGGTCCAGGGCCCGAGACAGCGCGAGTTCGCGGGCCCGATCGCCGGTTTCTGGACCTACGGCCAGGGCAGGCTGTTTGAGCAGGCGGACGGCCTCCCCTGCTTCGCCGACGTGACGTTCGAGGGCACGTACCCGGTCGCCACGGTGACGATGAAGCACCCGGACTGCCCGCTGGACGTCGTGCTCACCGCCTTCAACCCGTTCATCCCGCTCGACTCCCGCTCCTCCAGCTTCCCTGTCGCCTCGCTCACCTACAGGCTGACCAACCGCGGCGACAAGACGGTGCGCGCCACGCTCGCCTGGAACATCACCAACCCGGTGGGCGACATGGCCCCGGAGGACAAGGAGAGGCCGGACCGCGCCGTCAACCGGTACCGCAAGGGCGAGTCCTGCCAGGGGATCGAGTTCACCAACGCGCGCTTCGCGCCCGGCGAGATTCACGCCGGCACCGCCTCGCTCACCACAACCTGGGGCGACGTGACCTACGCCGAGCGTTGGGAACCGGGCGAGTGGTTCGACCCGATGCAGCGCTTCTGGACCCTCTTCAGCGAGAAGGGCGAACTGGACTCGCGCACGCGCAGCGAGGAGGGGCCTCGCCTGGTCGCCTCGCTTGGCCTAAGGGTCACGCTGAAACCCGGCGAATCGGCCGACCTGCCGTTCCTCATCGCCTGGTGCTTCCCCACCGCGACGAAGTACTGGGGGGACGAGAAGAGCCCGCAGGCCAAACCGTGGACGCACTGGTACGCCACGCAGTGGCCCACCGCATGGGCGGCCGCCGAGGAGTTCAGCGCCCGGCAGAAGGAACTGTTTGGCCGCACCCGGGCCTACGTGGACGCGCTCTTCGGCAGCACGCTGCCAAGCGAGGTGATCGAGTCGGTGAGCGCCACCTCCTCCACCCTCAAGAGCCCGACCTGCATCCGGCTGGAGGACGGCACGTTCTGGGCTTGGGAGGGCTGCTCGCCCGACTGCGGCTGCTGCGACGGCTCGTGCTCGCACGTGTGGAACTACGCGCTGACGCACGCGTTCCTCTTCCCCGACCTGCAGCGGTCGATGCGGCGCGCCGACTACCAGAACGGCTTCAACTGCGGCCCTGAGGGCGCGAAGGGCGCGCTCATCTTCCGGCAGCAGATCCCGCTCGGCGCGGAGTGCCAACTTTGGCACGCGGCCAGCGACGGCCAACTGGGCTGCGTGGTGCAGCTCTACCGCGACTGGCAGCTCTGCGGCGACGACGACTACCTGCGGGAGATGTGGCCAGGCGCGAAGAAGGCGCTTGAATACGCCTGGGTGCAGTGGGACCGCGACCGCGACGGGCTGGTCGACGGCGACATGCACAACACCTACGACATCAACTTCCAGGGGCCAAACCCGCTTACGCAGCTCTTCTACATGGCAGCGCTGCGCGCCGGCGAGGAGATGAGCCGGTACCTGGGCGACGAGGCGTCCGCGGGCGTCTACCGGGAGCTGTTCGAGAAGGGCTGGGAGAAGACCGAGGAGGTGCTCTGGAACGGCGAGTTCTTCGTCCAAACGATCGACTGCCTGGCCGACGACGCGCCGAAGTACCAGCACGGGCTGGGATGCCTGAGCGACCAGGTGTTCGGCCAGCTTGCCGCGCACGTCGCCGGGCTCGGTTACGTGGCCGACCCGCCAAAGGTGCGACGGGC
>CAZIIS010000172.1:0-4256 GCA_964539295.1 uncultured Fimbriimonadaceae bacterium | reverse complement strand
ACGCCATCCCACGCCACGGCGAGCGCCGGCGGACGCAGGTCGTTGTCCACCAGGCACGCGTAGGCGTGCGCCACGTGGTGCTGCACCGTCGTCGCGGGCAGGCCGGTCGCCAACGCCAGACGGGTCGAGGCGTAGTCCGGGTGCGCGTCGTGCACGACCTCCCGAGCCGTGGCGCCGGTCAACTCCTGCAGGTCGCGAACGGTATCATCGAACCGCGCCACGGCGCCTGCGGTGTCGAGGTCGCCGATGTGCTGGCTGACGAGGGCCTGGCCATGCTGCGAGAGGGCAACCGAGCTCTTCAGGTGCGCCCCAACCGCCAGCAGCCCGGGCTGCGCGCCGGGAACCGGGATCGGCAGCGGCGCGTAACCCCGGGCGCGGCGCATCACCACCACCCGCCCGGCCATCACCCGCGCCACCGAGTCGTCCACCGGGCGCACGATCGGTCGGTCGTGGACCAGAAAGCCGTCGGCGATGCCGCGCAACCGTTCGAGCGCCTCCCGTTCGTCGGTGGCAATCGGCTCGTCCGAAAGGTTGCCGCTGGTCGCGACCACCGGGAAGCCCAGGTCGCCGAGCAGCAGATGGTGAAGCGGGCTGTAGGGCAGCATCACGCCAAGGTACGGGTTGCCCGGCGCAACCGAGGGGGCTATCTCCGCGTCTGGCCGTCGCCTTAGCAGCACGATCGGCGCCTCCGGCGAGCGCAAGAGCCTCGCCTCGGCCCGGCTCACCTCGCACAACTCCTCCGCCGACGCCAGATCGGGCGCCATCACCGCCAGCGGCTTGCCTTCGCGGTGCTTCCGCTGGCGCAGACGCCGGACGGCCGCGTCGTCCCGCGCGTCCACCATCAAGTGGAAGCCTCCCACACCCTTGAGCGCGAGCACCCGGCCCTCGCGCAGCAGCTGTTCCGCCAATGCAAGCGCCTCCTCGCGTTGGGCGAGTTCGGCCCCGTCCGGCCCCCAGAACGCCAGTTGCGGGCCGCACGCCGGGCAGGCGTTCGGCTGGGCGTGGAACCGCCGGTCGGCGGGCGACTCGTACTCCGCTTGGCACTCAGGGCACATCGCGAACGCCCGCATGGACGTGTTCGGGCGGTCGTAGGGCAGGCCCTCGATGATGCTGTAGCGCGGCCCGCAGTTGGTGCAATTGGTGAACGGGTAGCGATAGCGTCGATCGGCCGGATCGCGCACCTCGGCCAAACACTGGGCGCAGGTCGCCACGTCCGGCAGCGCGAGCGCGCTGCGCTCGCCGGCCTGTTCGCTCTCGCGGATCTGGAAGCCCGACAGCCCGCGCGGATCGAGCCACCCCGTCTCCATCCCCTGGACGAACGCCAGCGGCGGCTTCTCGGCCTCCAGACGGTCCAGGAACGCCTCCAGCACGTCGCAGGGCCCCTCCACCTCGATGCTCACGCCCTGCGGAGAGTTCAGCACCCAGCCGCCCAAGCCGAGTTCGGTGGCCAGGCGGTAAACGAACGGCCGGTACCCCACGCCCTGCACGGCCCCACGCACGAAGACGCTCAGGCGTTTTTGCGAGCCCTCGGCCTGCACCGCCCGCACCACGCGCGGCACGGCGTCCTCCACCTCCGGGCTAAGCCCCTCGCCGGGGCCGAAGTCGCGCCCCTCCACCGCAAACACGACCAGCCGACGCGGCAATCGACCAAGCGCGCGCGCCGTCTCCACGGCCTCGGCCACGCCAAAGTCGTGCGTCGTCGTGCAAAAAAACGGCCGCGGAAGCCCCTCGGCCGAGGCGTCGAACCGCCGCACGGAGCCGGGCGAGGAGCCCGAACGCGAGGCGTCGACCACGACGCACAAGTCGGCGCCGTCCATCGCCTCCAGGAGCGAGGCGCCCTCGCCCGAATGCTCGACGGCCGGCACGCCCGCGGCGCGCAACCGCTCCGCGACCACCGGCCCGAGGCCGTCGTCGCGGCGATAGCGGTTGCCCACGCCAAAGACGAGCAAAGGCTCCCCTCTAGACGCCGACCTCGGCCAATGCCTTGCGGACGTCTTCGCTGTTGTTGGTCGCCTGGAGCAACTGCTCGGCCAGCCCCCGCGCTTCGTCCAGCTTGCCGGCGCGCTTGCAGGCGATGGCGAAGTTGATGGCGACCGCCAGCGAGTGCGGCATGTTGCCCATCGCCATGCGCATCAGGCTGTAGGCCTCGTCGTGCCGCCCCTGTGCGCCCAGGGCGCCCATCAGTTCCCCGTAGCCGGGTTCACAGGCCGGGAACAGCTCCAGCAGGTGTCGCGCGGCCTCCTCGGCCTCCTGCGGACGTCCCGCCTGGTTGAGCGAGGTGGCCAGCACGGCCCACATCTTCCAGTAGTCGGCCAGCCAGTTGCGCAGCGGCGTGAGTTCGTCGATCGCCGCGCTGAAGTCGCCCTTGTCCGCCTTCTCGGAGGCCGATTTCACGGCCTCGACGCGCTTGGGCTGTTCGAGTTCGATCAGCCACGCCTGCGTCTGGGCGCGCGTGTTCGCATCGGGGTTGGCGGAGAGGATGTCGTTGAGCACCTTCGGCACCTCGAAGTCGCGGCCGGCGGCGCTAAGCGTCTGGGCGTACTCGATGAGCAGCACGATGTCGGTCGGCGCCACGTCCAGGCAGTCCTCATAGAGGTCCATCGCCCGGTCGAGGTCGCCCTTCTCCTTCAGGACAGGGGCATAGAACCGCTTCACCAGCGTGTTGTCCTCAAGCGTTTCGAGCGCGAGGTCGAAGGCCCGCAGCCCGTCCGCCTCCCGCCCCGCTCGGAGCAACGAGATCGCGTACTTGGCCTGCGCCTCGGCGTTCTGCGGGCTTGCGTCGACCAGCCCTTTCCAGAGCGCGGGCACCTCGTGCCCCCTTCCGGTGCCGTCGAGCACCTGCGCCAGGTAGTCCATTGAGGGCTTGTTCTCGTCCTCGAGGTCGATCGCCTTGCGGAAGTTGCGCTCGGCGTTCACCGGCATCCCCGCGGCCATCTGCACGATGCCCAGTCGGGTGAGGATCGCGGGCTCCTCCGGCTCCAGCACGTGCGCCTTCTCGAGCGCCTCCGCGGCCTTGAGGTTCTCGCCCACGTTCTCGTACAGTTCGCCCAGCGCGAAGAAGGCGCGGCCGTCCTGCGGCTCCAGTTCCGTCAACTTGGTGTAGGCGTCCTGGACGATCTTGGCCGTGCCGATCCGGAAGCGCGTGCAGAGCCGACCCAACTGGACGGCGGCCATGTACGGCGCCTCCCAGTCCTTGTCCAGCGCCACGGCCTCGGTGAGTCCGGCCAGCGCGTCCTCCGGCGAGAAGTCGGGTACCACCCGCCCCTGGGCCTTGTCGATGTACTGCAGGCTGTCGAAGCCGGCGAGGAACTTCAGGAACGCCTCCTCGCTGGTGGTGCCGAACAGCCCCTCGTCGTCGTTCATCTCGGCGGGCAGTTCGCCGCCGATCTTCTTGACCAGTTCGGTCAGGAAACAGCGCACGGCGACCATCGAGGCGCCCGGCATGTAGGTGAACTCCTGCTGATCCTTCGGCTTGCCGCTCCCGTGGTCGAAGAACCGAACGGTGAGCACGCCGCCGCCGTTCTCGTTCTCGCTGAGCAGCCCGTCCACCAACAGGTCGTAGGCGGCCTGCTGGCTGAACTGCTCGATGACCTCGGGCTCGTTGAGCTCTTCGCCGGGGTTCACGAGGGCGAAACGGGGCACGCCGTCGTCCTGGTACTGAGCCAGGTAGTTCACAGCGTTGATCTCAGCGCCGGTCGCGCCGCGCGCGATGTCGCACGCGAAGTTCGCGAACTGACGCGCCAGCGGGGCGCGCGTGTTTTTGGCGGCGTTGAACGGCAGGACGACGATCGTCATGCAAGAGAGTGTACCAGCGCACCCAGCCTCAGCCCCGGCTGGCACGCGGCGTCGACCGGCACATCAATAGTGCCAGTCGACGTTCGTGACCGATTTGGCGTGGCGCTCGATGAACTCGCGCCGCGGCTCCACCTTCTCACCCATCAGCTTGCCGAACAGGCCCTCCACTTCGGCGTCGAAGTCCGGGTCGTACATCACCTGCACCAGGCGCCGCGTTTCAGGAGCCATCGTGGTCTCATCAAGCTCCTCCGCCCGCATCTCGCCCAGACCCTTGAACCGGGTGACCTGGGGGTTCTTCTTCCGGATGTTGCGGATGATCTCGTCGCGCTCTTCTTCGCTGGAGGCGTAGTGGCGCTCGTTGCTGCCGACCTTGACGACGAAGAGCGGCGGTTGGGCCAGGTAGATGAAACCACCCGCGATCAGCGGCTTCATGTAACGGTAGAAGAAGGTCAACAGCAGCG
>CAZIIS010000171.1:0-4293 GCA_964539295.1 uncultured Fimbriimonadaceae bacterium | reverse complement strand
CGCCCGGGTGGCATCCGGCGGTCCGCAATGGCTGGATCGCGGAGCCCACCACGCGGGCCGTCGCCCTCCCGGTTCTGCCGCAACCTTGATGCGCCGGCGGTTGGCATTTTCGCATGGTCTTTCAACAAAATGGGACCATGCTTGATTTCACCGTTGCGCCGCTGCCGGCTGATTGGAGCGACCAGTTGCCGGCGCTGTTCGCTCGTACCATCTCCGCCGAGGGGATCTCCACCGGGAGGTTTGTGCGTCAGGTGCTACTGGACCCCAACTTCCGCGAGGAGGGCGCCCTGTGCGCCTTCGTGGACGGCAAGGTCGTGGGGTTCTGCCTTGGCTTCACGCGGCAGACCCCGCTCGAAAACGCCCCGCCCGACTACGACCGTGGGTACGTCACGCTCTTCGCCGTTGACCCCGACTACCGCCGTCAGGGCATCGGCGCGAAGCTGTTCGAGGCCATGGAGGCGATGTTCGTCCGAGAAGGCAAAGCGAGCGTCCACATCGCCCCCTATGCGCCAGGCTACTTCATCCCCGGTGTGGACGTGAACGCGCACGCCGGAGCTCTCGCGTTCTTGAAGGCGCAGGGCTACCGCGAGGTGTACCGGCCCTTGGCGATGCAGGTCGACCTGTGGGACTTCGCTCCCCCAACGTGGTTGGCCGGCAAAGTGCAGAAATTGGCCCGTGAGGGTGTACACATCGAAGCGTTCCGTCCCGGCCTTACCCTGCCGTTGCTCGACTTCGCAAAGAAGGAGTTCCCGGGCGACTGGGTGCGGTGGGTGCGCGAGGCGATTGCCCAGATCACGCAGGGCGCCCCGCCCGATCGGTTGATGGTTGCCTGGGACGAACGGGGGGAAAGCGGCCGGCCCAACGTGCTCGCCTTCTCGCACTACCTGGCCGAACGCTTCGGCCCAATCGGGGTCGCGCAGGCCGAGCGGGGCCGAGCGCTCGGTAAGGCGCTGATGGTGGCCACGCTGGAGGCGCAGCGCGCCCAAGGCCTGCGCTCCTCTTGGTTCCTTTGGTCCGAGGACAACACCGCCGACCGCCTTTACAATGAAGCCGGTTTCCGCGAGGTGCGCCGCTTCGCGCTGATGCGCAAGGAGTTGGCACAGTGAGCGTCGATATCCTGACGATCGGCGCCCACATGGGCGACGAGGTCGCCTGGGGCATGGCGCTAGCCGCCCACAAGCGGCAGGGCCTCTCCATCGGAATGCTCCACCTCACGCCCGGCGAGAAGGGGCACCCGACGCTCGACCCGGAGACCTACGCCGCGCAGAAGCGCCAAGAGGCGCAGGCGTGCGCCGACGCGCTCGGCGCGTCCTGCTGGGCGCTGGACTACCGCGACGGCGAACTGCCGATCAACGACGAGGTGAAGTGGCAGATCGCCGACGTGATCCGCGAGGCGAAGCCGCGCATGGTCATCACCCACTGGGGAGGCAGCATGCACAAGGACCACGCCGCCGCGCACCATTGCCTGGAGGATGCGCGCTTCTACGCCGGCCTGCCGGCGTTCCACCGCAAGCTGCCCCACCACTGGTTCGGCCAGATCCTGTACAGCGAGAACTGGGAGGACCTGCGGGGTTACCAACCCGAGCTGTACCTGCAGGTGACCGAAGAGGACATCGCGACCTGGGAGCGCGCGATGCGCTGCTACGCGCTCTTCCGAGCGGAGTGGCCCACCTTCGCCTACCTCGACTATTACAAAGCGCTCGCGCGCAGCCGAGGATGCGAGATCATGGGGCAATACGCGGTGACCTTCGCCGTCCCGCCGGAGGCGAGAAAGCGCAAAGTGGCCAACCTTCTGCCGCCCCTCTAGATCGCAGGATCCGTGCCGGCAGGCGGTAACCTCGCCGGCATGTCCAGTGATCAATGTCGAACGCTCTGTACCCGGGCGCCGTTTGGACTATTGCTGTTGGCCGTCGCGGCCATCGGCTGGTCGACCCAAACGGCGACCGGCGTCGTCTTCAACGACCGCAACGGCAACGGCCGGCGAGACGCGGGCGAGGAGGGGCTTGCCGGCGTGCGCGTCTCCAACTCGCTCGACGTGGTGGCCACCGACAAGTCCGGCACATACAAGCTGCCGGTCACCGAAGACACGGTCATCTTCGTCGTCAAGCCGAGCGGTTGGGCCGCTCCGCTCGATTCGCACAACGTCTCGCGGTTCTACTACATCTACAGCCCGGAGGGATCGCCCAAGCTACGGCATGCCGGCGTCGCCCCGACCGGCCCGCTGCCCAAATCGATCGACTTCCCCCTCCGGAAAGCCGATGAAGGGCGACGGTTCGAGGCGCTGCTCTTCGGCGATCCGCAGGTCGGCAGTCTGCAGACCGTCGACTTCTTCGCGCATTCGATGGTCGACGGCCTCGATGCGTCCAAGTACGCCTTTGGAGTGAGCCTGGGGGACATCGTGGGCGACGCGCCGCCGATGCAAGAGGCGATCGCCCAGGCGCATAGCGCGATCGGCATTCCCTGGTGGTTCGTCCCCGGCAACCACGACCGGAACTACGACGCCCCCGACGAGGAGCACACCTACGAGAACTGGAAAACCCACTACGGGCCCTCCTACTACTCGTTCGACTACGGCAAGGTTCACTTCATCGCGATGGAGGACATCATGCCGACGACCCGCCCGCACTACGCTCAAGGCATCGGCGAGAAGAAGCTCCAGTGGCTGCGCAACGACCTGAAGATGACCCCGAAGGACCGGCTGGTCGTCTTCATGGCGCACATCCCGCTGCTCGAGCCCGTGAAGGAGCGGAAGGAGATCCTGGAGGCGATGGCGCCGTTCAAGAACACGCTCTCCGTCGCCGCGCACTGGCACACCCAGGCGGTTGGCTTCCTGGGCAAGAAGGAGGGTTGGCCGAACGAGAAGCCGCACCTATCCGTGGTCGCGGGCGCGCCCTGCGGCGGGTGGTATGGCGGCGAGCTGGACGCCGTCGGTCTGCCGATGGCGCTCAACCTGGATGGAACCCCTCCCGGATACCTCGTGCTCAGCGTGGATGGGACCTCCTACAAGATGCGCTACCAGGCCGCGCGCCGACCGGCCGACTACCAGATGAACATCACCATCCCGGACGGGCTGCCCTCCTCGGAGACCGCCGGGACCGAAGTGGTGGTCAACGTGTTCTTCGGCTCCGAGGCCTCCAAGGTCGAGATGCAGGTCGACGGCAAGACCTGGCAGCCGATGACCCGGAGCGAGCGCCCCGACCCGAACATCGAGCGGATCGTGAAGCTGCAGAACGAGAAGAAGCTGCCGGCGACCGGCGCCCCGACCTACATGGATAAGACGGTCCCCCACATCTGGGTCGCCAAGCTGCCCGCGTTGGCCCCGGGCGTGCACATCGTCATGGTCCGGCACACGGACGTGTTTGGGCAGATCAGCCAGGCCAAACGAGTCGTCCGAGTCGATTAGCCGAAACCAAGAAGCGGCGCCCATCGTTTGGGCGCCGCTTCGTCGTCTCGCCAGGTCGGCTAGCGTTCGCTTCGGCTTGCCGGCTCCAGGACCCCGTTGGCCTCCAGCGCCTCCACCAACTGCGGCGCCGTCGGTTTGCCAGGGTTCACGTGCACGGCGCGCCAACCCAAGGCGCCCGCTGCGATCACGTTTCGCGGGGTGTCGTCGAAGTACAGCACCTCGTCTCCGCTCGCCCCGATCTGCTCCTCAAAGAGCCGGTAGATGGCCGTCGCCGGCTTGCGCACCCCGGCCAGGTGGGAGGCCACCCGCGCATCGAAGCCGCGGAGCCAGGCGAACCGGTCGTCGCTCAGGCAGATCGTCCAGTGGATCGCGTTGATGTTCGAGAGCAGCCCGACCTTCACGCCGGAGCCGGACAACCGGGCAAGCAACTGCGGCACCCCGGGGTACGGCTGCCTAAGGATCGACTGGTGGGCCTGCTTGGCCTCCTCGCGCCCAATCCCGCCAAGGAAACGACCCAGCGCGCCGAGGTATTCGTCCTCGGTGGCCTCCCCGACCTCGTACGCCAGAAACTCCGGAAAGCCGTTCAACGGTCCGTACCCGTCTGGCGCCTCCTCTGAGCTCCGCCCAGCGTCGCGCAAAGCGCCATCCCACGTGTGGTTGATCTCAACCAGAACCCCTCCAAGGTCAAAACAAACCGCCCTCACCTCACTCATGTCGCGCATACGGTATACCCCCGCCCAGCGCGAGGCTCTGGCCGATTAGCAACAAGTCCTTTCATACCAACCTCAACATATAAAGGAAATCACTTCAGGTAGTTATCACAGGTAATGCGCGCTGCGTCTTCTTGTCCACAACGCGATTGCCACACGTTGTCCCGACGAGACGCCGGC
>CAZIIS010000170.1:0-4365 GCA_964539295.1 uncultured Fimbriimonadaceae bacterium | reverse complement strand
GCCTGCGCTGTCCCGCGCTCGGAGCGCACCGCGGAGAAGGGGGTGTCCCACCTACCCCTCGTGGTGCGGGATGGGTTCGGGGTGGGTGGTGACCCGGATCAGGCCGGGGATGGCGGCGCGGAGGCGCTCCTCGAACGCCGACGAGATGTCGTGGACCTGGTGCACGGTCAACTCCGGCTCGAACGAGCAGTGCATCGTGAGGAACAGCCCGGCGCCGACGCGGCGGAGCGCGACGTCGTGGCACTCCACGATGCCGGGGGTTTCGGCGACCAGCCCACGCACGATCGCCGCCACGGGCTCGGAGTTGTCGAGCACCGAGTGGATCGGCGCCTCGGGGCGCCATGCCTCGATGTGGGTGGTGATGCCCGCCAAGTGGGGCAGTTCCTTTTGGACCCGCTCCTCCAGCCGGCTGGCCAGGTCGTGGGCGCGCTCGATCGGCATCTCCTCGTCCACCTCCATGTGCAGGTCGAGGAACGGCCTTCCGCCCTCCTCGTAGGCGAGCAGGCTGTGCACGGAGACGCCCAGGTCCGCAGCGATCGCTCGCACCCGTTGTTGGTTCTTCTCGGCGTCGCTGCGCACCGGGATCAACTGGATGGTGACGTCGGCCCCGGGGACCACGGCGCGCACGCCCTCCTCGACGGCCTGCCCGATGCGGGAGCTGCGTTCGAGCGGCAGGTTGCGCTCAACCTCGATCACCAGGTCCACGAAGGTCTGGTTGCCCGATTCGCGCATCCGGACTCGCTGCACGCCGAGCACGTCGGGCACGTTGCGCGCGGCGGCCTCGACCTTCGGCGCGACGCCCGTGGGGGTGCGGTCGAGCAGGGCGTCCACCGTGCGGCGGCCCAGGCGGTAGCTGACGAGGATCACGATGACCGCCACGCCCAGGGCGGCGAGCGCGTCGGCGCGTCCGAACAGCGCCTTCTGCCCGGTGAACTCGCCCAACGCGACGAGGCCCAGGCCGAGAAGCACCACGCAGGAGCTCCAGACGTCGGTCCCGAAGTGGAGGGCGTCGGCCTCCAGCGCCTGACTGTTGTGCTTCTTGGCCACGCGCATGAGCGCCCGCGAGCGGCTGACGTCGATACCGATGGAGGTCAGCACCACGGCGAAGCTCCAGAACGTGACGTCGACATGCACTTCGTGGAAGAAGAGCCGCCGGACAGCCTCGACGATGATCCAGACGCAGGTGATCAGCAGGAGGAACGTCTCGAAAAGCGCGGAAAGGTTCTCGATCTTGCCGTGGCCGTAGCGGTGCTCGGCGTCGGCGGGTTTGTCCGAGGCCCGGACGGCAAAGAAGGTGACCACGGCGGCCACCAGGTCCAGCCCCGAGTGGGCTGCTTCGGATAGGATGCCGAGGCTTCCGGTCATCAAGCCGACGACGAGTTTCATGCCGGTCAGGCCGACCGCCGCGACGACCGAGGTCATCGCGACCCATCGCTTTTCGTGGGATGCGGCCGCCGCGGCGCCGTCGGGATTCAAGGGGGTAGCCATATCGATGACTCCTTCTTGTGTCGGCGCGCGCCCCAGCCGCTAGACCTGGGGGTGCATGGATGCGCCCCCTTTGGCTCGGCGCCTCAACACGATCATTATGCCGCGCGTACCAACCTCAGCGGTCGGGCATTCCGGGCCCTCTGGTCACGGTTTGCGCATCAGGAGCGAGTAGGTGTTGGGTAAGCGGCGCAACACCTCGGGTGGGATGTGGGGAAAAGCGTCGAAGAACGGGTCGGGGTGCTCTTCGAGCCGGCGAAGAACCAGACCGGCGTCGACGAGGGCGTTCACGACGTCCCCGAGGTTCCAAAGCATCTCCAACTTCTCGGCGTGCTGCTCGGCGGGCATGCCCAGGTCGCCGATGTACTGCTCCGACCAGCCACGACTCGACATTGGGCGGCGTTCGAAGTAGTTGCCCCAATACGGATCGAGGACCAGTTCCGACGGCCCGTCCTGCCAAAGGTTCATGAAGGGATGGCCCTCGAAGACGAACAGCCGGCCGCCGGGCTTCAGAAGCCGATAGGTCACGCGCGCCCAGGCGTCGATGTCCATCACCCAACAAAGGGCCCCGCGGCCGGTGTACACCAGGTCGGCGGTGGCGTCGAGCTCGTGCGGCGCGCGGAGCACGTCGCAGCAGTACCAGGTCGCCGGCGCGCCGAGAGCTTCCGACTTGCGTCGCGCGCACTCGATCATGCGCTCGCTGATGTCTATGCCGACCACCTCGGACGCCCCCTCGTTCCACAGGGAGAGCGTGTCCGTCCCGCCGGCGCACTGCAGGTGGATCGCGCGGCGACACCAGGCGCCGAGGTCGGCGAGGAAGGGAAGCTCGGGTGGGCAGAAGTTGCGTCCGCCTGCGCGGAGAAAGGCGATGTCGCGTTCCACCGCGTCCTCGTACTCCTTGGCCGCCTCGTTCCAGGCGATGCGGTTGCGCTGGTGGATCTCGAGAGGGTTCATGGGATTAGGGCCGTCGGGGCGGGGCGGCGTCGGCGCAGACCTCTTCGAGGTGTTTGCGCAGGTACCGCGCCTGGTCTTCGGGGCTGAGGATGACCACGTTCGGCGTGGCGATCCGGATGAACTGCTCGAGCGACATATCCTGGAGTTCGCCGGTCTCCACGAACTCGTCGTAAAGGGCGGTGAGCACGTCGCTGGTGGACGGCGGGTCCGGAAAGGCGTCCAACCACAGGCCGGGCTTGCGCTCGGCGCTCTGGTACGAGACGGCGGCAACCCACGCGGTGAGGGCCTCGGTCTGGTCCGAGGGACCGGCCGGATCGAGCCAGACGCCGTCGGCCATCGGCAAGCCCTCCTGCGCGAGCTTCTCCCGCGCCTCCTGAACGCTGAGCGAGGTGTAGGCCTGCACGACGAGCCCTTCCTTGGGCTTGGCCGCCGAGACGAGGGTTTGACCGTGGCTGACGGCGACGTAGGCCCGGGTCAAACCTATGTACTCGCGCACCGCGGCAGAAAACCCTTCGAACTCGACCTGCAACACCATGCGCGTGGTTCTACCCCAGCGGGACGGACCCGTGGACCGGTTCGTGTACCGGTGGGCAGCTCCGAACCTTGTGGAATGAACGTCGTCAGAAGAAGTGCGGCCCTTTGGGGCCCGACGATCGAACACCGAGTGAAATGGCAGCGACCTCCGAAGCCTTTGTTGGCGCCGTCCGAGCGGGCGACGTAACGGCCGTCAAGCGAATGCTTGGCGAGGCGCCGTCGCTTGCCGGCTACGAGGACGAGGGCGGGGTGAGCGTGGTGTTGACTGCTCTCTACTGCGGAGAGCCGGAGGTCGCCGAGTTGTTGGCCGAAGCGAAGGGGGCGCTGGACATCTTCGAGGCGGCCGCGCTGGGGGACCTTCGGCAGGTGCGCGCCCGCTTGGCCGAGGACGAATCGCGCATCGGCGAGTTCTGCGTGGACGGTATGAACGCCCTTGGGCTTGCCGCCCTGTTCGGCAACGAGAGCGTCGTGAAGTGCCTTCTGGACGAGGGGGCCAGCCCGAACGTCGAGACGCGCAACGCGCTGCACGCCGCGCCGCTTCACGCGGCGCTATCGAAAGGGCACAAAGAGGTCGCCGCGATCCTGGTGCACGAGGGGGCCGACGTCAACGCCCGGGCGAGCGGGGGGTGGACGCCGCTTCACTTTGCGGCGCAACTGGGCGACACCGAGACCGCGCGGCTGCTGCTCAGCGAGGGCGCCGACCCGTCCGCCATGAGAGACGACGGGCGGACGCCCGCGCAGATCGCCGAGGGACAGGGCTTCCTGGAGCTGTCCAGGATCCTTGGGGGAACGTGATCGCGGGCGCCCTTTCGTCACAAACGACAAGCGAACGCCGTTCGCCGGGCGCGGAGTAGTCGAAAGGTCGATCCGCGACCCCGCGAGGGGGCGCAGGCAATAGCCCGGGGTCGAAGACCCCGGGAGCGGGCCCAACCAATCCATCGACCCTCGAAGGGTCGCAGCGCAAAAGGAGTTCTGCCGGGTGGCCGGGGTGATGTCTTGTGCACCCCGGTCCGAAGGACAAGGCGCGTGCCGGTCGGGTGGATGGCGAAGTGGTTCGCCCTCTTCGCTCGACCGAGGTTGATCAGCGATCGTCAGCGGCGAAGGGGCGATTCGCGAATCGCCCCTACATCGGCCACGCGCGAGTAGGCGCCAGGCGAGAACCCTCGCCATGCTCGGAATGACAACCGCGGGGTTGTGGCGCTACTGAGACGCCCGCGCCAGATGCCTCGGCTTGCGCCTCCCCCTGCACCCCCTCCGTACGCCTTCGGCTACGGCGGGGGAGGACGCCGCGGCCAAAGGCGGCCTCGCGGCGTTCAGTCCTTCGGACCGGGGTGCACAAGACATCACCCCGGCCACCCGCCCCCAAGCGTGTCATCCCGAACCGAAGGTGAG
>CAZIIS010000169.1:0-4404 GCA_964539295.1 uncultured Fimbriimonadaceae bacterium | reverse complement strand
GAGCAGGATGAGCACCAGCGCGCGCGCCTTCATTTCCACCCCAGCTTGCGGGTCGTGCCATAGAGCAGGGCGAAGCAGAGCACCAGGGCGATGTAGCCGCTGTAGTCGTGGAACTGGGCGCCCGCGGCCTCGCCGAAGGCGTTGCCGACGACGCCGATGAGCGCGATGCGAATGCCGTTCACCAGGATGCTGAGCGGCACGGCGATCGCGGCGAGCGTCAGGTTGGCCCAGGGCTTGAGGCGCGCGATGAACATGAAGAACACGGCGATAGCGACGACGGCCAGCACGGTCTTGAGCCCGCTACAGGCCTCCGCGACGTCGAGCGTGTAGTTGGGGAGCTCGACGACGTTGGGCTGGGTGCGGAACGGGCGGAGTCCGGAGAGCTTCAGCAGCACGTAGGCGGCGTCGGTGGAGAGCCACTGCAGGGGCGGCGTGAACCGGTCGATGATGGGTCGCCAGACCGGCAGGCCGAAAAGAAGATAGAGCGTGGCGGGCGCGGTCTTCCACGCCCAGCGCCAGCCGCCCACAAACGCCACGCCGAGCACCAGCACGGCCACGAAGCAGCCGGAGAGCACGGTCATCATCGTCGTGCGACCGGCGATGAAGGCCAGGTAGAGGAACGGCAGAATCAGCGCCAGGGCGAGCCAGGAGCCCTTCGCCGGCGTGACCTTGATGCGCGGCCATCGATCGTAAAGGACGTAGAGCGCGCAGAGCGGGACGATGGAGCCGTGGGCGTAATAGGTGTCGGGGGCGAACCAGTCCTTGGGCAGCTCGGCCAGGAACGGCCAGAAGGCGAAGCCCATGGCGAGCGCGAGCCCGGCGGCAAGGAGGAACCCTTCGCTGCGCAAGAGGGCGTTCAGGTCCACGCGGTTGTTGCGTGCAGCCTGCTGTTCCTCAATGGCCGATGGAGCCGTGACGGACATATCCCCCCTGGACGTCAAAAAGAGCAGCCTACGGGTCGCTCTCCGTCTTTTTTAAAGTCTACCCAATCGCTTGTCGCCCGCCAACAGGAAACAGTGCTGGGTTGCGTGGGCTCAGGCAAGGTCGGTGGCAACGCTGTGGTCGGCTCGCGACCTGGCTTCCACCCCCAGAATCGATTCGAACTTGTCGGCGATGGGGCGGATGGCAAAGGCGCGCTCGGCGAAGCGGCGGGCGTTGGCGCCCATGCTTTTGCGGAGAGCGGGGTCGTCCAGAAGGAGCCTGGCGCCCCTGATCCAGGCGTCGGCGTCTTCGGGTGAGGTGACGATGCCGAACTGGTTGTTGGCGACGGTCTGGGCAGTCAGGTTGTGCTCGGGCATAGCGAGCAGCATCGGCCGGGCGGCACACATATAGGTGAGCACCTTGGAAGGTACGCAGAAGTCGGCGGCGGAGCGCTCGAGCGTGGCGATCAGTACGGTCGCCGAAGCCAACACCTCGGGGAGCACGGGGTAAGGTTGGAAGGGCAGGACGACCAGGTTGTCGAGGCCCCGCTCCTGGCGGGCGCGCTTGAGCGTTCCGACGGCGGAGCCTTCCGAAATGACGACGACGCGCACGTCCCCTTGGGGGCGCATGGCCTCGGCGAGGCCGACGATCAGGTTCGGGTCGTGCTTCATCCCCATCGTGCCGGAGTAAATAAGGCAACGCTTGTCCACGAGGCCGTGCGCGACGGACCATTCGTTCGAGCGCGGAAGCTGCGGGGTCTCGTCGAGTGGAGCCCAGTTGGGAATCCGGTGGACGCAGCTCCTATGGGCGCCGGCATCGACCGCGAACCGCGCGAACCCGTCGGCGATGGCGACCACAGCGTCGCTGCGGCGCAGAAGCGCCTTTTCGAGGTAGATGTAGTGGCTGCCGATCACCGCGCCTGCGGCGCCAAGTCGCTTCTTCAGGATGCGCCTGGACGCGATTCCGAGCAGGTCCTGCAGCCAATAGACGAACCTCACATCCTGCTTTCGGCACCAGTGCTGGATATGTCGCTGGGCGTCGAGCGGCGTGTTGGCCGAGAGGACGACTTCAGGGCGAAAACGCGACAGCACGGTCGTCATGGCGCGGCCGTGGTGCACCTCTTGGCCATAGCGTTGCAGGAACTGCTGCTTGGCCAGCGGTTTGTGGAGCGGGATGGAGAAGAGGTTGACGGGGGCGTCATCCTCCTCGACGCTGACGTCCGCGCGCTCGGTGGCGGCATCGCTGAACGCGTACCCGACGACGTTGCCCCGGCGGGCGAGCTCGCGAGCAAGTTGAAGCGTGAACGGAAAACGACCGTAGTCGTGAAGCAGTATCCTCATTCTCTCTCCTTGGTTTGGGCGCCCGCACCCAAGGGCCGGCTCGTCAGGTGGGCGAGTCGAAGCCAGGCGAACAGGACGCCAAAGAACCGTGCGATCGCAGCAACTCCGATAGGCTCCTCCGCCGCCCGGTGGACAGAAAGAGGCAAGCCAAGTCAAAAACGATAAGGTCGGCATGGAGAGGGCGACAGCCCTCTCCAGAGGGTCTAGTCCCGGCGGGAGCGCCGGCGGGCCGCGACGGCGGCCCCCAAGGCGCCCACGCCGAGGAGCAAGGTGAACGGCTCGGGAACCGGGTCGCCGCCCGTCGGCCCATCCGTCGCGCGGATGAGCGTCTGGCTGGTCATGCCGTCCTTGGGTACGGGGTTGTAGTACACGTAGTGCGCGTGCTGCTCGCCTGCCGACGCGCTGAGCACGGTAGACGCGTAAGTGCGCGCGTCTTCGCCAAAACCGCTGTTCGCGATGCCATAGCCACTGGACAGGTTCCAGATGGCGAGCTGGGCGCCAGCGAGCTCGTACGGTTCCCAGTTGTTCGCCACTTCGCTCCGGTACGTGTATGCGATATAGACGATTTGGCTGCACACCGCCGGGGTATCGATCGTCTTGTCGTACGTCCACGAGTCCTTCAGCAACGTCCCGGGGTCGAGGCAGTAGACGCCAAAGGGAGCACTCCCATGCGCAGAACTGCTCTCCGTGACGTTGATCAGGCCGGCGTATATGCTCCCGTTGGACGTACCGACGACGTTCTCGTAGTCCAGCACGACCGTGTCAGCCACGGCAAACGCGGCCGCTCCTAGCATTACGCAGGCAATGGTGTTCCGAATGCGCATCGTCCGTCTCCCCGACAATCGCCATGCTGTATTCGGCGTCAAAGCTCATATCTGCATGAGCGATGCCGGCACAGCTATGTCGCTAGATAGTGTACAGCCCGCGCGCAAAAAACGCCACCCTTGAGGGGGCGTCGGCCTTCATTCCTGGAATGTTTGCTGGGAAGCTGCCCGGCGCGCCTAGCGGCGCCGACGGGTTGCCACGACGGAGCCCAGCGCCCCTACGGCGAGAAGCATGGTAAACGGCTCAGGAACCGGGTTGGCGTGGACGCCCGCGCCGCCTGGCGTGAAATCGTGGCCACCAAGCCTATCGAAGTGAAACACGCCGTTGCCGATGGCGTTGGCGCCGCTATACACCACGTAGTCGGCCGCATATAGGCACAGCGCGTCGTCCCTCGACCCAACAACGTGGAACAACAGGTACTGAACCGGGGCGTCTCCGTGCAGCCACACGGTGCGGTACCCCCCTAACACCGGATCGGCATGTCCTGCCTGCCATGGGTAGGACGTCGTACCGAAATCGCCGCTGAACGCGAGGTTGTCGTCCTTGCTGAACAGCGCGATCGTGTCGAACGTGTGGTATGTGCCGCCGAAGCAACCGTTTTCCTGCACGGAAAAGTCAAAAGAGACGGCCGGCGCGCCGGCGCACAGGGCGCCGGCAAAGCAACCTAGCAAAGATAACCGATAGGCGTTCATGGTGCTCTCCGTCACGTTTTCGGCCAACCGTACACGCGAAGGGCGCAGGTTGACAACCCGCAATCCACAACCAGCTACATTGTCAGGTTATCACCTTCTAGCCCACCATGATAGTCTACTTCCCAATGCCAGCACAAATGCTGGTTAGGATCGGGCGCGCCGATCGCGCCAGAAGGCCAGCGCAAAACCCGCCGCGGCCAACTGCACGCAAGCGATGAGCGTCACGACCGCGGGCCAAGAGCCGATGCTCCAGAAGGTGCCGCCCATCGCCGCGCCGAAGGTGCCCCCAAGGTAGTACAGCGTGACGTATAGGCCCGCGGCCGCAGAGCGCGCGCCCTTGGCGACCTCGCCCACGCGGTTCGACCCGGAGGTCTGGCAGATGAAGATGCCGGACGAAAAGAGCGTGAGACCGACGAGGATCGCCCACACGGGTTGCAGAAGGGTCATCAGCACGCCCGCGCACGAAGCGCCCAAACCGGCGACCAGCATCGCCCGACTGCCGACCCGGTCGATGAGTCGACCGGCCAGCGGGGTGACGACGACCCCGACCAGGTAGACGAAGAAAATGGAGCCGATGGCCGCGCTGGAGAAGCGGTATGGAGCGGCGTGAAGGTGGAAGCCGATGT
>CAZIIS010000168.1:0-4483 GCA_964539295.1 uncultured Fimbriimonadaceae bacterium | reverse complement strand
CGCCCACTCCTCGGTCGGCCCGTCCGGGTCGTAGTCGTCCGGCTCGGCCGGCAGCGCGGCAAGTCCGGTCGCCGTTCGCCGGGGCTGCACGCCGAGCTCCGCGACGCTGTGCTTGCGCTTGGAGGCCCACTCCTCCCGCGACGGCGGGCGGGGCGTCTGCACATCACCCAGGCCAACCAGCCGCTCTCCCGGCTCGTCCAGGTCCTTGCGGTCACTCTCCTCGAATGCACTGATCACCAACTCGGCCACGGACGGTTTCTTCTTGGATTTTGGATGCGGCTCACAGAACATGCTAACCATCAGGTGGTCTCGTGCCCGCGTGGCGGCGACGTAGAATAGCCGCTCCCGCTCCAGGGCCTCGGCCAACTCCTCCTCCCGTTGCGCATCGGCCATCCCGGGCGACCAGATCCCATCGTTCTGCGGTCCAAACCGGAACTCGATCGGTCTCCCCTCACGCACGATGGCGGTGCGGTGGCTCAACCTGGGCTTGCTTCCAAACCCAACCACGATCGCGATCGGGAACTCCAGCCCCTTTGCCGCATGAACCGTCATCAGCCGCACGGCGTCCTCATCCGATTCTGGAGCGATCGTCTCAGCTTCCCGGGCACCCTCTTCGCCCTGCAGCCGGGCCCAGTGCACGAACTCGCGCAGGGTCCCGCCCACCGTCGCATCGAACGCGTGTGCCTTCTCAACCAGAATCCGGAACCGCTGCCAGCCCTCGCGCGGGCGGTCGAAAGCGGTGCAGGACAGCGTCAGGCCCAGTTCTTGGACAACGGTCCAAACGATCTGCGCGACCGTGCCGTCCAGCCGCGTCTCCCGCAACCGGCGTAACGTGGCGATCGCCCGTCCCACCGACAGGTCAGCTTGAGTCTTGGGCGCGGACCCGGAAAGCGTCCAGCCGCCACCGGCGACGCGCCAATCGAGCAGGTCCTGGTCGCTGCAACCGAACGCCGCCGAACGCAACGCGCCCAGCACCGCCACCTGGTCGGTCGGGTCCTCTATCGCTTGCAGAACGTTGAAGAGGTCCTTGGCCTCCTGGGTGTCATAAAGCCGCGTCTGGCACTCCACCCGGAACGGAACCGCCAACGAAAGCAGAGCCCTCTGCAGCTTCGGCAGAATCGTGCGCGTGGGGAATAGGATGGCCACATCCGACGGCCGAGCAGCACGGTAGACGCCGCCAGACTCCTTGTCCCAGACCTTCCACCCCTCGCGCACCGCCTTGACCGCATACGCGACGGCCATCTCCGCTTCTTTCTCGCCGTAATCGCCTTCTTCCGCGCCGCCGAACGTCAGCACCTGGGTCTCCGGACGCGCTTCGCGCACAGGGGTCAGCTGGGTCGGTTGGGCTTGGCCTTGATCAACGTCGAAAACGGCGCCGGTAACCCGGTTCACCCAGCTCACGATGGGCAACACAGAGCGGAAGTTGCTGTCCAACGTAAGTTGCCGGCCCACGGCCTTTTGCGCCGCCCCGAACCCACGGACGTCGGCCCCCCTGAACCGATAGATCGACTGCTTGGGGTCCCCGACGAAGAACAGCCGCCCCGGTTCGATCTGCGCTTCGCGCCGCTGGAAATCGGGTCCCACATCAGTCGCGGCGAACAGCATCGCCAGCTCCACTTGCAGCGGGCTGGTGTCCTGGAACTCATCGATGAGCAACGTGCAGTAGGTTCCCCGGACCTTCTTTCGCACCGACTCGTTCCGCAACAGCCGACAGGCAAGCGCGAGCGCGTCGGAGAAAGTCACGTGCCCCCCTGCGTGCCGGTCGCGAACGCAAGCCTTCACGCCCGCCACCAGCGCATCCATCAGACCGGTCAGCCGCTGCAGGTCCGCAAGATGCGAAAAGACGTCGCGGCAAGTGTCAACCACTTGGTTGTATAGGGCCCGTAGCTCCTTGACCCTTTCCATGCCGCCCCAGGCCTTCGCGGCCCCGCGGGTGCCTGCCTTCGACGAGTCGCCCAGGCACTGCATCGCTTCGGCATCGCAACGCGTACCCGCGTCACGCAACGAAGCGTCAAGGTCGGAAGCAAGTAGGAACAGCTTGTCATCCTTGTCGACTTCCGCCTCTGCGATGGGCTCTAGCATGTCCGCGAGCGACTCCGCGAGGGCGACAAACGCCTTGGGATCAAGCCAATCGCGGAACGTACCCTCGCCCAGTAGCCACCAAAGCTGGTTCAACTCCTCGGCAAACTCCCGCAGCGCGCGCTCGCTACCGTGCGCGTCGAGCCCGTAGTCGTCTAGCGCCGAGAAACCCTCCCCGCAACCTGGGTCGCAAACCAAGCCCAAGTAGAAGTCCGACCACCACCGGTCAAACCCCAGCGACTCCTCCACCGGGTCCATTACGCGGAACCCGGGCGGCAGGCCGGCCTCCAGCGGGTATGCCGTGAGCAACCGCTGGGTGAACGAGTCGATCGTGCCGATCGGCGCGGCATCCAGGCCATCGAGCGCCGCGTGCGCCAGTTCCCTCGTGTCCGGCCGTTTGGCCGCCTCGACCAGCGATTCCCGCAACCGGTCTTTGAGTTCGCCCGCGGCCTTTCTGGTGAACGTGATGGCCGCGATCGACTCGATCGGCTTTCCTGCCACCAACAGCAGGTTGAGATGCCTGCTCACCAGCACTGTCGTCTTTCCGGTTCCGGCCCCGGCCTGAACCACGAGGTTGTCTTTCAGGTTTTCGGTCGCGCGCGTTCGCTCCGCTTGGTCGTTCAGGTTCACTGCTCGTTCTCCTCTTCGTTCGTCGCCTTGGCGTCCTTGACCCACTCCCGGTACGCTTTGAGTTCAGCGGCGCCGCCCTTAAGCTGCCACAATGCCCCGCGGTCGGCAGGACAGGCGTCCGCGAAAGCGCAGTACTGGCATCCATTCCCAGGCCGAGCGGGAAACCACCCGCCACTCATCGGGCCGACGATCGCCCCGACCGCACCTTCGAGCAACCCTGCACCCGGCTCCTCCGGCTGAATGGCGGTTTCCTTTCGCTTTCCGACCGGCATGTAGATGAAGGCGGCTTTCAACTGGGGGTACTGCTGGCTGAGGTAGTAGGCATACACCAACCCCTGAAGGCGCTCGCCCTTGCGCGTCTGGTCGTCCTTCGGCGGGGGCTGAACAGAACCGGTCTTGTAGTCGATGGCCACGGCCATCTCCCGGGACAGATCGATTCTGTCGACCTTGCCGCACAAGCCCACCCGCGAAAGGACCCCGTCGCCGCCGAGATCCAGCCAGACGTCTCGGTCCGCGCCGAACTTCACCTCGAACCCGGAGGGCACGGTTCCCGCTTCGGCCCGGTAAGCCGCGTCGGCCGAAAGGCCGTCCCGCATCCGACGGGCAACCAGCCCGATCTCGCGGTCGACGGCCGGCCGTGCCTCTTCGTCCGGCGTGCCGTAATGCTTGGCAAACTCCTCGCGGACCAGTGCCTCCAAGCGGTCCGCCTTTGCTTCGCTCCACTTGGCATCCCGGTTCTCCTCGTAGAACCGCCTCAGCGCCTCGTGCACCGCTTCCCCTAGCTTCCGCGGCTCCAGCCGCACATCCTCCCGGAAGTCCCGCGTCTCCTTCACCCGCAGCGCCCAGCCCAGGAAGTAGGCGTTCGGGCACTTGGCGTACTGCTCCAGCCCGCTCGGCGAGTGCACCGCCGGAAGCGTGACCCCCTCCACCGGTTGCACCCGGCCGTCGTATTCGGTCATCTCCGGCAACGCATGCGCCGCAGCAGCGCGGAACCCTGCGGCGAGCCCCGGCTCGCGCCAGCGCTCCGCCACCGAGGCCAGGTCTTGCCCGGCATCCTTGGCCGCCAGGAGCTCCTGCAGGTCGCGCTCCTGCGCCGAGCCGGCCGCCGCTTCGCGCAGCGTCGCCTCGTACGAGGGCGAGGACTCGAGAACGCCCGCCGACCTCGCCAGCTCCACGAAGTTCGTCGCGTAGGCGGGGTGGCCGGCCACCGCCCCGACCTGCTCCAGGAGCCACGTCGCGGGCATGTTCTCCCGACCCGCCCGACGGTCAACCTTGGGGAACCCCATCCAAACCCTCGGCGCAGAGGCCCGTGCCGCCAGGAACCCCTCGCGCTCGTCCTCCCGCGCCCTGCCCAGCGGCTCGGCCGGGAGCCCCGCCAGCAGCCGCTCCGACCGAGGCACGATCGGGTCGTCCCGTTGCGGCGCCGGGAACACACCGTCGGTCATCCCCAGCAGGAACACCGCGTCGAACTCAAGCCCGCGCGCCGACTCCGGCCGACCCAGGAAGACCCCGTCGCCATAGCGCCCGCCCTGGCCAGCGGGAACGCCCAGCAGGTTTTCCGCCGCGAGTTGCACCGACGTCCGCGTCGGCGAGCCGCCGATGGCGTCCAGGTCGCCAAGCCGCGCAACGGCCTCGTCGACCGCCGCGCGGGGCGCCGCCTCCGAGTCCTGCGACGCCGGACCGCGGAGCCTGACCAACGCCCCCGCCAACCATTCGCTTACCTGGCTCCAGCTCTCGCTCGAACGTGAACCGTGTTCGGCCAGGAACCGTACCA
>CAZIIS010000167.1:0-4670 GCA_964539295.1 uncultured Fimbriimonadaceae bacterium | reverse complement strand
CGAACCTACGGCGCCTCCCTTCAGCAACTCCAATGCCGGGCGGCGCGATTGGCCGCGCGACGCCCATATCGTCGTCGCCACGCCGACGGCCGCGCCGGCGAGCGACCCCCATGCGACCGGCCCCGCCGCCAGGTGCTGGTCGATGGGGGAGCCGCCCAATGCACCCCGCCACGAGGTGCGAAGCGCCCAGACCAGCCCCGACGCGTACGCCACGCCGACCCCGGCCCCCAGGGCCGCGCCGAGCAGGGTGAGCAAGAGCCCCTCGAACAACGCGGCCCGGCGCAGCAGGGACGGCTGCAATCCGCAGGCGAGCATCAGGCCGGCCTGCGCGGAGCGGCGAGCAACGTTGAGCCGCGCCGTCATCCCCGCCAGTCCGGCTCCGGCGAAGACGATGAACATGCCAAGCCCAAGAAACAACTGCCCGAAGTCGCTGGAGCCCTCGGACGCGCGGATCGCCTCGCGGCGGACGGGCCGCCAGGCCAGGCCGGCGGATTCCGGCGAGATCCGGCGCGCGATGCGCCGCTCGACCTGCGCCTTGGTTGCGCCGCAAAATCGGACCGACGTGATGGCGTCCTTGCCGGCGCCCCATGCCGCGCGGATCGTCTCCTCCGAGACGAACGCCTTCGGCGCGGCGCGGAAGCGGTCCCAATACGCTTCGTCGGCGTCGGTAACGCGGTTGAGGTCGATCGGAAACGGCGGGTTCCAGTCGGCGATGGTTCGGGCGTCGCTGATCCCCTCGAAGTCGGGGGTTAAGCCGGGGTCGATGGTCGGCGCCACCCCCTCGACCTTCAGGACCACGGACTTCATGTCAAAGCCGCCATCGTCCCGGGGCACGAGAAGGTCGACCCTCACGGAGTCGCCCGGGCGCGCGCCGAGCGCCTTGGCAGCCCACGGATTGAGCAGGACGCCGTTTCGGCTTGGGGCGGCGACGCCCGGCGCCCAAGCCAACACGGAGTAGCTGATACTTCGGCTTCCTAACGTTATCGCCGTGGCGAGTTGGGTGGAGGTGGGTTGACCGCCGAGCAGCCGGGCCTGCGCGTCCGCCATCACCAGGCGGTCGCTTTGCACGGATACGTAGCCCGGACGCTGGACGACCCGGAAGCCGAGGTCGTGCGGGCCGACGTTTGCCAGGGGCGCCGGCGAGCCGTGCGCCACCAACGCGTTGGCCGTTCCGGGCTTGCCGAGCCGCGCAGCGAGCCACGAGCGGTCGACAAACAGGTTCCGGGGTTCGACGCCCCGGGCCAACGAGAAGCCGCCGACGCCCCTATCGGGCAGCACCGCGCAGACGGTCAGCCGCTCGGTCTGGCGCGTGTCGCGAAGCGTGCGGCGGGCGAAGAGCGTCCCGTAGGGCGCCGAGGGGGGCTTGGCCAAACTCGCGAAGACCGGGTCGCCCACCCGTAGGCCGAGGTCGCGCGCCAGGCTCTCGTTCACTGCGACCTGTCGTCCGGCCAGCTTGGGCAAGGGTTGCCCGAAGACGGCGGCAAACCTGTCGTCGACCCCGACCACCGAGCCTTTCGGCAGTACTTCGCCGGCTTCGTTCGAAACCGCCGCGTCGACCAGAAGCAGCGCCGCCTGGCCCAAGCTGGCCGAGAAGAGCCGGGGCGCAACGACCGCGCTCTCGATACCGCCCAGGCGCGCAAGCGCCCGCTCGCGAAGCGTCGTCCTAACCGAATGGTCAACCAAGAGCGCTCCGACGATGACGGCGGTGGCCACCGCCAGGCCAAAGACGACCATGAGGTTCGTGCGCCAGTAGCAGGCCAAGGACCGGGCGACGAGCCTGGCCAGGGTCATGGGGCGTCCTCGGGGACGAGCCGACCCTGTTCCAGCCGGAGGGATCGGTCCAGGAGCGATGCGAACTCGGCGTTGTGGGTGACCATCACGACGGCCACGCCGTCCGCGCGCGCCGTGTCGACCAACAGGCGGACCACGCCGAGCCCGGTGTCGTGGTCCAGACTGCCGGTGGGTTCGTCGCAGAGCAATAGCTCCGGCGCGTTGATCAGCGCGCGCGCCACGGCCACGCGCTGCCTTTCCCCTCCGGATAGCTGCGCCGGAAAGGCGTGGGCGCGCCCCGCGACTCCCACCCTTTCGAGCAGCGCTCGCGCCTTCCCCTCATCGGGGCGCGCTTTCTGCCCCAACGTCGGCAGCAACACGTTCTCCAGCGCGGTGAGTTGCGGCAGCAGGTGGTGCTCCTGGAACACGAACCCGACGCGGCGGTTTCGGTAGGCGGCAAGGTCCGAAGGCGCGAGCGAGCAAACCTCGGTTTCGCCCAGCCGAACGGAGCCCGAGTCGGGCCGTTCGAGCGAGCCCACGATGTTGAGCAGCGTGCTCTTGCCCGAGCCCGACGGCCCAACCACTGCCACCGCCTCGCCCGAAGCGACGGTAAGCGACGCGCCGCGGAGCACGGGTACGTCGTCGTACGACTTGACCAGATGGTGGACGACAAGCTTATTCATCTGCGTGCTCCGTGCGCTTGAGAGAAATGGCGGCGGTGGGGCAGGCCTCGGCACAGGCTCGCCCCGATAGCCGAAGCGCGTCACCCAGGCTTTCGCCGAACGGCGGCGCGGCGCGCACGCCAAAGCCGCGCCCCACGAACGTCAGGCCGAGCTCTTCGCCGGCATCCGAAGATACTTGCACGCAGATTCCACAGGCGATGCACTTGCCCGGTTCGTAGATCACGTCCGGGTGGGAGGAGTCGAACGCGAACTCGCGCCGCTCGCCCTTGTACGCCTCAGGGTTCGCGCCGTATTGCTGCGATACGCGCCGCAGCTTGCACGTCGTCAGCTTCCGGCAGTCGCAGTGAAGGCAGCGAGCGGCCTCCTTGACGAGAAGCTCGCGCTCCACCGGGGGCGCGAGGTCGTGGCGGCTCGCGGGACTACCCAGCCGAAGGTACGGCGCCAGTTCGTCGCCCTCCAGCCGTCCGATTCGGACGGTGTAGTCGTCCAGCTTGGCCGGGGTTGGGTCGCCGCGCAGGTACCGGTCGATCGCCTCCGCCGCCATCCGACCGTCCGCCACCGAGTTAACCGTATGGTGAGTCGGCGCGATCGCCGCGCCCGCCACGAACACCCCGACGCGGTCCGTGGACATCCGCGGACGCTCCGTCTTGATGCCCTTCGTTCCCCTTTCCAGGCCAAAAACGTTCGCGCCCTCGCCAGCGGCAACCAGGACCGCGTCGAACCCTGACGGCGCCTGCTCCACGCGCTCCCCGAGCTCGAACGACACCCCCAAAGCGCAGATGAGCGCGACCTCCCCGCGAAGCAGTTCGCGCGGCAGCCTGGACTCCGGCACGTGATCGAGCAACGCCCCTCCGGGCTCGTCGTGGTCGTCGAACACCGTACAGGCGTGGCCCGACGCCTGAAGGTAGTAGGCGGCGGAGAGCCCGGCGGGTCCCGCACCGACGATCGCCACGCGCTTGCCCGTCGGCTGCGCGAGCTCCGGTACCCAGGGCGCGCCCGAGGCCAGGTCCAACTCCGCCAATCCGCCGTGCAGCCGTCCGATCGCCAGAGACCCGCCCTCGTGATGGCGTCGGCAGCCCTTCTCGCACATGCCGGGGCACAGCCGGCCGAGCACGCCCGGAAGGGCGAGCGACTGCTTGACCACCTTGAGGGCGCCGACCATGTCGCCGGCGAGCACCGCGCGGTTCATGGCCGCCACATCCATCCGGGCCGGGCAAAGCATTCGGCACGGCGCCTGGCAGTCGCCCAGGTGGTCGCTGAGCAGCAGCTCAAGCGCGGTACGGCGCGCGGCGTGGACCTCTTCGGTCTCGCTCTCGACCACCATGCCCGGGCGCACCTGGGTTGCGCAGGAGGGGACGAGCCGGGTCTGGCCGCCCACGCGAACCATGCACACGAAGCAGGAGGTGAGGGGCGGCTTGCCGGGCAGGTGGCAAAGCGTGGGGATCTCGATGCCAACCTGGCGCGCGGCTTCGAGCACTGTGGCGCCCGCGGGCGCTTCGACGGCTCGCCCGTCGATGGTGAGGTGGACCACGGCGTCAGACAACCTCGATCGCCTCCTTCGGGCAGACGCGCCGGCACGTGTCGCAACGGGTGCAGAGGTTGTCGTCCACGACGTGCCTTTCGTGAGGACGCTGGGCGATGGCGTCGACGGGGCATGCCTGCGCGCAAAGCGTGCAGCCGATGCAGGCGTCGGTGACGCGGTAGTGGATGAGCGCCTTGCACGCCCCCGCCGGGCACTTGCCCTTCAGGTGGGCCTCGTACTCCTCGCGGAAGTACCGCAGGCTGGTGAGGACCGGATTGGGCGCGGTCTGCCCCAGGCCGCAAAGGCTGCCCTGCTTCACCTGGTGCGCAAGGGATTCGAGTTTCTCCAGGTCGGCGTGCCGCCCGTGGCCGGCGCAGATCCGTTCGAGGATGTCCAGCATCCGGCGCGTCCCGACGCGGCACATCGTGCAACGCCCGCAGGACTCGCTCTGCGTGAACTCCAGAAAGAACCGCGCCACGTCCACGATGCACGAGCGGTCGTCCAGCACGACGAGCCCGCCCGAGCCCATGATCGCGCCGATCTCGGCGAGCGCTTCGTAGTCGACCGGCGTGTCGGCCAGGCTCGCGGGAACGCACCCCCCGGACGGCCCGCCGATCAGCACGCCCTTGAACGTGCGTCCCTCCGGCACGCCGCCGCCGATCTCCTCCACGATCTCGCGGATCGTCACGCCCATC
>CAZIIS010000166.1:0-4731 GCA_964539295.1 uncultured Fimbriimonadaceae bacterium | reverse complement strand
GGAGTGGCGCCCTCGGAGGGAATCGAACCCCCGACGCCCTCCTTAGGACGGAGGCGCTCTGTCCACTGAGCTACGAGGGCGCTCAACGCTGAATTGTACTCCGTCGCGGGCCTTTGGCGTTGCGGGTCCGGCGGGACGCGGGTCGCCAGGTTCAAAACGACGACTGGTTACCGGCGGTCGCTTTCCTAACGCCGTTACGGCGTGGCCTGAACCTCTCGCTCGAAGGTGAGCTCCGCGCTCGCCCGTAGGGCGTCCAAGGCGCGCATGTTCCCGAGGGTGTCGGCCCACGTCATCGTGGGGGACTGCCTTTGGTCCACGTACTGCGCGACGATGGAGGCCTGGTTGCCCCAGAGGTCGGGCACTCGTTCGAAGTCGATCCTCTTGGGCTTGTCGGCGCCGGGACCCCAGAGGAGGATCGGACCCTCGCAGAACCAGGGGCTGGGCAGGTGGATACGTCCGCCGTCGCCGCAGATGGTGGCGTCGTTTGTGAGGTTCACGTGGACGGCCGTGCCGAACGAGGCCAGGAGACCGCCGGGGAACTCCAGGATGCCCTGGCCGTTCCCGTCGTAACCGCGCACCCGGTCGATGGCGTAGTGGCAACGCACGGGTTCCGCGCCCGCCACGAGCCGAGCAAAAGAGACCGGGTAGCTGCCGACGTCCATCAGCGCGCCGCCCCCCACACGGACGTCGGCCCGGAAGCCGCCCGCATCGCCGGGCGCGGCGTAGCCGAACTCCGCGCGCACCATCCTGGGCTGGCCGATGACGCCTTCGGCGAGGAGCTGGGCAACGCGCTGCGTTTGGGGATGCGAGCGGTACATCCAGGCCTCCATGAAGAAGACGTCGGCCTGCCGAACGGCGTCAAGCGCCCGCTCGGCCTCCAGGGCGTTGAGCGTGAACGGCTTCTCGCACAGGATGTGCTTTCCCGCTTGGGCGGCCTTGATGGTGTAGGGGCCGTGAAGGTGGTGGGGAAGGGCGATGTAGACGGCCTCCACGCTGGGGTCGCCCAGCAGGTCCTCGTACGAGCCATAGGGCATGCCGCCGAAGTCGTTGCAGAACGCCTTCGCCGTGTTGTGCGAACGGGAGCCCACCGCGACCAGGTTGCCGTTTTTGCAGGCCTTGAGGCCGCGAGCAAACTTGTGCGCGATGGATCCCGTGCCCAGGATGCCCCAGTTGAGCTTCATGGCGTCGAGGATACACGCCCCGGCGACTAAGCGATCTGCAGCATGTTGTTCAGGGCGATCGCCGCCTCGGAGCGGGTGGGCTCGTGGACGACCACCTGGTTCACGACCTCACCGGCGACCAGCCGCTCCAGCACCCAAAGCAGGTAGGTGGGGTGGATGCGGTACATGGTCGAGCAGGGGCAGACGTGCGAGTCCAGACAGAACACGGTCTTGTCCTTCTCCTCGTGGGCCAAGCGGTTCACCAGGTTGATCTCCGTGCCGACCGCCCAGACCGAGCCGGGCTCCGACGCGCGGACGACGTTGATGATCTTCTCGGTGGAGCCGTAGTCGTCGGCGGCGCGCACCACGTCGAGGGTGCATTCGGGGTGGACGATCACCTTCAGGCCTGGGTGTGCGGCTCGGGCGCGCTGGATCTGGTCGACGCTGAAGCGCATGTGGACGCTGCAGTGGCCCTTCCATAGGATGAACTTGGCCCGCTGAAGCTTCTCCGGCGTGTTGCCGCCGAGGGGTTTGAACGGGTCCCACAGCGCCATGTCCCGGTCGGGGTCGTAGCCTAGGCCGACGGCGGTGTTGCGGCCGAGGTGCTGGTCGGGGAAGAAGAGCACCTTCTGCCCGCGGTCGAGCGCCCACTGCACGGCCCGAGGGGCGTTTGAGGAGGTGCAGACGATGCCGTCGCGCGAGCCCACGAGCGCCTTCAGGCTGGCCGCCGAGTTGATGTAGGTGACCGGAACCACTTGCGAGACGTCGACCACCTCACTGAGTTTGCGCCAGCACGCCTTGACCTGGAAGAAGCTGGCCATGTCGGCCATCGAGCACCCGGCCGTCATGTTGGGCAGGATCACCTTCTGGCTGTCGGGGGTCAGGATGTCCGCGCTCTCGGCCATAAAGTGCACGCCACAGAAGACGATGAACTCGGCATCGGGCAGCGCCGCCGCGCTCTTGGCGAGCTTGTAGCTATCGCCGCGGAAGTCGGCGTGGGCGATGATCTCGTCGCGCTGGTAGTGGTGGCCGAGCACGACAACCCGCTTTCCGAGGGTCGCCTTGGCGGCGTCGATTCGTTCGGAGACCTCTTGGTCTGAGATTGCGGTATATGCGGGCGGCAATGGGGCTTGAACCATCGAGCCTTTCCTTTTAGCCGGGAGCGACGCGCCGAAGGGGGTTCTATGCGTTCGCTTTGTCCGGACGGCCACAGTCCGCACGGACGGACGGGGATGTTGTGGTCGCTTTCGGTTCATTATACGGCGCGGGCTTTTCGGGCCTCGGCGGGGGGAGGGCCTTAGGGCTGGGCCAAAGCGTTGCGCCCCAGATGCGGAGGTCCGCCCCGGGGCGCAACGGTTCCCTGACGCAGAGGCGCCATCAGCGGCGCCGTTTTCTGAAGAGCAGGAACGCCAAGCCGCTGCCGAGTGCGGCGACGGACGCGGGCTCGGGAACCGGGGTGGCGCGGAAAGCGTGTCCCCAGGTTCCAGCGGGGTTCGTGCCGTAGCCGGCCAACACTCCGAAGTCGTTGATCCCCTGCACCTGGTCGATAAGCCAACCGTTTGGGGCGAAGTCGAGGCTCAGGTCCTCCATGGCTCCGCCGCGTTTGAGAAGGAAGCCGTGGGATGAACCGTCGCCGGTCGTGCTCATGCCGACCACGTCGCCCAACGAGTTGGCGCCCATGATGGTGGCGAAGTCGCCCCCAAGGGTTCCGAGGTCATGCACCCCGCCGGCGTCCCAGGAGACGGCGCGCGTTTTGGCGTCGTCGGTCGTCCATAGGTTGCCGTAGATCGTGCCGTCGGCCGCGATCTGGCTGGCGACGCCCTGCGTGTAGCCGCCGAGCATCGGGAGCGCGTTCCACGTGCCGACCGAGTAGGAGTAGGGCAGCTTCGCGCCGCCGATGGTGGCGCGACCCACGATCGTCCCCGCCTGGTTAAGGTCTTCGGCGTAGCTCTCCGAGGCGCCGCCCGGCAAGCCGAGAAGGGTCAGGTTGAGGTCACCTGGGCTCCAAGAGTAGGCCTGCCCGCCCGACTGCCCGACGATGACGCCGGCGTCGTTGACGCCGCGCGCCTTGCCGAATCCGGGCAATACGTGGAAGGTCTGCGAGGCGTCCCAGTAGACGGAGAGCGGGTTCCATGAGGGATCGAAGGTGAATCCCACGATCGCGTTGCCGTTGTTGATGTCCTCGGTGTAGTTCCAGGTCGCGCCGCCCTCGTACTCGGGCGGGTATCCCAGCCAGACGGCGGTCGTGCTGCCGGGGTCCCACTTGACGGCGTTGTCATGCCATACGCCCCAAGAACCGGAGTAGCCGGCGACCATGCCGGAGTTGTTGACGCCCCCATAGGCGTAGCAGACGGAGTCGGACCAGGAGCCCCAGTTCATGGGCTGGAGGTCGTCGATGCTGTACGGAGTAGCCGAAGCGAAGCCGGCGACGACCGCCGGTACGAGCGCCGCAGCTACGATGCGAAACCGTTGCATCAGTTCCTTGCCTCCTGTTCACTTCAACGTAGCGCGCCGGGCACGATTCGGGCCGGCTGCGATGCGCCATGAAGGTCCCTTGGGATGCTGGAAAAGGAAGTGGCGTCGATACCCGAACGCCGTTTTCCTTCGCCCCACGGCTAGCCCTGGCCCAAAGGCACTTCCACCACGAACATCATATCACGAGTCTATGATGGAAACGCCCCAAAGGCGTCGCCGCGGGCCGGTTGGTGCGGTTGCCCGTTACGACCGGCCGGGACGAATGGCGGCGCGTCCGCCCGGTCGAGCCAACCGCAGCGCGGCCAACGCAATGTGCTTGGCGTCGATGCTGCACTGCTCGCGGAGGATCTTCTGTGCGCCGTGTTCGACGAACCGGTCGGGGAGGGCGAGCAACTCGTGGCGGACCGCGGTGAGACCGGCGCGGGCAAGCGCCTCGCGCACCTGCTGGCCGAACCCGCCGACCCGCACGTTCTCCTCGACCGTGACCAGCGTGCCAGTCTCCTCGGCAAGGCGCGTGATTGTGGGGACGTCGAGCGGTTTGGCGAAGCGAGCGTTGACGACGGTGGCGGCAACGCCCTCCTCGGCCATCACGAGCGCGGCGCGCCAAGCCGGAGCGACGGTCGAGCCGATGGCGACGATGGTCGCCTCGGGGGCCTTGCCGGCGAGCGGGCAACCCAGCACTTCGGCCTTGCCGAGGTCGATCGGCGTGCGCGATTCCGGCAACAGGTCGTCGGTTGCCCCGCGCGGGTAGCGCACGGCGGTCGGGCCCTCGTCGAACGACGCGCAGAACCGGAGCATCTCGGCCAGTTCGGTGGCGTCGCGCGGCGCCATCAGCGTCAGGTTGGGGATGCAGCCCAAGAAGGTGAGGTCGAAGGCGCCGTGGTGGGTCGGGCCGTCCTCCCCGACCAGCCCCGAGCGGTCCAAGAAGAAGCGCACCGGCAGGTTCTGCAGGCAGACGTCGTGAAGGATCTGGTCGAAACCGCGCTGCAGGAAGGTGGAGTAGATGGCGCAGAACGGCTTCATGCCGCCGGCGGCCAGCCCCGCGGCGAAGGTCACGGCGTGTCCCTCGGCGATGCCGACGTCGAAGAAGCGGGTC
>CAZIIS010000165.1:0-4809 GCA_964539295.1 uncultured Fimbriimonadaceae bacterium | reverse complement strand
GGCCAGGCCGCAGCCGCGCATTTCCCCCGCCGTAGCCGTAGGCGTACGGAGGGGGAGGACGCCGCGACTTGCCACAACTGGTGGCTCTGGCCGGAACCTCGGCGCAATGGGCGCCGTTGTCTGCAGGCTTGTACATTTCCTCCGTACGCCTTCGCCTAGGAAGGCGGAAGACGACGCCCGCGCCGGTGTACACTGCCCTCGATGCCCCGAGTCGAGCCGGAGTCCGAAGCATGGCGCAAGATGGTGTTGCGTTCCATGCAACCTCCCGCTTGGCTGGGTTGCGACGCCCCCGAGGGCGACGTCGTCATCTCCTCGCGCTGCCGCTACGCGCGTAACTTGTGCGGCTACCGCTTCCCCCATCACGCCTCCACGGACGAGCTGTTCGCCGTGCAACGGGCCGTATCCCGCGCCGTTGCGCGGCCCGAGCTCAGGATGGAGGCCATGAAGCGCCTGACCGAGGCCGAGCGCGATTTCCTATTGGGCAGCCGTCTCATCTCGCCCGAGTTCCCCCACCGCAAGAGCGGCCGGATGGTGCTGCTCGACCCCTCGCGCACCGTCAGCGTGATGGTGAACGAGGAGGACCACCTTCGGGTGCAGGCGCTCACCGCGGGCTGGTCGATTCGAAACGCCGAGGCCGCCGCCGACCGCCTGATGTCGATCCTCGGCCAGGAACTCCGTTTCATGCGCGGCGAGGGGCTGGGGTACCTGACGGCGAGTCCGAGCAACGTGGGCGAGGCCAGGCGCTGGTCGGCGCTGTTCCACCTGATCGGGTTGGCCCACACCCGGCGCCTGACCGGCGTCCTGAAGGCGATGGCGGAGCGCGGCCTGACCGCGCGCGGCCTGTTCGGCGAATCGAGCCGGGCGGTCGGCGCGTTCTTCCAGGTGAGCGCCACCTCGGGCGGCCTGCCGGAGTTTGTCGGCGCCTGCGAGTACCTGATCGCGCAGGAGCGCCAGGCGCGGCAGGAGACCAGCCGATTTCAACTTATGGACCTGGCCTACACCGCGGCGGACTTCGCGGTCGGCCAGAACTCCATATCGCTGGCCGACGCGCTGCGCGTCCTCGGCTGGGTTCGCTGGGCGGTGGCGTCCGGCCAAAAGGGGCTCGGAGGCGATTACCGCGACGTCGACCACTGGATCTCCACGATGGAGGTCCACGGAACCCAGGACGAAAGGGTCGCCGCTCGCCACCGCGCAACCTTCCTGCGCGAGCGGATCGAGCACCGATAGCCTAGCGGCGGGTCGTGCAGGTCCTATAATGCAGGCATGTTGCCCGTGTACTACAAACCGGCAGAGGTCATCGGCCTGCTCGGCGAGGATTCCGAGGAGTACCGGCATAAAGCGCGCCAGAAGGGACGCGAGATAAGCCGCGCCACGACCGAACGCAACTTGACCGGGGGCCTGAAGCAGGCGGCCGGCGCCATGTGGGATTTCGGCCGGGGCGCCCTGGCCGACCTGCTCCACCGCCAGGCCGAGGGCACCGGGTACGTGCTCGACGCCGACGGCTTCGAGGCCAAGACCATGACCGGGCGGAAGCGGATAGGCTACAAGGACGTCACCGACATCCGCGCCAGGAACGGCGATCGGTTTGTGGTCACCTACTCGGGCGGAGCGATCACCATCAAGCCACTCGCCCACCTGGTCGCCGGGCGGTTGCGGGTGCCGATCGGTTGGGAACGAAACGGAATGGAAGTGCCTTACGGGATGCTGATCGACGAACTGGCGGCCCGATGCGGGGTGGAGGTCACGTGGGCGTAGAGGGCGCGTGGCTCTACGAACCGCCCAGGGGCTGGGAAGCTTCGGTGAAACGGGCCCTCGAGGAGGACCTCGGCACGGGCGACGTCTCGGCCGGCTGCCTTCCGCCCGATCTCAAGGTCGATTTCGTCATCGAGGCGCAGGCGCCCGGCGTGGCATGTGGCGTTGCGATCGCGACGTGGCTGCTCGACGAGGCCAAGTTCTGCGAGGGGGTCCGCGACGGCGACCCGGTCGAGCCGGGCACGCTGGTGCTCTCCGGTCGGGGAGAGGCCGCGTTCCTGCTCTCCCGCGAACGCACGGCGCTCAACTACCTGATGCACCTGGGGGGCGTGGCCAGCCTCACCCGCCGGTACGTGGACGCGATCGCCGGCTTGCCGGCTCGCATCGTGGACACGCGCAAGACCACGCCGGGCAACCGCGCGCTCGAGAAATACGCGGTGCGGTGCGGCGGCGGCTACAACCACCGGATGGGGCTCTACGACGGGGTGATGCTGAAGGACAATCACATCCAGGCCGCCGGCAGCATCGCCGAGGCGGTGCGGTTGGTGCGCGAGTCGGCCCACCACCTGTTGCGCGTCGAGGTGGAGTGCGAAACGCCCGAGATGGTGGCCCAGGCGATTTCTGCGGGCGCGGAGGTCGTAATGTTGGATAACATGGACCCCGCAACGATGCAACAGGTGGTGAAGGAATACCGAGGGCGCGCGCTTTTCGAGGCGAGCGGGGGCGTGACGTTGGAGTCCGTGCGGCAGATCGCCGAAACGGGCGTGGACTTGGTGTCGGTCGGGGCGCTCACCCACTCCGCGCCGGCGCTCAGCCTTCACATGGAGGTTGCATGAAGTCGCCGCTCGATTCGGGCCCGTGGGTGGCGTTCGACGAGGTGCGCTCGACGCAGGACGTGGGCGAGGCGTGGGTCCAGGGCGAGATCGAAGGCCCGCTGCCGGGGGTGATCTACGCACACGAGCAGACGCATGGGCGCGGGCGGTTCGACCGCGTCTGGCTGAGCCAGCCCGGCGACTCGCTCACGATGTCCCTGATCTTCAAGGACTACGCCAACCACCCGCGACCGTGGCTCATCGGCATGGCCGTGGCGCTGGCGGCGGCCGGCTGCCTTCACTGCCAGGTGCAATGGCCGAACGACCTCGTGATCCAGAAGCGCAAGCTCGCCGGGATATTGACCAACGTCGTCGACTCGCCGACCCTGGGGTTGGTGCCGGTCGTGGGCGTCGGCATCAACCTCAACCAGAAGAGCTTCCCCGCCGAGATCGCTTCGTTCGCCACCAGCTTCTACGTTGAACGCGGGCACGTCTCCGACCCGGAAACCGTGGCGAAGGACATCATCGCCCGCCTGGCGAACCTGCCGGAGCCCAACGAGTGGAGCGACCTGGCCGACGTTTGGGCGCTGTTCGACGACACGCCCGGCAAGCGCTACGTGCTCCCGACGGGCGAGGCGGCGGTGGCCATCGCGGTCGGTCCGGACGGCCAGTTGCTTTGCGCCGTCGAGGGCGAGACGCGCCAGGTGATGGCCGCGGACGCCTTCTTCCTTCCGCCCCGCTCGAACCACCGGCCCCCCGCGAGCGGCCGCTGACGAACGCGGACGCCGCGCGGTAGCGGTTCCGGGCGCACAAACCGGCGGTAAGCTTGCCCTTTGCGAGCAAGACGATGAAGTTGCTACCGCTAGCCCTATTGGCCGTGATGGCCACCGCGTCCGCGGCCCAAGCGCCGGTCCCCGCGACCGGTTTGCGTCTGCCGGCCGTCGTCTCTGACAACATGGTGCTCCTCGCGGGAGGATCCGACCCGGTTTGGGGCTGGACCGAACCCGGCCGCACGGTGACCGTGAGGTTCGCCGGTCACAGCGCGAAGGCCAGAGCCGGGCGCGACGGCCGGTGGGAGGTTCGCCTGAAGGGTCTCCGGCCTGACCAAACCGGCGCGATGGAGATCTCGGACGGCGTCCAGTCTCGCACGGTCGCCAACGTGCTGGTCGGCGAGGTCTGGCTCTGCTCCGGCCAGTCGAACATGGCGTTCGTGTTGGAGTACGCGAACGACGCGGCGGAGGAGATCAAGGCCGCCAACTACCCGCAGATCCGCCTGTTCCAGGTCGACCGCACGCCCAACACCGAGAACAAGGGCGACGTGATCGGCAAGTGGACGGTCTGCACGCCCGAGACGGCCAAGGGCTTCTCGGCGGTCGCCTACTTCTTCGGCCGGTCGATCCACCGGTCGGCCCGCGTGCCGGTCGGGCTGATCGACAGCTCCTACGGCGGAACCCCGGCCGAGTCGTGGACCAGTTGCCAGGCTCTGATGAAGGTTCCGGCGCTCGCGCCGATCGTGAAGCAGTACGTCGAGAACCTGAAGAACGCCCCCGAGATCAAGGCGAAGTACGACCGCGTGCTGGCTCAGCGCGGGGGCCTTTACCCGAAGGAGCCGGAGAACACCGGCTTCAAGCAGGGATGGGCCAACCTCGACGCGGACGACTCCGGCTGGAAGACCATGAACCTGCCCAGGCTCTGGGAAACCGTCGGCAAGGAGATGCAGATCGACGGGACCGTCTGGTTCCGAAAAGGAGTCAACCTGCCGGCCGACTGGGCAGGCAAGGGCCTGAAGCTGACCCTGGGCCCCATCGACGACCGGGATAACACCTACTTCAACGGCGTGCGCGTGGGCGGCCTTGGCGAAGAGACGCCGGGCAGCTACGCGACCGCGCGCGAATACGTGGTACCCGCCGCGCTGGTGCGGGCCGGCGCCAACGTCATCGCGACGCGCGTCTTCGACACGGGCGGCGCCGGCGGCTTCGGCGGAACGCCCCAGCAGATGGCGTTGGCCCCGACCGACGGCTCCGCCAAACCGATCGCCTTGGCCGGGCCGTGGCGCTACAAGGTCGAGTACGAGATGGAGGAGCTGACGGCCGAACCCCCGAGCCCCACCAGCCCGTACGCGCCTTCCTCCCTCTTCGAGGGCATGATCCACCCGCTGGCGCCGTTCGCCATCCGGGGCGCGCTCTGGTACCAGGGCGAGGCCAACGCCGGAGCGGCGTACCAGTACCGGACGCTGCTGCCCACG
>CAZIIS010000164.1:0-4849 GCA_964539295.1 uncultured Fimbriimonadaceae bacterium | reverse complement strand
AAAAGCGTCCCGTCCTTCCGTTCGAACACGTCGGTCTCGTCGATCGTCTTCCCCGCCTCCATGCCGATCGGATGCGGGGCGCTCCAGCTCTTGCCGGCATCGTCCGAAACGCACACGCCCGCATACTTGCGCCCGGCCGGGTCGACCGTGTAGACCGGCAGAAGCAGCCGCCCCGAGCGGAGGCGTCGCACCGGCGTGGAGGTCGCGAAGTTCGGAAGGATCGTCTCCGGCTCCGTCCACGTCTTGCCGCCGTCCTTGGATCGGCAGAGCATCGTGGCGATCGGACCGCCTTTGGGGTAGGTGAAGTAGTTGAGCAGCAAGGTCCCGTCGGGCAGGCAGCAGAGCGAGGGATCGCGGTCATCCACCGGCGTGTCCACCACCGTCCACGGCTCGCTCCACGTCTTGCCATCGTCCTTCGAGCGAACCGCGGCGATTCGCCCGCCCTTCGGCAGCTTGTCGGTGGGGTACGAGACGTGCCCATATCCCGCGTAGAAGACGACCATCAGGTCGCCGTTCTTCAGGCGGCAGACGTCCGGGAAGGCCTGGTAGCCGCCGGCCCCGGCGTCGGTGACGATACGGCGCGTGGGCTTCTCGACAATGACCTGGACGTCCGATAGCGAAACCGCGGCAATGCACAGCATGGCGACCATGCCGTCGGGTTTACCCCGGAACGAAGGCTACAGCATCACGGCTGCGGAGGAAGGGCGGCGCAGCGCGGAGATGCGGCGCTTGGTCTCCGGCCCAATCTCCACCAGGCGCTTGTACAGCGTGAGCTGCACCATGGCGCGCACCTTGTTGATGTCGGCGGGGTCGCCCGGGCAACGCTGGAAGTAGGTGTCGCCCCGAAGGTAATCGGTGAGGAAGCGGAGCCCGAGCTCGAGGGCGATCGCCTGCACGGACGGCGTCATCAGCTCGACCTCCTGGTCGGTGACGCAGGACGACGCACCCAAGAAGCCCTTCGCCACGGCCTCGTACACCTCGGTATCGACCTGCACCCGGTCCAGGTCGCGCTCGTTCTCCCCGGCGACGTTCGACATCGAGCGCACCATGTCGCCCCAGTCCGCAAGCCAGGTGAACGGCATGATCGTGTCGAGGTCGACGAGCGCCTTGACGCGACCGGTGTGGGGGTTGAAGAGGAAGTTCTCGATCTTCGTGTCGCCATGGATGAGCGTGTGGCGAATGCGACCCTCGTCGAGCGCGCGCCAAAGGCCCATGGCGAACGGCTCCTGCTCCTGCACCAACCGCAGGTAGGGGAGAAGCTCGGGGTCGTTGCGCCGGCTCAGATACTCCTTCTTGGGGAGCGAAACCAGGAAATGGCGCTCCGTGCCGGCGCGGACGATCGGGTCCTCCGGCATGAACGGCGCCGCCGCCGACAGGTCGCGGTTCCCCGCCATCACCGAATGGAACTCACGGTAGTAGAGCGAGGTGTCGCGGTAACCCAAGAGCGAACCCTCGATGGTGCTCGGGTCGATGCTGGAGGTGAGGTCCGAGTAGATCGCCAGGCCCCGGCCGACCTCCTGCGCCAGCTTGAGTTGTCCCGCGCGAGTGGGGATCTCCTCCAGGCACTTGTACGACGACACGTCGGTGATGCGCACCATCAGCCGCCAGACCGACCAACCGTGCTCGTCGGTGAGGTCGAGGAACTCGTGCCCGTCGCGGGTGGGGATCAGTTCGATCGGCTCCCAGTCCTCCACGCCGCAGCCGTTGTCCAGGGCGGTGCGCTGGGCCTCGATAGAGGCGACCATCGCCTTCAACACCCGATATGGCATCGTGAAGACGTCGGAGTTGACCTTCTGGAGGAGGTACTGCCGCCCGCCGGCGACCACCTCAAAGGTGTGGATGTTAATGTTTCCCCGGCCGGGAAACGGAGCGACCCGAACGTCCTCGGGCACGCGGAACTGCGAGACCACCCACTTAATGTCCTCTTTCGTATAGTGGTTGCACGCGCCGCTTAGGCGCGCGGGCTTGCTAACCGCCTCTTGTCCGATCCTCTCCTCAAGCATCCTATCTTGATCCTAGCCCCGTGCGCGCAACAGTATACGCCTGCAAACACCCGCCCATGGCCGTCGGGCGCCAAGTATGGCGGCATACCAGGCAAGAGTCCCCGGGGGCGCCATATGCCGGTGGGGCATGACTCGTGCCACCGGAGGCTCTCGCTTCGAGAGTGCCGAGAGCGATACATTTCGTGTTTCCGGTAGTGACACAATGTACCTACGAAGCGTCCGATTGGTCGCTGCGTACTGAGGTGTCATGAAGTCATATCGCGTATGCCTCGCGTTGGCGGCCGTGGCGGCCGCCGGAGTAGCCATGCCAGCCAATCGTTTGGACCACCTCTACGCCCACCCGGTCGTGGAGGACCGCTACGGGGTGATCGCCCCTTGGCATCCGGGCCAGAACGGCCCGATCGACGAGCGCATGAACATCGCGCTTCAGGTCTACAAGCGTTACCCGTGGGTGGGGACGGACAAAGCGGTAATGGCCGCGCCGGACTTCGTCTACAACTCGCATTGGAGCATCAAGGACGACGGAACGATCCTGATCCCGCCGACCAACGACTGGATGTGCGGCGACCTGGTGCAGCGGGCCTGGAGCACCGTGAAGGGGCTCACCGCGTACTACCAGTACACGGGCGACCCGGTCGCGTTCCTCTACATCCCGCTCACGGTGGACTACGTGCTCGACTACGGGCTGACCAGCAAGAACGACCTCTGGCCCGAGTTCCCAATCAGCACGCCCACGCGCGGCAAGGCTTACGGCAAGTGCGATCCCAGCGGTCGCAACCAACTCGACACCTGCGCGATCATGGGTACCGAGGTGTTGCGAGCCTACAAGCTCACCTGCAACCCGCGGTACCTGAAGATGGCCAAGCACTGGGGCGACGTCTTCGCCGCCAAGTGCAACCTGGACCCACAGTCGCCGCCGTGGAACCGCTACGTGGATCCTTCGGTGGTGGGTTGGTCTGACGTGCTGACGGGCACGACCACCATCATCTGCGAGTTCCTCGACGACCTGATCGACGTCGGCTACAAGGGCCAAAACAACGCCATCGTGAAGGCCCGCGACGCCGGCCGGCGGTACGTGCGCGAGGAACTGCTGCCGATCTGGACGCAGAACGACGTGTGGGGACGCAACTACTGGGACTGGGACAACCCCGTCATGTGCGGCATCGTCTCGATGTGCGGCGACTACATCATGAAGCACCCGGAGGCGTTCCCGAGTTGGAAGACCGACCTTCGCAACATCCTGTGCCTCATCTTCAACCGCAACGGCGCCGACCCCAACTCGATGGGCGACACCTATAGCGGCGCTTGGGCCTTCCCCGAGTCGTGCACGTGCTGCGGCACCTCCCTCTCCTACAACCAGTACACGGCCGGGCCGACGTTGGTGCGCTTCGGCGTTCTGGCGGACGACGCGCGGATCCGCGAGATCGGCCGCCGCATGCTGACGATGGCCAGCTACGACAGCCTCCCGAACGGCGTGGTGAAGGACGGCCTGCTGGGGCGCCAGGTCGCCACCGGCGAGTGGTCGAACCTGGCGCACCCGTGGCCGCTCTGCCAGGCGATGGAGGCGCTCTCCTGGCTCCCGGAGGAGTTTGGACCCAACCGCGAGAACCACGTCATGCGCAGCACCAGCGTGGTGAACGACGTCCAGTACGAGAAGGGCAAGGTCGTCTACACCACCTTCGACGCCAAGAAGGGCGTGACCGAGGTGATCCGGCTGGCGTTCCGGCCGACCTCCGTGAAGGCCGGCGGCAAGGCGCTCAAAGAGCGCGAGAGGCTGGACGCGCCCGGCTACACGGTCAAGATGCTCAAGAACGGCGACGCCATGGTGACGGTGCGCCACGACGGCGCCAAGCACGTCGCGATCGAGGGCGACGACCCGCAGGCCGCGACGGCCGCGAGCGCCTTCGCGTTCGACGGCTCTTGGGACGACAAGCACGAGACCGAGCAGGCCGGCGCCACGGCGACCATCCGCTTCGAGGGCAACCAGGTGCGCCTGCTGGGCGCGGTGGGACCGGAGGGCGGCTGGGCCGACGTGACGATCGACGGCCAGAAGGAACCGACCATCGTCGAGTTCTGGAACCCGACCAAAAAGGCGCGGCAGCATGTGTTCCGCAAGAGCGGCCTCGCCAACGGCCCGCACGAGCTGAAGCTCATCGCGCGGGGTGAGAAGAACCCGATCAGCAAAGGTCGCACGGTGAGCGTCGAAGGGCTGCAGAGTTCCGCCGCCACCGGCTCGGCGGGATTCGGCGAGGGCGGCGGCCCGACCGAGGCCCAACGCATGATCTTCGGGTTCACCAAGCGCCAGGACTACGTGGACGTGCGCGGCAACTCCTGGCGGCCGGCCACCGAGTTCGTGATCCGCACCGGATACGGTACCGACACGGTGGAGAAGGCGTGGTGGACCCATCGGCGCAGCATGTACATCGGCGGCACGCCCGACGAGGAGGTCTACCGCTACGGCGTGCATGGCAAGTCGTTCTGGGTGAACCTCACGGTCGGCCCCGGCGAATACGCCGTGCGGCTGCACTTCGCCGAGACGCCGTTGCACCCGTTCCTTGAGGCGGACAAGGAGGGCAAACCGATCACGCACACGATGAGCGTTGCGATCAACGGCCAGTCGGTGATGAAGGACGTGAACATCGCCACCGAGGCGGGCGGTACCTTCCGCGCGTACTCGCGGACCTTCTCTGGCATCCGGCCGCGCAACGGCATCGTCGAGGTGCGACTCACCGGCTCCGGGGATGGCGAGGCGATCCTGCAGGCGCTGGAGCTGCTCCCCGTCGGCAAGTAGCCGGCCAAAAGAGAACGGCCCTTCGCCGCACAGGCGAAGGGCCGTTTTTTTCGGG
>CAZIIS010000163.1:0-4886 GCA_964539295.1 uncultured Fimbriimonadaceae bacterium | reverse complement strand
GTTGTCATCCCGAGCGCAGCGAGGGATCTCGGACGTTCCCCAACCATCAAGGCCCATCCGACCGAGATCCCTCACCTTCGGTTCGGGATGACACGCTTGGGGGTTGGGTGGTCGCGGCTAGGCGGTTCCGCTTCCGGAGCCCCGAAGGGGCGGACCAATACAGCCCAGGGCAAAGCGAAGCGACGCCCTGGGCGGGTTGCACCCATGCCGCTAGTCGCTCGTCACTTCGATAGGGGTTATGCCCTTGGGCGAACCGGTTGAGCGTCCCACGGTTGAACTCTGGACGCGGCTTGCGCGCGCTCGGTAGACAAGAATTCGTGGCCGAGCGGCTGCCGCTCGGCCACGAACTGGTCGATTGTTTGGCGTCGCCCTACTGCGGCACGGGGTATGGGTACGGGACCATCACCTTGATCGGCGGGATTGGCACGGTGCCACCGGTTTCGCCGGAGTAGATCGGTTCCAAAAGCGGAAGAGGATCGGCCGGTCTGGTCGGATCGCACGGGCCCTGGTCAGAACAACGGGCGTTCAGCGGCATGGTTGGTCCGCGCAATTGGATGACGCAAAAACCTGTTTGAACCCTGCCGGATTCCTCATTCGTGCACGTCACGGTTGCACCAATGACTGGAGTAACCGTCCAGATATTGCACTCGTTCGGCGGCATGCCCTGTCCGCAATCCTGGCGACCATCGCATGCATACAGGTCCGCCTCGCATGGCGGAGTCACTGAGAACACACCATTGTAGCAGAACGGATGCGAGCCATCGGGCGGGCAGATCGGGAAAACGCTGTCACATGGGAACGATTGGGCCCATGCGACAAATAGGGTCAGTAGGGCAGCGGCGAACAACGCCACAACTCTTGTCATGTTGATCACTTTCATCGTTTTCATTGCTTTTGTCCCTGGTTACCTTGAAATGCTCTTCGAGCCATCAACTCGTTCTTCCAGTTCTCTGGGTAGCACATCCAGTAACAGGACCCGTCGACCCGCACGCTGGGGATGAAGAACTCATCTTGTTCGATCATGCGGTAGAAGCCGTTGGGGCCGTAAAGTCGTCCCATAATCTTCTTCCCCGTGATGCGCTCGATGAAGGATGCATCGACGATGCCATCGGTAGCCGGGTCCCAGCGAAGGGTGCTTCCCAGGCGGTCCATATCGTCTTCGTCCAGTTGCGAATGGCACAGAAAGTATATGCGCGGACCATAATGGAACGGCGCCAGCGCTCCGTAGTGGTTTTCGCCAGGCAGACCTTGAGGGAGCGTCTTTGGCAAGCTGGCCATGCTGTACGGGTACTTGCCGTCGTTTTCCGAGACGTATATGTTGTAAGCGGCGGCGATCTGCCTTAGGTCGGAGAAGACGCGCGTCTCCAGCGCTTTTCTCTTGACGCTCGGCCCTACGGCGAGCCAAAGCACGCCAAGCAACACGACCACGATCGCCGCGACGATCATCACTTCGATAAGGGTTATGCCCTTTGTTTCTTTCCGTTTGTCGATCATTGAACCCCCAGGTAATCGTTGGCAAACTTGAAGGACGCGACGGTTCCTCGGCGGAATTGCGCGATCACCGGCGGCCCGGCGGGGTCGACGCGCAGCGCGCGGAACGACTGGACGGGAAGCGCGACCTCGGGCGCTTTGGGCGAGGCGCCGAGCGCCTTGGCGCCGTCGGGCCGCACGACCGTCACGGAGCGGCCCGAGGCGACCAGAGAGCGGACGGCCCGAATCAGGTTGCTCTTGGCGCACACGGGACAGTTGGTGGAGAAGGCGACGAAGCCGTCGTTGGGCAGACCGACGATCGCTGGAACCTTGGCCCCCGGCAGCAGGCCGCCAGGCTGGGCGACGGGCTGGGGTACCAACTGCCTTAGCTCGGCGCGAACGCCGGGCGCGGCGGTCACGGCGCCGACGGCAAACGTACCCGCGAGCAGGGCCGCCAGGGCGTGGCGCGCCAGCGGGCGATTGGAGAAGGCGACCTCCAGGAGCAGGACCAACACCGCGCCCCAGAACAGGTAGCAGATGCGACAGGGGTGAACGCCGACCGACGCGCCCGCCCCGATGAGGACGCAGCCGCCGAGGAACAGAAGCGCGACCAGGGCGTCGGAGGAGCGAGACCACCTCTGAACGCGCGGATCGTCCTTGCCGCGCCATGCCGCGAGCCGAAGCCCAAGCAGCAGCGCGCCGGCGAACAACCCCAGGCCGACCATCCCCATGCGGGGGCCGGGGCCCCAGTCCTTGGTCGCCGCGCACTCAGGGCATATCGGGAACGCCAACAGAAGCGCCGCAACCAGAGGTATTGCCGGAACACAGCATTGACAAAAGCGTGCCAAGCGCATTACGTACCACCCTCGCAAACATGATAGCGCAGAAAATGCGCAAAAAGCGGCATGGTGCAGGAATTCTCGATAAAGAAAACGGTGTGGGGGGGTACAGCCGTGTCAGCCGAAGCCAAGATACGCCCTCGGCTAGGCTTGGAGGGGATTGGATGGGATGCGATCGGCAGGCGGGGGGCAACACGCCGTCGTCTTCCGTGCCGCCCATGCCCAAGCGCGCCGGGCTCGCGAGGGCGATCGGCGCGGTCCCTTGACCCCGCGCCGCCCCCTGAGGTACGTTCGTTGTGTGACGAATCGTGAGGAACGTCACACGTGCGGGCGAGAAGCTCGTTCGGAGGTTGACATGACAAAGCCGCTGCGCCGCAAGGCATTCACGCTTATCGAACTGCTGGTCGTGATCGCCATCATCGCCATCCTCGCCGCGATCCTGTTTCCCGTGCTCTCGCAGGCAAAGGACAAGGCCAAAGCCGCCGCCTGCCAGAGCAACCTGCGGCAGATGGGCTTGGCGTTCTTCATGTACAACACGGACCACGACGAGATCTACACGCCGGTCACCAACTGGAAGGCCAGGATCCAGCCGTACATCAAGAGCACGGAGATCAACCGTTGCCCCTCGCGCCCGCAGTTGCCCTGGTATTACGGACAGGGCTTCAACATCGGCTTGGCGAATCCCTACGTGCAGGGTTTCGCGGGCATGTCCGAGGGCGCCGTCAGCGTTCCCGCCGACAAGATCCTGGTCGCCGAATGGGAGCGGTGCAACGCCGGCCCGCCGATCGGGCCGAAAGCGTTTCTTGCCGGTGGAGCGACGAGCTACTGGTCGGTGACGCGGGTCCACGGGGGGGGGGCCAACCTGCTCTTCGGCGACGGGCACGTGAAGTGGAAAAAGCCCGACGCCTATCACAGCAACACCGACCACGTCGACGCCACCGGCAAGCCGGTTACGAAAGGGGACGTCGAGTTGGTCGTCGTGCCGGAGGAGACTTGGCGCCGTTACTGGGACACCCGGTTTGCGGACTGAGGAGGGAACGGCACATGTCAAAGGAGCATTTCTTCGACTCCCTGGCCCCGGATTGGGACGCGCACGAGGTCGCCGATATCCATGAGCGGCTGGAACGGGTGGTCGACCTCGCCCAACTCGAACCCGGTCACCGAGTGGTGGACGTGGCGACCGGCACGGGTCCGCTCCTCCAGCACCTCGCGGCTCGGATAGGCGCGACGGGATCGGTTGAGGCGTTCGACATCGCGAAAGGGATGCTGGAGGTCGCGCGAGGGAAGGGGATTCCTGCGAACGTGCGGCTGTTCCAGGCTGACGTGATGGAATCGGGCCTGGCCTCGGGCGCGTTCGACCGGGTCGTTTGCAACTCCGCTTTGCCGCACTTTGGCGACCTTAGGGGCGCGCTGGCCGAGATGGCGCGGTGGCTTAGGCCGGGCGGGCTGCTCGTGATCTCCCACCCGATCGGCCGCGAGGCGGTGAACCGCGTGCACGCGCGCGCCGGGGAGGTCGTTGAGGGAGATTTGGTCCCCGACTCGGCACGGATGCTCTTGCTGCTCGAAGGCGCGGGGCTTGTCGGCTGCGAGGTGATCGACGAACCGGAGTTCTACTTGGCCAGGGGCCGCCGGCCGTAGCGCCCGCGCCGCGCGAACCTTCGGTGGCTCGGCCGCGACAGGGGGTATCGTCGGTTGCGAGCAGATGGCTAAGGGCAACGCAAACCGACTGGTGCGCTTCAGCGTGTCCATTCCGCAGGAGCTTGCGGAGGCGTTCGACGGCAGGTTGGAGGAGGCCGGGTACCCCAACCGCTCCGAGGCGGTGCGGGACATGATGCGCGACTACCTCATCGCCAACGCGTCCACCGACGACGACGCGCCGATGATGGGGACGGTGACCATCGTCTACGACCACCACCGCGCCGACCTAAGCAAGCGCCTGACCGAGGTGCAGCACAGCTGCGGCGAAGCCATCGTGTGCACCACGCACGTGCACCTCGACATGCATAACTGCCTCGAGGTGATCATCGTGCGCGGCAGCAGCAAGCAGGTTCGGCACATCGCCGACCAGCTCATCTCCACCAAGGGCGTTACCCACGGCCGGCTCGTGTGCACCGTGGCCGAACCGCACCACCACTAGTCAGGCGCACGGCGTGCAGGGATGGGCCGGCCTTACAGGGCTAGGCGGCCAGGGGGATAGAGGTCAGAGGACCAACCCGAGGCGCCGCCGCGCTATGCCCTGGGTTGTCTTGGCCCGCCCAGTCGGGGCTCCCGGAGCGGGCGCCGCCAAACCTCGGTTGGCGTTCCCCCTTGCCCTTGCGGCCCTACACTTGGGTTTGTCCGAGAAGCCCCGCGCCGCAGGGGAAAGGGGGCCAGGGGGATAGAGGTCAAAACGCGCGGCGGATCTGCGACCCCTCTCGGGGTCGGGGATCCGGCGTTCCGGTTTGGGCCGCCCTTACAGGGCTTGACGACATCATCGCGACCAACCCAGGGCGTCGCTTCGCTTTGCCCTGGGCTGTCTTGGTCCGCCCAGTCGGGGCTCCCGGAGCGGGCGCCGCCAAACCTCGGTTGGCGTTCCCC
>CAZIIS010000162.1:2167-5062 GCA_964539295.1 uncultured Fimbriimonadaceae bacterium | reverse complement strand
CCAACCTTGGCAGCGCGCTGCGCCTTGCCGGGCGCATCGACGAGGGGGTCGAGGAGCTTGGGCGCGCCATCCGGCTTGACCCGGCCAACGCGGCGGCGCACAACAACCTCGGGATCGCGCTCAAGGACCTCGGCTTGGTCGCCGACGCGGTATGTGAACTGCGCCAAGCGGTGGCTGTCGACTCGGACGGCGGGCTCTCTGGCAGCAACCTGCTCTACACCTTGCGCTTCCACGCGGCCTGCACCCAGGAGAGGTTCCTGGCCGACGCCACGGCTTGGGCGACGCGGCATGCCTCCGCAAGGCCCTTGCCGCCATCCTCAAGAAGAGAAGGGAAGATCCGCATCGGCTACGTCTCGGCCGACCTATGCGCCCACCCGGTCTCCTTCTTCCTTGAGCCGGTGTTGGCCGCGCACGACCGAACGCGCTTCGAGGTCTTCCTTTACAGCGCGGGCGTGAAGCGCGACGCGACCACCGGCCGTTTGCGCGACCTGGCCGACGGTTGGCGCGACGTCGTGGCGCTGAGCGACGACGACGCGGCGGCGCGGATCCGCCAAGACGGCATCGATGTCCTGGTCGACCTGGGCGGCCACACCGCCAACAACCGGCTGGGGATCTTCGCCCGCAAACCCGCTGCCGCGCATGTGGGTTGGCTCGGCTTCAATGCCACAACCGGCATGGCCCAGATGGACGCCATCGTCGCCGACCCGTACCTGATCCCCGAGGGCGAGGAGCGGTTCTACGTCGAGCGGCCGTTGCGCCTGCCGGTCGGCGTCTACTGCTTCCGGAGTCCGGACGTCCCGCTGGAACCGGGCCCGCTGCCCGCCGAGCGGAACGGTTACGTCACCTTCGCCTGTTTCAGCAGCGTGGACCGGTTCGGGCCGGAGGTGCAGAGGGTTTGGGCCAAGGTGCTCCGCGCCGTCCCGGGCTCGCGCCTGCTCTTGAAGGCGAAGGCGTTCGACGCCCCCTCGGTCCGTCGCCGCTTCGAGGAGTCGTTCGCGGCTTACGGGGCGGGGAAGGACCAGATCCTGCTGGAGGGAGGCTGCCCGCGGGCCGAGCTGCTGGCCCGGTACCGGGAGGTCGACATCGTGCTCGACTCGTTCCCGTGCAACGGCGCCACGACGACCGTCGAAGGGCTCTGGATGGGCGTGCCGTTCGTGGCGCTCCGGGGCGACCGCTACGTCGGCCGCATCGGCGAGAGCCTCGCGAACGTCGTCGGCCACCCGGAGTGGGTCGGCGCCACGCCCGAGGAGTACGTCGAGCGCGCCAAGGCGCTAGCAGGCGATCTGCCCGCGCTCGCGGCGCTTCGCGCCGGATTGCGGGACGAGACGATGGGTTCGCCGATCGGCGACGCGCCCACCTTCACCCGCGCCCTGGAGGACGGTTTCGCCACGTTGCTCGCCCAGAAGGAGCGGCGTTGCGCATAGTATGGTTACCGGTGCCCGCATGAACGAACCGATCCCGTTGTTCAAGGTGTTTCTGCCGCCGGAAGAGGCGTTGATGCCTCGCCTGCGCGACGTGCTGTACAGCGGCCAGATCAGCGAGGGTCCGCCCGTGGCCGAGTTCGAGAGCCGGTTCTCGGAGTTCGTCGGTCTGCCCAACCTGCTCTCGTGCTACTCCGGGACGGCGGCGCTGCACCTGGCGCTCATCCTGGCTGGGGTGAAGCCCGGCGACGAAGTGGCCTCCACGCCGATGACGGCCGAGCCGACCAACATGGCGATCTGCCACGCGGGGGCGCGACCGGTTTGGATCGACGTCGACCCACGCAACGGCAACATGGACCCCGATTCGCTGGCGGTGAGCATCACGCCCAACACCAAGGCGATCATGGTTGTGCATTACGGCGGCGTTCCGGTCTCGATGGCCCGTGTGCGGAAGGTGGCGGAAAGCTGCGGACTCCCGGTCGTCGAAGATTGCGCGCACGCGCTGGGAGCACGCTACGCAGGGAAGCCGATCGGCGCCCTTTCGGAGTTCGCCGCGTTCTCGCTCCAGGCGATCAAGCACATGACCACCGTGGACGGCGGGATGCTGGCGTGCCGGGACGCCGACCTGCTACCGCTCGGGCGCAAGGTGCGTTGGTTCGGCATGGACCGCCAGGCGCCGCGCACGGAGCTCGACGTGGACGTGGTCGGCTACAAGTACCACATGAACAACGTCACGGCGACGATCGGGCTGGCTCAGCTTGGTTACGCCGGCGGCGTGGTCGAGCGGCATATCGAGAACGGTCGGTGGTTCGACGCGGCGTTGCGTGGTATCGACGGGCTGGAGCTTTGCGCCTGGGACGCGCAGGCGGAGCCCTCCTACTGGGTGTACACCGTTCTCGCCGAGCGGCGGGACGACCTTTCCAAAGCGCTCACCGACCGGGGTATCGGCAACTCGATGGCCCACAAGCGGAACGACCTGCACTCCGTTTTCGCCGCCAGTCGGCGCGAGTTGCCGGGTTTGGACCGGTTCTACTCGCGGATGCTCCACATCCCGTGCGGATGGTGGGTCGGCGCCGAGGAGCGGGAGCGTATCGCCGATGCGATCCGTCTTGGTTGGTAGATGAAGAAGCCGCTGATCCCGCTGTTCCGAACGCTGCCCACCAAAGCGGTGGAGCAGGAGGTCGCCAAAGCGCTTCGGAGCGGGGCCTGGACCGAGGGCGAGTTCGTGCGACGCTTCGAGTCGCGCTTGGGGGAGGCTCTGGACTCGGACGCGCTCCTGGCCACCTCGGACGTCGGGACCGCGTTGACCATCGCGCTTCGCCTGGCGGGGGTCGGCCCAGGAGACGCGGTGCTGATGTCGCCCATGTGCTGCCTTTCCACCAGCATGCCGGTGGCGGCGCTGGGGGCGGAGCCGGCCTGGTGCGACGTCGACCCGGCCACCGGGATGATGGACCCCGACGCGGTGCGCAACCAC
>CAZIIS010000162.1:0-2067 GCA_964539295.1 uncultured Fimbriimonadaceae bacterium | reverse complement strand
GAGCGGATGCGCCGTTACGGCATGGACCCAGTCGGTTTCCACAAGGCCGATGGCAGCATCGACCCCGCGAGCGACGTGCCTTTCTGGGGGCAGAACGGGGCGATGGGCAACCTGGCCGCGGCCGTGGGGCTCGGGGCCTGGGGCTCGCTTCGAGAGTCGCTGACGCGGCACATCGAGAACGGCGTCCTCTACGACCAGGCCCTGGCGGGCGTGGCTGGTGTCAATCTCCTTCGGCGGCGACCGGATGCGGTCTCGGCCTACTGGGTCTACACGCTTCTTGCCGAGAAGCGGGACGAGGTCGCCGCGCGGCTTCGCGCGCGAGGGATCGTCGCCCAACCGCCGCACGTGCGGAACGACCGCTACTCATGCTTTGCCGCCTCGCGTCGCGACCTGCCCGGGGTGGACGAGTTTGACGCCCGCGACCTGGCGGTTCCTTGCGGGTGGTGGGTGGACGACGAGGGTCGCAACCTCGTGGTCGCGACCCTCAAGGGCAGCGCCTAAGCTATCGCCTGCGCTTTGCCAGCAGAGCGGCCAGTCCAGCGCCGACTGCCCAGAGGGTCGCCGGCTCCGGTACCGCCTGAACGCTGAAGTTGTCGATATAGGCGACGTCGCCGGTACCCGACGTCGCGGCCTCGTGCCCGAAGTGGATCGTCCACCCGGTCAGGGACGTGATGTCGCTGATCGGCACGGCCGTGTCGACGACCTGGCCGTCGTACATCGACGTCGCGTTCATGGCGTTGAAGTCCCACTCCATCTCAAGCGAGGCCCAGCGGCCGAACACGGTGGTCGCCTCGTTGGCGCCCGGGTTCCAGCCGTGGGGCAAGGTGCCGCCGCTGTCCCACTGTAGTCCGTAGGTGGGGGTGCCGGCGTCCACCCACCACCACCACAGGTTCTGGTCGGTGGAACTGGTACCCGTGCGGTAGATGTCGAAGGAGACCTTCACCTTGGTGTACTTGTCCAGCAGGTTCTGACCCATCATGATGGTCATCTCGGACCAGTCCCCCTGGTTGCCGGTCACCAGTAGTTCGACGCACTGAGGGCTGGCCGCCTGGTCTGGGTTGGCGACGACCATCGGCTCGGCGCCGTTCAGGTCCTTGGCGCCCTGCCATCCGTTCTGGCCGTTGAGTGGGCCGAGCGTGAAGGCGGGCGATTCAAAGTCGTGGTTGACGATGTCGTCCCAGGCGAAACCCGGAACGACGAGCATCCCCGTCGCTGCTGCGGCGAGCGCCATACGGCTTAGGTTCATATTCACCCTCCATTGGCCGGCAAGCTCACGCCATTGGTTGCGAGCGCGTTCATTGCGCGGCCCTCACACGGGACATTGTATCACCAACCGGGAATGTGTGTTGCTAGCCAGGGCCGCGCGCCGCACGGCCGTTGCAGCCTTGATGCGCCAGTCGACGAACGGCGCCTTATCCGCAGACTTGGGGGGGTGGCCGGGGTGATGGCTTGTGCACCCCGGTCCGAAGGACGAAGGCGCTCGTCGAAGCCGCCTTTGACCACGGCGTCCTCCCCCTCCGTAGCCGAAGGCGTACGGAGGGGGTGAAGGGGGAGGCGCAAGCCGAAAAGCCGCGCCAGCCACGGCCTGTCGGCGCCCATCCCAACCCACGGGTGTCATCCCGAGCGCAGCGAGGGATCCGGCAGACACGGCGTATTGTGTGGCTAACGTAGGGGCGATTCACATATCGCACCACCTACTGCATCCCTCCGCGACCCCGAGAGGGGCCGAAGCGTTTTGCCCGGGGTCTAGGACCCCGGGATCGCCCCACCCGATCCATCGACCCGCGGGGCGCACATCCGAACCTATGCTAGACGTTTCGGATTGGGTCGCCCCTACAGGGCTTGGATGAACTGGCGGGGTCGACCCAGGGCGTCGCTTCGCTTTGCCCTGGGCTGTATTGGTCCGCCCTTTCAGGGCTCCGGATGGTTCAAGCGACAGAGCGGGGCTAGTTCCGTTCGGCAGTGGCTGGCGCTGCTCTGGAGGCACGTGCCCTTCGGACCGGGGTGTAAACGACATCACCCCGGCCACCCAACCCCCAAGCGTGTCATCCCGAACCGAAGGTGAGG
>CAZIIS010000161.1:0-5277 GCA_964539295.1 uncultured Fimbriimonadaceae bacterium | reverse complement strand
GCCGTCGTCATCGTCCGGAGCGCCGCGATGAACCGGTCCGGCGTGAACTTCCCGCGGATGAACACACGGTTCTGCCGGAACCGGCCGTCCACAAAGTACGTCTTGTGAAAAGCCTTTCCGACCTCCTTCAACAGGTCCGTAAGCTTCATCAGCTTCCCTTCGCCCGCGTCGTAGTCGCCGTCGGACACTGCCTCTATCGGCGGCGTCTGGTCGCGGTTGGGGTCGGCGAACGTCTTCTCTCGCTCCGCTTCCAGAGCTGCTTGCTTCCGGTTCGCTTCGGCAAGCTCGTCGATGGACATCGGCGGTCTGGGCGGGTCTTCGGGCGCCACGATCTCCTGTTCCTTGCCGGTCTGCGGGTCCTTATATCGGACACTGAAGCTGTACGCCAGGAAAACGCCAACCGCCTCGCCCTTCATCATCTTCGCGCCCAAACCCAGTTCAGGCGCCGAACGGCAGACCAACCGCTGCCCGGCGGACGAAAGCTTGTACAACGACGTCGCCCCGTTGATCAGTGAAGAACGGTCGCTGGGGTCGTTCATCAACCACTGGGCCAGCATCAACTGGGTCGGAGCCTTCGAGTTGGGGTCGCCCGTCCGTTGGAACACCCAAGCCCCGTTGACCGGCGTTACGTTGCGATCGATGAACAACGCCAGCATCTGCAGCGAGCCTTGGGTTGTGGGATCCGGCAGCGACCAGCCGCCGATGTTGAACCAGGTCCCCTCGACGTCCGCAAGAACCGGAGCCTTCATCGGCTCAAAAAGCCGCTGAAGGTCGGGTTCGAGCGTCTCGACCGGCGCACCCGAGGAGTATTCGTGCTTGGGCGGATCGCCCAGCGAGTTGGCCTTCCCTGCCGGCGGCGGGTTCAGGGTCGCCGAGGCAACACACGCCAACAGCATCAACGGAGCAACCAGCGCTTCCATAGAGGCATCCTACCGCTATGCCCCCCCATAACGCAAGCGACGCCGTTCGGTTTCCGGGTGGTCCACGGTCGGCTCTGCGACTCCGGCGCATAGTCATGTCCCGCCACACCGCGAGGGATCGCCGAGGGAGTTGCCGGTACCGCATGGCCGTTGTAGGGGCGATTCACGAATCGCCCCAAGGGCGTTTGGCTCGGTCATCGGTGTTGACAGATGGTGCGACCTGCCGCTGCGCGGGGTGTTCCTGCTTGCGCCTCCCCCTGCACCCCCTCCGTACGCTTTCGGCTACGGAGGGGGAGGACGCCGTGGCCGACGGCGGTCTCGCGGCGGTTTGTCCTCCGGACCGGGGTGCAAAAGACATCACCCCGGCCACCCACCCCCAAAGCGTGTCATCCCTAACCGAAGGTGAGGGATCTCGGTCGGACGGGTTTGATGGTTGGGAAACGTCCGAGATCCCTCGCTGCGCTCGGGATGACACCGCTGGTTGGGATGAGCGCCGATGCGCCCGGACGATGCGAGGGGCGATTCGTGAACCGCCCCTACACCAGCCATGCGACACTGGGGTGCTTGCGCCTCCCCCTGCACCCCCTCCGTACGCTTTCGGCTACGGAGGGGGAGGACGCCGTGGCCGGCGACACCGGGTGGCTCTTCCCAAATGCTTCGGCGCCCCAGGACGCCGTTGCCCGCGTCTTCCCCTAGACTCGGCCGAGAACCTTGTCCGCCGTCTTGAAGTGCAGCTTGGCCACCTGGCCGAGCGCCTCGGGGCCGTGGCGCTGCACGAACTTGCGCCCGGCGGTCAGAACCTTCGGGCCCGCGCCCTTCGGCAACTCCATGTCGAACTCGTCGCTCAGCGCTCGAAGCCGCCGTAGGAACTCGGCCCGCGCCAGGATCGACGCCGCGGCGACCGCCAGGTCGGACTCCGCCCGTACCCGACTCACCAGGTTCACCTGCCGCCCCTTCTCCAGCAACGCGCGCTTCAAGCCGCTCGGGTCGGCGAACTGGTCCGAGATGACGAGTTCGCACGGCTGAACCTCCAGCACGTTCTCGATCGCCCGAGCGTGGCCCCAGGCCAACAGCCGGTTCAGGTTCTTGATCCGAGCGTAAAGCTCGTTGTACTTGGTCGGCCCGATCGCCACCACCGTATGCGGGCAGGTCGCCTTGATGCGCCCGGCCAGCTTCAGCGCCGTGGCGTCCGTGATCAGCTTGCTGTCCTTCACCCCCTCCAACTCGGCCACGTGCTCCGGCCCAACGTAGCACGCCGCGATCACCAGCGGTCCGAAGAAATCGCCCTTTCCGCTCTCGTCCACCCCGATCCGCTGATCCGCCATCGCAGAGGCATTATGGCCGCTGCGTGGGAGCCCGGCCCGGGGCGCGCTCCTCCTCGCCGCCGGCCCGGCGGTACTCCTCCGCCCGGCGTTTGGCCTCCTCAAACTCCTCTTGCTTGCCCTGCGCCTTCATCGTCCTCTCGAGGTTGGCCTCGCTGAACTCGCGCGTCATCCGCTCCGAGTCCGCGGCGCTCACCCCGACGCGGCACCCGGCCACAACCAGCGCCAAAGGCAGCAGCCAAAGCGCCCTCACTCGCCCAGCCCCCATAGCGGGTAGTTGATGTGCACGTCGGGAGTCGTCGTGAAGCCGTAGTTGCCGACCGTCGAGCTGTTGCACTCCGCTCCGCCCGTCGGGTAGGTCCAGCCCGCCGTGCTGCTGCCCGGGTCCACGCCCAGGTACTGGGCCTTGCTGGGCGTCGCGGCCAGAAACTGCCCCGCGGTCATGAACTTGGCACTTCCGTCGGCCATCCCCAGCGTGATGCCGCCTCCGGCGATCTTCGCCTCATCCGGCATCGTGCCCCGCCTGCGGGCCACGCAGTCCGCCTGTCCGCCGTCCATCAGCTTCCACCGCCAGAACTCGCGAATCGCCACGGGATAGAGCATCATGCGCGGCCCCACCCCCTGGTCGTCCACCGTCCCGCCGGGCAGCATCGCCACGTTCACCCAGGGCAGTTCCATCAGCACCGCCGTCGAGGAGGGGTGCGGCACGCGCGAAGTCGTCCCGCCGAGGAAGCTGTCGCGGTATTGGCGCGGGAAATCCGGCTCGCGCCCGTAGACGTCGAGCGCCCCCGTGATCGCCAGGTTCACGACGAAACCGTAGGTGAGCTCCCCGTTCTCCTGCCACGTTCTTGGGTTGCGCTGCCGCAGCGGGTGTTCGAAGAGGTCGACGTTGCGCACGTACGGCATCGGCCACTTCTGCCAGGAGAAGTGGTTCACGCGGTGCCCGAAGCCCAAGCGCCCCCCGCAGCGTAGCTGGCCATCGTTCAGTTGCGGGTTCATCGAGCTGCCCGCCACGCAGCCGTCGTCCCGGGGGTAGGCGTCGTCGTGGTCGGCGGCGTACATCAGGATCGCCAACCCGATCTGCTTTTGGTTGGAGACCGCCACGGTCGTCTTGGCCACCGTCTTCGCCTTGGCGAACACCGGAAACAGAATTGCCGCGAGCACCGAGATGATCGCGATGACCACCAACAGCTCGACCAGCGTGAACGCGCGCCTGGGACGCATCATCCTCCTCCACGTCGACATTCGCGGAACAAGCGCCCCGCGCTGACGTTATGATATTCGCTATCCCCGGCCAGAGCAAGCCTTTTTGGGCTTCGCTAGTAGATCATCGCGGCCCGTCGTTGCGGCTCGAACGCCTCGGCCTCGGCCCGCAGCCGTTCCGCGATGCCGTCCAGCGGCTCGTGGCGCTCGATCGCGCCCCTCAGCCAGCCGTTACCGGCCAGGATGTCGATCGGCGCCTTCTCATACTCGTATTCGTAGGGTGGCTCCAGCCACTCGAAATCGTCCGGCCACAGGCGAACGACCTCCTGCAGTACCGCCACGCCGGCGATGAGCGACGGGAACGCCCGCCGGTCGGTCACGTGCAGGAACCCGCCCTGGCAGAGCTGGCCCACGCCCTTGTTGAAGGTCGGCTCGAACGCCACCGGCCGGAACGTCACGCCCGGCAGGCCGATGCCGTTCAGCGCCTCGCATAGCCTCCAGCCGTCGATGTAGGGCGCGCCAAAGGTTTCGAACGGGCGGCACGTGCCGCGCCCCTCGCTCAGCTTCGTACCCTCCAACAGGCACATCCCCGGGTAAACGACGGCCGTGTCCACGGTCGGCATGTTGGGCGAGGGCGGCGCCCACGGCGCGCCTGCCTCGTCGGCATACTGCTCGCGCTTCCAGCCCTGAACCTCCACCACCTGCAACTCGGCTTCGGGAACGTGCACGGCCTTCAGGTGGCGCGCTACCTCGCCCAGCGTCATGCCGTGGCGAATCGGCAGCGGAAAGAGCCCTACGAAACTCGCATACTCCGGTTCGAGCACCCCGCCCTCGACCTGCGTCCCGCCGATCGGGTTGGGGCGGTCGAGCACCGTCACCGGGATTCCCAACTTCGAGCAGGCCTTGAGGCACAACGCCAAGGTCCAGATGAAGGTGTAGTAGCGGGCGCCCACGTCGGGGACGTCGAACACCAGTTCGTCCACGCCCTCGAGCCACTCCGCGGTGGGCTCGCGGCGCTCGCCGTATAGGGAGTAGAAAGGAAGGCCGGTGCGTTCGTCGCGGTACCCCTCCCACTCGATCATGTTGTCCTGGGTGTGCCCCCAGATCCCATGCTGGGGCCCGAAGGCCGCCTGCACCGTGAGGAAGCCGCTGCGGTGGAGCGGCAACAGATGATCGATGATGTGGGCGTAGTCGCTGGCGATGGTGGCCTGGTTGCACACCACGCCCACCCGCTTACCCTTTAGCGAGGCAAAGCCGTCCGCCACCCACCTATCGAGGCCGATACGCAAACCCATCGCAAACCGTTAGCGGTTGGCCCCGCTGCCCATGCTCGCGCTCCCGAACGCCTGCCACGCCGCGCTGTGGGCCTCCGGCCAGTTCCTTGCCGTGCACTCCAGCGTGAAATCGTCCAGGCGCTTCCAGTTCGGCAGCTTGGCCACCATGTCGGCCTCCTCGCCACGGTTTTGCTCCAGGCGCAGCGTAACCGGCTCGGCGGGGCGATGCGGCTTGATGGAGCGAGCCGCCAGCACGCCCTCCTTCACCGCCTGCTCGATGAGCGACGCCGTCTGCTCCGGGTGCAGCAGCTTGCCCATATAGCGTCCAAACCCCTCTTTGACCGCTGCGGTCTTCACCCCGGCGATCAGCCCCTCCGCCTCTTTGCACCCGGCCAGGTCGCTGGTCACCGCCACCAGCGGTACGCCGTACTGCCCGGCTGTGGCGGCGCTCATGGCGATCTCGCCGCTCCGCACGCCGTTGATCCAGAAGCCGTGAACCGTGCCGCTGATGGTGTGCTCCATCACCGCGCCGACCGTGCCCGCCATCGCGTGGTAACC
>CAZIIS010000160.1:0-5374 GCA_964539295.1 uncultured Fimbriimonadaceae bacterium | reverse complement strand
GTCGTCCTTCACCAGGCCGTGGGGCGTGTAGGCGGCCCAGCAGGGATCCCCGGCCAGACCGTTTTCGTTCCCGACCCACCGAACGTCTGGACCGATGTCGCTGAAGATCGCGGCGTTGGGTTGTAGTTCTCGCACCAGCGAGAACGTCTTCTCCCAGCCGTAGTAGCGGGCGCGGTCGACGGTGCGGGTCTCTCTCGCGCCGCCGTAGTATCCGTCGCCTCCGTTCGCGCCGTCGAACCAGACCTCGAAGAGCGGCCCGTATTGGGTAAGCAGCTCGCGGAGTTGCCCTCGGTAGTAGTCGATGTACGCGGGGCGGCCGTACTCTGGGTGGTTGCGGTCCCAAGGCGAAAGGTAGACGCCGAACTTGAGGCCGTGACGCTTGCACGCTCCGGCGAGTTCGCGCACCACGTCGCCCTTGCCGCCCTTCCAGGGGGATCTCTTGACGCTGTGGTCGGTCAGTTTTGACGGCCAAAGGCAGAAGCCGTCGTGGTGCTTGGCGGTGAGGATGAGCGCCTTCAGACCCCCCTCCTTGGCCACCTGGGCGATCTGGTCTGCGTCGAAGTCGGTCGGGTTGAAGACAGATTCCGGCTCGTCCCCGTAGCCCCACTCCTTGTCCGTGAAGGTGTTCACCGTGAAGTGGACGAAGCCGTACACCTCCAGTTCATGCCAGGCGAACTGGCGCGGGGAGGGCAAAGGCCCGTAAGGGGCCGGTGGGGGCACGGCGGGAGCAGTGCCAATCAGAACCCCAAGCGACAGCAAACCAACGACGCCGACAAACATAGCGCCGAGGATACTTCATTGAGATGCGTGGTGGGCGAGAAGGGACTCGAACCCTTACGTCTTGCGACACTGGAACCTAAATCCAGCGCGTCTACCAATTCCGCCACTCGCCCAAGGGGGAAGACGATCTTACCTTCGACGGGGCGCGGCTGGCGTGGGCGCGAAAGCGCAGGGGCCCGGGCTTTGCGCCCCGGACCCCCGTGCGGTCTCGGAGGTGCGTTAGCGACGTCGTCGACGAACGACCATGGCGCTGAGTCCGGCGCCAAGGGCGAGCAAGGTGGCGGGTTCGGGAACGACCCGCACATTGTCGACGTAAATGGTTTTCTGCGGCCCGCTGCCGGTGTTGACGCTCACGAACATCTGGAACCAGTTGCCGCTGGTGTCCGGCTTGGCGATCCCGCTGTAGTCGAGTTCGACCAGATGAAGACCGGGGTCCGTGTTGGCCAGCATGTACTCGCCGGTCTGCCTCCACCCGCTACTGTCGTTGAAGGCCAAGGCGAACTTCAACCAGTTGGTCGCGAACCCTTCCGGGATCGTTGCGTCGATGAGGATCTTGGTACCCGCGGTCAGGTCGGGGGCTTTGCTTAGCGCGTTGCCGGCCTGTAGCCACTCGAATCCGGTGGCCCAGGCGACTTCCATCGAATGGACGCCGTCGGTCGCGCCGACCGCCGACTGGCTGAGAGTCACGGTCGCGTTGGCCGTCCAGCCTTCGAGGTCGGGTTCGAACGAGTAGAGAAGCGTGGCCCGTGCCGGCAACGCAACGCCGAGTGCCAGCGCGAGCAACGCGGTCTGTGTGAGCCTTCTCATGAGATGTCTCCTGTGGCAATCCAACCAACGTCGCCGCCCTGGGCACGACGACACGTATTATTGTACAGGCATAATCGCCAACGCGAAGGAAGATACAGAAGCAGAAATCGAGCACTTCGGTGGGGAAAGCGCAGGCGGCTGGGTATGATTCGCGCGTCTATGGCATCAGACTTCGCGATCGAGGTGTACGAAGGAGATCTCCACGACCTTCAACCGCTGTTCAACCTATCCACCGGCATCGACGACGACCGGAGCGTGAAACGGCTGATCGACGTCGAGGTGGCGCGTGGCACAATCTATCTGGTGGGACGGGTCGGCGGCGCCATCGCGGGTTTCGTGGGAGTGGCGGTGGATCCGACTGGCCGGGCGCGGAGCCTGGAGCCGGGGCAGGTGATCGACCTGGCCATCTACCCCAAGTACCGGCGGAAGGGGTACGCGACCGAACTGATGCGCCGAGCCGAGCGGCAGGCGGTGGAAGCGGGCGAGCCGATGCTTTGGTTGACCACCGATGGGCAGAACGCCGGGCTCACCAACTTCTACGTTGGCCTTGGATACCGCCTGGTTTCGGTGGTGCCGGATTGGTACGGCCCGGGCACGGCGAAGGCATACTACCGTAAGGACCTGGGTGGCGCCGACGGGATCGGACGCTAAGCAGGTAACGTTCGGCGGATGATACTGGTTGTCGGGGGCGCCGGTTATATTGGGTCCCACATGTGCAAGCTGCTTCGGCAGACCGGCGAGCAGCACCTTGTTTTTGACAACCTGGAGCGTGGACACCGCGAGGCGCTTCAGGGCAGCCCGTTCGTGATGGGCGACCTTCGCGAGCCCGAGTCGTTGGCGCGGGTCTTTGCGGAGCACGAGATCGACCTGGTGATGCACTTCGCCGCCTACATCGAGGTTGGCGAGAGCGTCAAAGACCCCTCGAGCTTCTACACCAACAATTTCTTTGGCGTGCAGGAACTGCTGGAGGCGATGCGCAAGGCGAAGGTGGACAAGATCGTCTTCAGCTCCACCGCGGCCGTGTACGGCGAGCCCAAGTACGTGCCCCTCGACGAGGTGCACGCGACCCAGCCCACGAACCCCTACGGCAACACGAAGTTGGCGGTGGAGCGGATGCTTCACGACTACGACGTGGCCTACGGCATCCGATCGGTCTGCCTGCGCTACTTCAACGCGGCAGGCGCGGACCCGGACGGGGTGCTGGGCGAGGACCACAGGCCCGAATCGCACCTCATCCCGCGGGTGCTCTTGGCGGCGATGGGCAAGGCGCCGACGATCAACGTCTTCGGTACCGATTACGACACGCCCGACGGCACCTGCGTGCGCGACTACATCCACGTGTGCGACCTGGCCGACGCCCACCTCTTGGCGATCCGGCATTTGAGGGACGGCGGCCAGTCCGACCGGTTCAACCTGGGCAACGGGCAGGGCTTCAGCGTGCGCCAGGTGATCGAGACCTCCGAGCGCGTGGTGGGCCACGCGATCCCGGTGGCGGAGGGCCCGAGGCGCGCGGGCGACCCGGCGCGGCTCATCGCCAGCAGCGACAAGATCCGGCAGGCGCTGGGCTGGACGCCCAAGCGGCCCGACCTTGAGCAGATCGTGCTCGACGCGTGGAACTGGCGGCAGTCCCACCCAGAGGGCTACCGGCCGTAAGCCGAACTCAAGGACGTGCAGAGCCGGTCACGGTCACGAAGCCGTCGGCCACTTGCACGTCCTTCAACAGCACGTTGAAGGGGAGGTCTTTCACGTCGAGGACCGGGTTCGCCTTTGCGATCTGGTTCTCGACCACCTTGCGGGCCGCCGCGACCGCCTGAACCTCGACCAGGTCGACGAAGAGCTGCTTTTCACCGTGGATGCGAAGCGCGCAGATCGCCTTGACGGGGATGTCGACCAGCACTCGGACCGCCGCCTCGACCGTTACCTGACCGTCGGCCAGGTGTACCTTCACGCCGCGAACGGCGCCCGGCGCCTGCTTCTCCAGGAACGCGACCAGGTTCTGCTCGCTGATGCGCACGACCAGCGTCGCCGCCGACTCGGTCTTCACGCCCCAAGGTTCGGTCTGGAGCTCGGCCGGGCCGCCCATGAGCTTGAGATCGTCGAGCCGCAATCCGATGGGCAGGGCCACGTCGGAAAGCGATGCGTGAAGCCGTTGGACGCCGAAGTTCATCGCGACGATTATGGACCTTTTTGGCGAGGTAACAGGGTACCGTCAGTTCTATGGTGACATTGACAATGGCGTTGTTGTGCATGCTTGGCGCAGAACCGCAGCCGGCGGCGACCCGCGAGTTTCGGGCGGCTTGGGTCGCGACGGTGGCGAACATCGATTGGCCGTCGAAGCCGGGGCTCCCGGTGGGCGAGCAGCGAGCGGAGATGGACGCGATCCTCAAGAAGGCCGAGGAACTGCACCTGAACGCGGTGATCTTCCAGGTGAGGCCCACAGCGGACGCGCTATACGAGTCGAAGTACGAGCCATGGTCGTGGTACCTGACGGGAGAGCAGGGCGTTGCCCCCGAGGGGAACTGGGACCCGCTCGCCTACATGGTGAAGGAGGGACACCAGAGGGGTATTGAGGTCCATGCGTGGTTCAACCCCTACCGCGCGCTTCACCCGGCGCAGAAGGGCGCGGTTGCCGGCAGCCACATCTCGAAGACCAACCCGGGGCTGGCCAAACAGTACGGCGCCATGCTCTGGATGGACCCGGGGGAGAAGGCCGTGCAGGACCGGTCGTACAACGTCTTCCTGGACGTCGTGAAGCGCTACGACGTGGACGGTATCCACATCGACGACTACTTCTATCCCTACAAGGTAAGGGAGAACGGGAAGGAGGTGGAGTTCCCGGACGAGCCGAGTTGGCAGGCCTACCGGGCCAGCGGCGGCACGATGTCGCGCTCCGACTGGAGGCGGTCCAACGTGGACGCGTTCATCAAGCGGGTCTACCGGGGGATCAAGCGCGCCAAGCCGTGGGTGAAGTTCGGGATCAGCCCGTTCGGCGTCTACCGGCCGCAGCAGCCGGCGGGCATCAGCGCGGGCGTGGACCAGTACGAGGACCTCTACGCCGACGCCCGCAAGTGGCTGGTCGAAGGGTGGTGCGACTACTACACCCCGCAGCTTTACTGGCCGATCGACCAGAAGGCGCAAAGCTATCCGGTGCTCCTGAAGTGGTGGACCGAGCAGAGCGTGAAGGGGCGGCCGATCTGGCCGGGCAGCTTCACGAGCCGGGTCGGCGCGGGCGCCAAGGACTGGAAGGCGGCGGAGATCGTCAACCAGATGAAGCTGTCGGGGTCGATGAAGGGCGCCGGAGGGGCTGCCCACTTCAGCATGAAGGCGTTCATGGATGACTCCGACGGGCTGAACGAGGCGCTTTTGAGCGGGCCGTACAAGGAGCGCGCGCTCGTGCCGGCGATGCCGTGGCTGGACGCCAAGGCGCCGCACACGCCGACGGCCACCGTCAACTGGAGCCGCGGCCAAATCCACCCCAAGGGGCACGGTGAAAAGGACCTCCGCTACTGGGCGGTGTACGAACTGCGCAAGGGCGCTTGGTCTTTGGTCAAGGTGACCGCGGCGACCGAGAAGACGGTGGAGGTTCCGCTCGCCGGGGTGTCGGCGGTGGCGGTGTCGGCCGTGGACCGGACCGGCAACGAGAGCCCGAAGGTCATTCGCCGCCGGCGCTAGGGGCTTGCGGAACGCGGGGCAGTGCGACGGTGAAGGTGGAGCCGCGGCCGAGCGTGCTCTCCACCGACACACTGCCCCCGTGGGACTCGACGATGTGGCGAACGATGCTGAGGCC
>CAZIIS010000159.1:0-5381 GCA_964539295.1 uncultured Fimbriimonadaceae bacterium | reverse complement strand
CGATGAACGGAGTCGCGCTCAGCGCTTGACGAACTGGAAGCCGCGCCGCGCCTTCTTGCGGCCGTACTTCTTGCGCTCCTTCACGCGCGCGTCGCGGGTCATGAACCCACCGGCGCGAAGCGGCTTGCGAAGCTCCTCGTCCATCTCGACCAGGGCGCGGGCGATGCCGAGCTTGACGGCGCCGGCCTGTCCGCTCATGCCGCCCCCCTTCACGAGCGCCTTCACGTCGTACTTGCCCTCGATCTCGAGCTCCGAAAACGGGCTCTTCACGAGGATCTCGAGCACCGGTCGGCCGAAGTAAGCCCCGAAGGCGCGGCCGTTGACGGTGATGTTGCCCTCACCTGGGGTCAGCCACACGCGCGCGATGGCGCATTTGCGTCGACCCGTTCCGTAACCCAGAACCTGGGAAGTCGTTGCCATGTGTGTCCTACTTACCCACCTTCAGCGGTACCGGCGCCTGCGCCGCGTGCGGATGTTCCGCACCGCTGTAAACCTTGAGCTTCTCGAGCATGTCCGCGCCGAGCGCGCCCTTGGGCAGCATGCCCTTGATCGCGCGCCGCATCGTCTCCTCGGGCTTCTCCGCCAGCATCTTCTCGCGGGAGATGTTCTTCAACCCGCCCGGGTAACCCGAGTGCCAGTGGATCAGCTCGTCGCCCTTTCGTCCGGTCAGCACGGCCTTGGCCGCGTTCACGACCACGACGTAGTCGCCGCAGTCGATGTGATAGCAGAAAGTCGGTTTATGCTTGCCGCGCAAAACCTTAGCGACGGCAGCCGCCACGCGCCCGACCGCTAGTCCGGCGGCGTCGACGACATACCACTTTCGCTCTATTGTCGATGGTTTTGCCGTATAGGTTCTGTTCATCCTGTTCTTCCCGTCCACAAAATCGTCTTATTCTTCTTCGTCCTGGTCGAACCGGCCCCTCTGGTCCTTGGGGCGCCGACCGTAGAACACCTTCATCAGCGTGAGTCCCGATGCCGGGAGCACCACGGGCCGATGGGCGCCCTCTTCGCGCGTCGCCCGAAGCAATTCGTCGATGCCCTGGGCGTCCCGCTTGCCGCGACCGACATCGAAAAGCGCTCCGGAGATGCGTCTCATCATCCCTCGGCAGAAGGCGGTGGCGACCACGTCGATCCAGACCTCGTCGCGCACGGATCGCACGCCGATCCTCAGCACCCGGCGAACCGTGTTCGTCTCCGGTGGAAGGAGCTGGCTGAACGCCCAGAAGTCGTGTTGACCCACCAGGCGCTGCGCGGCCTCGTCCATCGCCCTTGCGTCGAGCGGCCTGCCGTACTGGAAGGCGTACCGGCTTCGCCGCGGGTCCGGAAAGCCCTCCTGGATCCGGTACCGGTACCACCGGTGCAGGGCCCAGAAGCGGCTGTGGAACTCCGGGTCGACGTCCTCGGCGCTCTTCACCACGACATCCCGCGGCAGCACGTTGTTCAAAACGCGCGGCCACTTGTCGGTGGGCACGCCGGCTTCGGTATCGAAGTGGCAGACCATGCCGATGGCGTGTGCTCCGCTGTCGGTGCGGCTTGCGCCGCAGATCTCGTTATCCTCGCCCGAGACCTGGCGAACAGCGTCTGTCAATGTGCCGCGGACGGTTCGCTGTCCGCGTTGCGGCGCCCAGCCGCAGAAATCGGAGCCGTCGTATGCGACGACCAGCTTTACGCGATGGCTATTCGACAAGCTCGAGGACGGCGGTCGGAGCGGCATCGCCCCGCCGGGTACCGGTTCGGGTCAGTCGGGTGTAGCCGCCCTTGCGCTCCTTGTAGCGCGGGGCAACGTTGTCAAAGAGGTGCTTCACCAGGTCTTCGCCGTTGATCAGGCTGCGCTCCTGGAGAATGGCGAGCTTCTCGACCTCGGTCTTGCCCGACAGCACCTTCATCGGCTTGTCGCTGCTGGACGAGTGGCCGACGAGCAGGCGTCGCGCCTCGCGGCGCGCGGCCAGCGTGTCGTCCTTTCCGAGCGTGATCAGCTTCTCCACGACTCGGCGCAATTCTTTCGCACGGCCCAGGGTCGTGTGAACGTAGCCGGTGCGAATGCACTGCCTCGCAAGGTTAGTAAGCAGATGGCGGCGCTGATCGCTCGGCAGTCCGAGCTTCCTTCGGTCGACTTTGTGTCGCATAGCGTAATGGTCTCCGTTCCTAAACCCTAGAAGTCGTCCTCGTCGTCCAGCAGGTCGACCGCAGCGAGCCCGCCTTTGGCCGGCTTGAGCTCAATGCCGTGCTCGAGCAGCTTCTCGCGCACTTCGCTGAGGGACTTCTTGCCAAAGCCGCGGATGGCGGTAAGGTCGCCTTCGCTGACCACCGCGAGCTGGCGCAGGTTGAGTAGGCCTGCACGTCGCAGGCAGTTGAAAGTTCGCTGGGAGAAGTCCATCTCCTCGATCTTCAGTTCCGGCACGTTCGCCAACTCCGGAGCGATCTCGTCGCCCGCTTCGATCGCGACGTCGAGCCCCGCGTCGCCGAGGTCGAAGAACATCCGGAAGAACTTGTCGAGGATGTGCGCCGCCTGGGTGACGGCGTCGTTCGGAGCGATGGCTCCGTTGGTCCAGACCTCCAGCACCATGCGCTCGTAGTCCGTGCGCGTGCCGACGCGGGTCTGTTCGACCGAGTAGTTCACCTTCTTGATGGGGGTGAACTGCGAGCCGATCGGGATGACGCCGATGATGTCGCGGTACTTCTCCTGGTTGACGGGGAGCACGTAGCCGCTGCCCCAGCCGGCGTACATCTCAACCACCAAGGACGCGTCGGCGTCGCTGATGGTGGCGATGTAGGCCTCCGGGTTGACGATGGAGACTCCCTCGGGGCATACGATGTCGGCGCCGGTCACGCGGCCGGGGCCCTTCACGTCGACCCGCAGCACCACCTCCTCGAGAGGGGCGCCGTCAAACTTCATGTTGAGCGCCAGGTCCTTGAGATTGAGGATGAGTTCGGTCGCATCCTCCTTGACGCCCGGGATCGGGGCGAACTCGTGGAAGACCTTATCCACCTTGATGGCCTGGATGGCCGCGCCCTGGATAGAGCTCAGAAGCACGCGCCGGAGGGCGTTGCCGATCGTTTGCCCGTAACCGCGCTCCAGCGGTTCGAGAACGAACTTGCCGTATTCCTCGGTCACGTCTACGGATTGAATGTGAGGCATGGTCTTACTAGAAAGTCGCTCGGTTGGTCAGGCGCCCGGCAGGTGTCAGACGCGCCGCTTCTTGGGCGGACGGCATCCGTTGTGCGGCACGGGCGTCACGTCGTGGATCGAAACCACCTGCAGGCCGCCGGCGTTCACCGAACGGATCGCGGTTTCGCGGCCGCCGCCCGGTCCGGAGACGTACACATCGACCGTCTCCATCCCGTGGGCCTGGGCCTTTCGAGCGCAGTTCTCGGCCGCCATCTGCGCAGCAAACGGCGTGCCCTTGCGGCTGCCCTTGAACCCGACGTGCCCGGCGCTGGCCCAGCAGAGCACGGCGCCCTGCGGGTCGGTGATCGTCACGATCGTGTTGTTGAAGGACGAGTGGATGTGCACGTGACCGTGCGCCACCTGCCGCTTCTCTTTTTGCTTGCCTCGCGTGACCGTCTTCCTAGCCATTCCGCTGATGTTCCCTCAAATCTTCCCCGTGCAAATGTGGGTCGCCCCGCTCTTACTTCTTCGCCTTCTTCTTCCCGGCCACGGTCTTCGCCTTGCCCTTGCGGGTGCGAGCGTTATGGCGGGTGTTCTGGCCCCGAGTGGGGAGGCCGCGGCGATGACGCAATCCACGATAGCTGTTGATCTCGATCAGCCGGCGGATGTTGGAGTAATGCTGACGGCGGAGGTCGCCTTCAACCTCGTAGTCGCCGTCGATCACGTTGCGCAACTTACCGACCTCGGCATCCGTCAGGTCCCGGACCTTCTTTCGCGGGTCGAGGCCCGTCTTCTCGATGATCTCGGCGGCCCTGGTCGGTCCGATACCAAAAATGTAGGGCAAAGCGTAAAGGACCGCCTTATCCCTGGGTAGATCAACTCCGGCAATACGTGCCATTCGCTATGGTTCTCCTAGCCCTGCCGCTGCTTATGCTTAGGGTTGCTGCAGATCACCCTCACGACGCCTTCGCGCCGGATGATCTTGCACTTTTCACAAATCTTCTTAACACTGGCTCGAACTTTCATCCTGAGGAGCCTCTGCCTTCCGAATCGTTTCCGTCGGAAATGGCGTCTTAACCGGCATAAAGCCGCAAAACCGTCAGCCGGCGAGCCGCCTGACGCAAGGACGGATTATACCGAAGGGCGCAGAGCCCGCGCTACCCGAGGTCCCACCGGTCGTCCGGCGGGGCCGTTTGGCTGGCGGCTCGGCGCGCGGCATCTATTGTAGCCGCTTTCGCGCGTGGGCCACCGGTCCTCCCAAGCCACCACGCGTGTGTAGGCCTAGGTCTAGGGTTGCGGGTTCATCTCAGCGTCGTTAGGATGGGCCTATGGGAACGTTTGACCCGATCCGTCATTTGCGGGAGACGACCGAAGGGGCCTATCAGATGCTCCTCAAGGACCTAAGAGCTATCCCGGAGGAGAAGGCCGGCCAGGCGTGGGGCGGCTGCAGCCGCGCCCCCCTGCGCTTCGTCGCCGAGTGCGCCATGCTCAACGGCGTCCTCGCCGCCTACATCGAGACCGGCGTCTTCAGGCGCCCTTCGCGCGAGGAGGCCCTCGCCCAGCAGGAGTCGTTCCCGTCCATCGAGCCGTTGGCCGCGTTTCTTCAGCAGCAGACCGAGCTTCTCCTCAAGGCGATCGACGGGGTCGACCCGGACACCTTGTGGGAGGAAGGGAACGAGCCGTTCGGCAGGCCCATGTCGCGGTTCCAGGCGATCGGGCTGGCCGCCACGCATATGAACTACCACGACGGCCAACTGAACTACGTGCAGGCGATGTTGGGCGACCCCGCCATCCATTGGTAGGCTGGGCGACCAGGGCCCGAAGGCGCCTCGGGTAACATGGGGCGTCTGTGGGAGGCTCCCCTCGGGGTTGCCGTTCTACCACGGAGGTTCTCGAATGCGAAAGAACATCAAGAAGGAAAAGCACTCGCCTCGTTTTATGGCCGCGCAGAAGGAGGTTGAGGCCGAAAAGCTGCATGGCGTCGAGGAAGGGATCGCGCTGGTGAAGAAGAACGCCACGGCCAAGTTCGTGGAGGGCATCGACCTGGCGGTCAAGCTGGGCATCGACCCGCGCAAGGGCGACCAGAACGTTCGCGGCACCACCAACCTGCCGTTCGGCACGGGCAAGACCAAGAAGGTTGCCGTGCTGGCGAGCGGCGACCAAGCGGCCGAAGCCAAAGAGGCCGGCGCCGACGTGGTTGGCGACGAGGACCTGATCAAGCAGATTCAGGAAGGTTTCCGCGACTTCGACGTCATGCTGGCCTCCACCAGCG
>CAZIIS010000158.1:0-5588 GCA_964539295.1 uncultured Fimbriimonadaceae bacterium | reverse complement strand
TCGTCATCCCCTTTCTGGGCCGCAACAGAAAAACCTTCGAGCGCTTTTCGTATCTCGTTCTTGCTCTCGTCGGCTGCGGCGCGGCCCACCTCGGGGTCGCCGCCGGCCCCAAGCCCGCGCGTTAGGTTCGTACCGAGCTGAATCTTCTTGGGCGCCTCGCTCCGGTCCAAGACCTGGACGTCGGTGTTCACCGCAATGAACTCAACGCCCTGGATACCGGCCTCGATCATGCGGTTCACCGCGTTCGAGCCGCCACCACCCACACCCACTACCTTGATCGACGCAGTATTCGCTTCCACGGTTATTTCTGGTCCTTATAAAAGAAAGCTATGGCTTGCCACTAAAAAGAGATTTTAGCGCGTGGATTCGGTCCTTCCAACTGGCAAAGCCAGAAACGGGGGCAAACTCTTGTTCATCGGCTTCGAGCGCGAAGCGCGCCAGGCCGACGGCGGCCGAAAGCGCCGGTCCATCGACCAACCGCGCCGCGGCGCCGCTCACCTTTGGCTTGGCAAGGCGCACCTTCGCCGGCTCCAGAACCGACGCAAAAGCCTCTTCGATTTGCGGCAGCAGGCTCGTGCCGCCGGTGAGCAGCACGCCGCCGGGCAGTTTGCCCATCAGCCCGCTCCGCTCGATCTGGCGCTCCACCAGCCCCGCGATCTCGCGCACCCGGCTCTCGATGATCTCCGCCAACACCTGGCGCTTCATCGGTCGCGGCTGCTCCAGGCCCTCCTGGTGCACCTCGACTGCATCCTCCTGGTCCACGGCCGCCGCCAGCGCCGAGCCGTGCTCAAGCTTCAGCCTTTCGGCCTCGAGCGAAGAGACCTTGAGAAGCTGTTCGAGGTCGCTGGTGATGTGGTTCCCCGCCACTGGCAGCGACGCCGTGAGCGCGATGGCGCCCGAGGCGAACACCGCCACGTCGGTCGTTCCGGCCCCAAGGTCCACCACCACGCAACCGAGTTCCATCAGGTCGTGGTCCGCCACGCCCAGCCCGGAGGCCAGCGGCGACACCACCATCTCCTCGACGCGACGGCTATGCAGCGCCAGCGCCTTCTCGATGAGTTGCACCAACGAGGTCTGGCCGGTGATGACGTGGGTCACCACCTCCAGCTTCGTTCCGGGCATCCCAATCGGGTGCATGATGCCCCGGTTGCCGTCGATGCGGAACTCGCGCGGCAGCGCCTGGATCTGTTCCCGGTCGGGAGGCATCACGAGTTGGCGGCTGTGGTTGATCACCTGCAGCACGTCCTCGCGTCGGATTGCCCGGCCGGCCGGATAGATCGGCACGAATCCCTGCGAGTTCACGCTCTCCAGATGCGCGCCTGCCACGCTCACGGTCAGCGATTGCGCGCCCAGCCCGAGGTCCTGCTGCACCCTTCGGACGGCCGCGTCGATCGCGTCGCCAACCTGGTCGACGTCGTCCACCACGCCGCGGTACATGCCGCGACAACCAACCGAGGCCAACGACTCGACGCGGATGCGTTCATCCTCGCCGCGCGTGGCCGCCAAGCAAACGACCTTGGTCGTCCCAAGGTCCAGTACGACCTTCGTGTCGCTTACCGTCATAGATTTGTGGACCCCATCTGAGACTGCTGCTCGCCCTCCAGCCGGCGGCGCTGCCGCGCCTCCTGCCACTGCGTGATCAGAATGCGCCGGATGAGGCTCAAATTGGTGAATACCCTAGAACCGAGCACCAAAGCCGCGGCAAGGAAAAGGTTGATGCCGATCTGATCGCCCAGCCAGGCCAGGAAGAAGGCGATCAGCATGTTCGAGAAGAACCCGGTCACGAAGATGTCCGTCCGGAACTTCTCCTCCAGCGCGCTGCGCAGGCCGCCGAACACCGTGTCGATGCCGGCGATGACCGCGACGGCCAGGTACGAACCGGCGGGCCCCTTCACGGGTTGTAGCATCTGGTGCCCGAGAAGGATGCCGATCAGAAGAGCGATGATGGGGATGAGTATCACGGTTTGCCGGTCGGTACCTTTAGGAACGTCCTCGTCGTTGCGCCGGCGTATGCCGGCAGCCGATGTTTCTTCACGGAGTCAATCTGCACCATACCGGGATCCACCGAGCGAATCTCTTGCAACGCCCCACCGGGTAGGTTCATCGCGCCATAAAGCGTGTCCGGGTCGCCGATGGCGCGGATCAGGATCGGCGTGGCGATCTTCACGCTGTCGATCAGGATCGTGGTACCCGCGCATCGGATGTTCGTGCTCGGGCCCACGCGGTGGTTGTTGACGCTGATCGCCTCGGCGCCGGCGTTCCAAAGCTCGTTCACCGCCTTCAGCACGTCGTAATCGTGGATGATGTTCGCGTCCGACACGAAGTCGTCCTTGGGCTTCGAATCCCGCAGCGTGATGGTGATGCCCGGGCCCTCCGCCTCGGTCAGCGCCGCGAAGATCTTGAGTTGCTGCAAACTCTGGTTGAGTTCGCCGCTGGCGTTGTTATAGCCCGCCACCGCGTTCTGAAGCCGCGTGTTCTCGGCGCGCAGCTTCGTAACCTCGTCCATCACCTTCTGGTACTCCTCCTGAAGGTCGATGGAGACGGCGCCCATGCGCGCCTGCTGGTCCGCCGCCAAGGTGCTCCACCGCTGGTTCCTCGTGTCCTTGGTGATCCATGCGACGGACGTAAGAAAACCTACGACCAGTGATAGCACGCTCACGGGCACGAGCCAGGTGTTCTTCGACGCATGCGAACGGAATGGGTTCATGGCTTAGCGGGAGGCCGTGGTATGAAAACGGGATGGTTCGGAGCCGTAAGGTTCAGCACCTTGACCTTCGACAGGAGTTGAGGGTCAACCTGCAGTTGCTGCCGGAGCCGCCGGACCTTGTCGCTGAGCCCTTCCGATGAGCCCAAGATGACTTGACCGCCCGTCCTACATCCCAAGGATATTACGCCGCGGCGATCCACCGCAACACTCCAGTCAAGATTGGGCAGTTGAGTGACGAGCAATGCGCATAGCTCGGCGATCTGGCCCGACTCCCACCCGCCGCAAAGGCAGGTATTGGGGCCAAAGGCTTCCGGCGGCAGCTTGGCGACCGGGAGCGCCGGCGCGGGCTGCTTGGTCTGGTACACGTCCCCGTTCGAAGCCAGCAGCAGCGACTTGTGCTCGGAGACCGCGGCGACCGGGCGATGGTTCTTGACCTTCAGCAGGCCGCGGCCGAACAGGTTCTGTGAGAAAGCCGCGTCCTCGACCTCGTCGCTGGCCAGAACCAGCGTCTCCATGAGCTTGGGATTGGCGCGCAGGCAGGGCACGTTGCGCATCGTCTGCGCGGCGTCGGAAATACTCACGCGGTCGGCGGGCGCCGCGCCCACGACGCGCACCCGCTTGACCGAGGTCGCCGGGCTCCACGCCAAACCCGCGGCGATGTTGGCGAGCGCCAACAGCCACAGAAAGCCGGTCCAGTTGAACTGGCGCCGTCGCCTACGGCGTACCTTGCGCATGGCGGCTCAGGGCATCCTCCAAGATCATCTCTACGAAATCGTCGAACGGCACGCCGACCGATGCGGCGCTCGTCGGCGCCAAGCTCGTCGCGGTCATGCCGGGAAGCGTGTTCACCTCAAGCACCACGATTCGATCGGAGGTCACTATCATATCAGTCCGCGTGATGCCCGCGCAACCGAGCGCCACGTTTGCCCGGTAGGCGTAGTCCGCGGCCACGCGCGCCTGCTCGGGCGTGATGCGCGCCGGACAGATCTCGGTCGTCGCGCCGGGAACGTACTTGCTCTCGAAGTCGTATCGGCCCGAGGCCGGCACGATCTCCACCGCCGGGAACACCCGTTCGCCCAGCACCGGCGCCGAGATCTCGATGCCCTGTACCATCTCCTCGACGAGCGCCTCGACGTCGTACTGCAACGCCCGCGCGATCGCCTCCTCCACCTGGTCGGGCCGGTCCACGAAGGTCAAACCGACGGTCGAGCCCTGGCTGTTGGGCTTCACGACCAACGGCGGCTCCAGGCCGATCTCCGGAACCGGACAGCCCCGCCGCGCGACGACGCCCCGCGGGACCGGCAGACCGGCGTCGGCCAACATCCGCTTGGTCATATCCTTGTCGATGGCCACCGCGCTCGCCCGTATGCCGGGCCCCGTGTATGGGATGTGGAGCAACTCCAGCAACCCCTGCAGCGCCCCGTCCTCGGCGTTGACGCCGTGGATCGCCAAGAACGCCACATCGGGCCGGTTCTCCCCGATCACGCTTCTCAGGTCGCCCTTGCCGAGCAGAAGCTCGGAGAAGTCCACCAGGCGCGCGTCGTAGCCCTTGCGTACAAGCGCGCCGTGCACGGCTCGCCCGGAGTGAATCGAGACCTCCCGCTCGGGGCTCTCGCCCCCGTAGACCACCGCCACGCGGGTCGGGCCCGTGCGTTTGAGCGCGGCCACGAAGGCGGGCGCGAACTCGGAGACGTTCCCGGCGCCCATGCCGACGACCACGTCGCCGGGACGGCAGATCTCCTTGACTGTGAGCGGCAAAAGGTGGCGGCACGGCACGTATCGCACCGGCTTGGCGATCCCCTCGGCGATTCGTAGCGAACTCACGCCCGGGATCGGCTCCTCGCGCGCCGGGTAGATGTCCGTGAGCACCACAAGGTCCGCCAGGCTCAGCGACTCGGCGAACTCCTTGATCAGGCCTTGAGTACGCGAGTAGAGGTGCGGCTGGAACACGACCACCAACCGCCGCCCGGCGTACCGCGCCTTCAGCGCGTTCAGCGTCGAGGAGATCTCGGTCGGATGGTGGGCGTAGTCGTCGATCACCGTGACCGAACCGTCGTAGACCAGTTCGCAGCGTCGGTGCGCCCCACGGAAGTCGGCGATCGCCCGCTCGGCAGCGGTCGCGTCGGCCCCCACAAACCGGGCAACCGCCAACGCGGCGGCGGCGTTCTGGCGATTGTGCGCCCCCGGCAGCGCCGGCTCCTCGGCGAAATCGGCAGCTGCGTAGGGCGTGCCCTTCCCCTCAGCCAGTTCCCGCGCGCCGGCGTCCTCGGCGCAGTAGAGGATGCCGCCGCCCTCCGGGACGCGCGCCAAAAAGTGCGCCACGCACGCCTTCAGGTTCTCCCACGACCCGTGAAAATCGATGTGGTCAAGCTCAAGGTTGGTAAGGACCGCAACGGTGGGGTCGAAGTCGCGCAGCGAATCGTACGCCTCGCACGCCTCCACGACCGCCCATTCCCCGCTCCCCTCGACCACGCACCCGCCCAGCTCGGGCGTCTCCGCGCCGACCACCACCGTCGGGTCCAGGCCCGCCGCGCGCAGGCCGACCGCCACCATCGCCGTGGTCGTGGTTTTGCCGTGGCTGCCGGCCACGGCGATCGTCTTCTTCCCCTTCAGCAACCAACCGAGGGCCTGCGAACGCCGAAGCACCGGGCAACCCAGTTCCCGCGCGCGCGCCACCTCCGGGTTCGTCTTCAGGTCGATGGCGTCGGAAAGCACCAGCGCGTCGTCCGCGCCGACCGCCTGGCCGGAGTGCCCGACCGAAACCTCGATCCCCAGCCCACGCAACAGCCTGACGTTGTCTGACTCGCTCGAATCGGTTCCCCGCACGCGCAGGCCGCGGCGGTGCAACATCTGCGCGACGCCGCACATGCCGGCGCCGCCG
>CAZIIS010000157.1:0-5624 GCA_964539295.1 uncultured Fimbriimonadaceae bacterium | reverse complement strand
GTACCGGTAGTCGGCCTCGAGGTCCTCGAACACCTTGGCGCCGGGTACCGCCCGCTCGATGTCGCCCTTCACCCGGCTCCGCACGAGAAGCGCGCCGGGCAAGTCGCGGTGCTGGACGACCGAGAGATAGGAATCGTTCAGGAAAAGCCACATGGCCATTTCAGGATACCGCGACGCCAAACTCAACCTTGCCCGTTGGGTGTTACGGCCGGTCCTGCCGGCGGTGCGGACCGATGCCCGCTTCGGAACATTGACAGGAGAGGGCACGGTTTGCGAACTCCGCGCCTACGACGGACTCCGTGAAGACGGTGTTGCCGGGTGGAGCGCACGGGCGTCACCGCTCCTCTGGACTTGGCTGCCTGCCCTATCTACCGTCCCGGTGGCCCGCGTCACCATCCCGGGTAGCGCTCGCAAAACTCGGCCTGAGCCCGCCGCTCCTCAGCGTCAATACCCGCCGAGATCGTGATCGGCGGATCGACGACCAGGTCTCGTGCGATCCGGTCGATGACGTCCCGCAGTTCGAGCTGCTCCAGCCACCGCCCCGGCAACGCGTCCACCCCGAGCAACGTCCCCAGCAAGTTGCCACAGATGGAACCGGTGCTGTCGGAGTCGCCGTCGTGGTTCACCGCCAAGCGCACGCCTCCCTCGAAGTCGCCCTCGGCCCGCAGCGCGCAGAACGCCCCGATGGCAAGCGCTTCCTCACCAACCCAGCCCTCTCCCAGACTGCGGATCGCATCCTCCGGCGGCATGTCGCCCGCCGCGAGTTCCACCGCCCGCTCAAGCAACATGGCCGAAAGCGTCCCATCGGGGTCCATCGCGCACGCACCCAAAAGCGCTTCCCGAAGGTCGCCCCCAAGCGCGAGGTTGTGTACCGCCTGGGCGAAGATGGCCGACGACGCCTTGGCCTCGACGTGGCCGTGGGTGAGCGCCGCGCAATCCCAGGCCATCTCCCACGGCGTATGGAAGAAGCCCCATGGCGCCGACCGCATCACGGCGCCGCAACCCTTGCTGTCGTTCTTCGCGGGGCAGCCGTGGCGCGCGACCCGAAGCGCCGCGAGGCAGGTGGTCCCGGGCGCCCGGCGTGCATGCAGCCCCTTCTCCTTGATCAGCCAGCCGTCGCAACCCTCTCCATCGCGCGACACGAACGGATCGCACTCCTCGCCTTGCGTGACCAGCCAACGTTGGTACGCATAGGAGACCACGGTTGGTCCATGGCACACGCCCCGAAGGCCGCCGCGCACCCAGGCGCGAACGATGCCCTCGGCGGTGAAGAGCGTCATCTGCGTGTCGTCCGTGATGGCGCCGACGACCCCATACGCCCGGTCGAACGCCCGGATCCCCTCGGGGCCGTACCTGGCCCTGATCTGCGCCAGCGGCAAGAACTCCACCGGCGCACCCAGCGCGTCCCCGATCGCCCCGCCCAACAGGCAGCCCCTCGCCCGGCCTTCGAGCAGAGGTTTGGGCACGTCGTAGATGGAACGGTAGCGCCTGGACACAGAAGCGAGTCTACCGGGCAACACGCGAGGCGTCCACGGTGGCGAGCGACTCGCCACATGCAAAGGCCGGTTCCAGTCCTTGCCAAGCAAGAACGCTCGGAGCCGGCCAGTATAGCTTCGGCCGACCTAGCGGCGCCGGCGGCGGAGTAGCGGAAGCAATCCGACGGCCAGGACGCTCAATGTGGCAGGCTCGGGCACGGTCTCGATGGCCGCAGTGAAGCCATGCCAGTTCTCGTACGTCGGCGCCGTCCAGCTGATGCTGTCAATGGCGCCCTCGAAAAGCAGTGTGCCGTGTCCCTCCCGCCCTTCGAGGATGTTCCCCGACGTGTTGACGAGCGTGCCGTTTCCGAAGTAGCCAGGGCCGTTGCTGACAACCCTGAACGGATGGTCGAAGACGTAGGTCGCCGGAGTACCAGACGAACCTAGGCTGCAGATTGGCATCGCCACGTTGACCACGGTCGTTGAGAACCGAAGCGTGTGAACCGTAGCATTGCCGCCGGTCAAACCGATGATATCGGGCTGCGGCGGAGCGTTCTCAACCTCCGGGCTCTGATAGGTGGTCGGATGAGTCCAGTAGTTCGTGGTACTGCCGGATACGTTCGCGAACGAGTATTTGCCCGTGTAAGCGACGTCGACGGTTCTGCCGTCCGCGAGCGTGATGAAGCCCGACACGGCTGTGCCGCCCGAAGCCGTTTTCCAGTCCGCGTAACTGTAGATGGCCGCCGAAGCCGTCGCAGATAGGCCTACGCTGACAAGCACGGTCAGTGCGGTGTTCCTCTTCATGTAGTTCAACTCCTCAAGGTGGAAAGCAATACGTCTCACGCGCGTAGCGCGTCGTTTGAGTATACGGCATGTCTTCCTCTACCAATGGCTCGCCGATGCACAATGTAGGGTTGCCCTTCCTTCGTTGGGCACGAGGACCGGGCAGCCTCCGCGGGCGGACCGCCGTTCGCATTGGGCGACCAGCGGCCGACCCGTCCGATGCCCTTGGAGTTCTCCAGGGGTCAGGCAAAAGGCTTCGTACACCGACCCCCGGGGCATTGCCCTCCTTCAAGCTGGCAAGTTCAGGCCGCTACGAAACCGATTCGCGTGCATAATCAGACCACAGAGACGCTATGCCTTGGTACCTAAGGAAGTCGTTCGGGAGCAAATCGTTTCGGGTCAACCTTTCCAAGGGCGGGATCGGCGTGTCCACAGGGATCAAAGGGTTCCGCGTTTCGACCAACCATCGCGGGACATACGTGAACATGGGCGCCGGGGGGATCTACTACCGGCAACGGATCGGCGGGCCGTATGGGGCGCCGACGCCTTCCGGACGTCAAGCCTCTCCACCAGCCCAACCGCCAGCGCCAACGGCGGACGGTCTGGACCCGATCGCCACCGCCTCGGCTAGCCAACTCGTGGACCAACCGAGCTCGGTGATCATCGCTCGAATCAACGCTCGCCTGAAGGAGCCCACCTACGCTTGGGTTCCTTGGTTCCTATTTGGAGCCGTCGCACTGGCAACGTTGGGCTGGGAACCAGCAATAGCCATCCTTTCTATCCTGATCGGCCTAGCGATAGGTTCGGCAGTCCATCGACGGGACGTGATTCGCCGCACCTATCCGCTGCTGTTCGAGCTCGACCCTCTGGCCACTCAGCGGTGGGACTCGCTGAACCTGGCGTTGTCCGCACTGGCCAACAGCCAACGCCTTTGGCGTGTCTTGGCACAAGGGGCCGTTTCCGACTGGAAGAGGTCTGCAGGAGCATCTTCCACGGTTCATCGCGTGGCTGTTTCCCTCAAAAGGCAAGCCCCGCCGTTCATCGCGACGAACGTCCAGCCGTTCTGCCTCAACCTCGGAAGCCAGTTGTTGTGTTTCATGCCGGACCGGGTGCTCATCTACGAAGCCGGCCAGTACGGAGCGATCGACTATTCCAACCTTCGGGTCGAAATCGGAGCCACGAACTTCATTGAGAGCGAAGCCGTCGCGCCTGACGCGACCGTGGTCGGATCGACCTGGCAGTACGTGAACAAAAGCGGAGGGCCCGACCGTAGGTTCAGCAACAACCGGCAGTTGGCGATCTGCAACTACCAGACCATCCGCCTTACGTCGGGGCTTGGTATGGATATCGTTCTGCACGCGAGCAGTCATGGCTTCCAGGGCCTTCCCTTCGCCGGATCGGTGGGCCAGGCGCCACGTGCGGCGAGCGCCCCGCCGCCCAAGCAACCCCGGGCCGCGCAGCCCCGCGCCGCCACCGTTCCAAGCTGCTTCGCTGCGTTGGGCTTGGCCCCCAACTGCACCGCGGAAGAGGCGCAGGCCGCCTACCGCGCATTGGTGAAGCTCTATCATCCCGACCTGGTAGCGAATATGGCCCCCGAGTTCCGCCTCCTTGCGGAGGAACGAATGAAGGAGATCAACCAGGCGTACTGCGATGTGCGGCGCGCGCGAGGTTGGTAGTCGTTACCGCACTTGCTGCCTCGGCACTCTCGGTACTGCACAACCGGAAATTGGGCATCTTTCGAGAACTTGCGCCCGCCAGACTCGATGACCACCAAGGTTATACGATATGGCATTGGAGCGTGCCATATTCAAACGATGAACCGCGCAGTACGCATGATCGAGTTTTGGAACTCCAAGACGGGCGCACGGGGCGTCATGGAGGGCCTCACACCGCGCCAGGCCGTGCTTAGCGCGTACCTGAAGTACACGCCAGGCGTGTACTCGCCCGATGCGCTGGCCAAGTACGGCGCGCTGGTCGTTGATGAAGGGCCGGACCAAGCTCGGCTGTTCGACTGGCACGCGGCCTACGTCATGATGTCGTTTCCGCCGTCACCGCCCTTGCGCTCGTAAACAATGTCGTTTTTCTGCCCCAGGTCCCGGCGCGGTACGTCGTGCTTGGACCTGCTGGTACGCATGGCGTCAGGGATGCCCCAGGAGAACGCGAAGCATCGCGGCACGCCATCCGCACCAGGCCCCCAGTAGTGCTCACACGTCAAGCAGGGCGAGAACCCCGTTTTGTTCATCAACTCCGAGTCCAGCGCCGCGCGCTCAAGCGCCGTGTACGCCCTGTACTCCACCTTATCTTTCTTTGTCACTTGCCGGTACCTTCCTTCGCTTCCGCCACCCTGGACGGGCGTACGCTGGGCTGCGGTTACCACAGCGAATCAAAACAGCGGTTCGCCGTTGCCTCACTCCGGTTGCGCAAGCCCCGCTTCGTCATCTGCCCAAGCTCCGCTCGTGGGATATGCCTTGGCACGGCTGCGGACCAGCAGGAGGGCTCAACGCTCTCGGTGCGTAACAACCGGAACGCAGGTATCGTTTTGGACAATCCGCGTGATCTCGGAACGTGCCTTTAGGCATCGTTCGGTTGTTCCGTAAGTGTGGTATATAGGCGTCATGGCCATGAAGTTCTTCTTCATAGAGAACCCCGTCACGGGAGACTTCCGGATGCTGAGTGGCACGCCCAGGCAATGCGTGCTTCAGGCGTACTCGCAGTACATGATGGGTCAGACTGGCGAGTGTCCTGCCGATGACGAGGCCGCCTATGGTTCGCTCGTGACCCTGGACACCGCGACCGAAGCCCGCCTGGGCGACTGGCACGCGTTCCCCGCCTCAGACTAGGGCGTGGCCTCGTCCTTCGGTTCCCAGACCACCTCGTTGACTTGCCCCAGGTCGGGGCGCGGGATCGAGTGCCCGGTACCGCCAGGGCACATTATGGCCATCGGGATCGCCTCCGGGAACGCGTAGCACTGAGACGTACCGTGCTTGTCCGGCCCCCAGAGGTGCTTGCACGACAGGCACGGGCTCGAATATAGCCCCGTCTCATCCTCGCTCGGCGGTCTCATTACACCTAGGTACCTCATTCCAGCTTCACCTGCCACTTCGCCTTCCCCTCGAACGACCCGACCGGACCAACGCTCGGCGCCGGCGCCGTCTTCCGGTTGACCACCTTCCCCACCGGTTCGATTCGCTGTGCGCGCTGGCTTGGCCTGACAGTGCAAGTCAGGAAGCATTTCCACCATGGTTACCACGATGGCCCCTAAAAGAAGAAGCCCCCGGGTGTTTCCCGAGGGCTCTTTGAGTCCAAATTCGTGGTGGACCGTAAAGGACTCGAACCTTTGACCCGCTGATTAAGAGTCAGCTGCTC
>CAZIIS010000156.1:0-5721 GCA_964539295.1 uncultured Fimbriimonadaceae bacterium | reverse complement strand
TCGTGGCCTCCTTGTTGATTCCTTCAATGGTACTTAACGTGAGTCTATTGGTGTGAAGTTCCCTCAGGCCCATCATGGCACGGGACCGGTCGGGGGGGAAGGGGGGTTGGGGCGAAAGACGGGGGCAAACTCACGGAGGGCCGCGCCTGTTGGCGCGGCACGACGCAGCAGGGTCACACGGCTGGGCGCAGGACGGGGCTTGGGAACTCGTCGTAGATAACGCCGTCAAGCAGACGACCCGTGAGGTGCTTGCGCACTCCGCCCCATTGTTTGAAAAAGAATGGCACGGCGCCTTGCCGGCACTGCGCCAGGATTTCGCGGACCCAAACCCGGCTGATCGGCCGCGCCCCTGGGCCGGACTCACCGCCAACGATCACCCAATCAATGCCTCGAAGCGGCAGGTTCGGTAAAGGCCCGAGAAGCGGTTCGCAGGACAGAAAGCGGACTGCAGCAGGGACTTCTCGCAACGCAAGAACGCGCTCCATCACGTCGGCGTTCTCGACCGTCACACCCATCCACAGGTTGTCCGGCCAATCGAGCCGGCCGGCAAGCTCCCGTAGGCGGTCGCCCCTCTTGGTAAGGACCTGAAACGTGTGCTGGTTGCACTGACGGATCGTGGCGAACACGGCCTCAATGAACTCGACCGGCACGTCTTCGTGGAAGAGATCGCTCATCGAATTGACGAACACGCGGCGCGGCGCACGCCACTTCGAAGGAGCGTCCAGCAGGTCGGGGTGGAGCGTCACACGAAAACCAGCGGCATACCGAGGGTTTCCCATCGCCCGCAGCCGCATCGCCATCCTCTCCGCATAACAGTGAGTACAACCGGAACTGACCTTGGTGCACCCCGTCACCGGGTTCCACGTCATCTCTGTCCATTCGATGGCGGTTCTTGTCGGCATCCTAACGGCCCCTCAGCCTATAGACGCTCACAGCACTCGTGAAGTCCCGCTCTTTGTACTTGCCGAACACCAACGGTCCCACGTGCGCATCGGCATGCATCGCCAGCGACAAACGCTTGCCGTTGAGCCCGGGCTCGCGTTGTAGGAATGGCCTCGACAGCGCGACGAGTTCATCGAAGCTCTGCTGGACAGCCTCTTCTTTGCCCAACAGCACGAACTGCTGAGTTCTCTTGATGAGAGCCTTCTCGTCGGCGTCCCTTAGGCGGCCCAGGTCCCGGGCGACGGCATCCGACAAGAGCATGAAGCCGTGGGCGCTGTCCGAAGCCCCGAAAACAGCATAGGCCCGAACCTTGTTGACAGCCTTTCGCAACGGGTACAAGCCGGCAAACCGCTTGTATAAGCGCAGGAGCTTGAGGAACCTTTCGCTGGCGTCCGCCTCCGACGCTACGCCCTCCCACGACCCTCCCAGAATCCGCTCAGCCGCTAGGGCCATCCCCGGGCCCTCCAGCACAGTTGCCGCCGAGCAGATGCGGGCGGTGCTTCCCGCGTGGAACAGCCCCAACACGTCTGTCTTCTTCCTGCGCAGCCATGGTTCCATGCCCGTCACCCAGGGCAGATCGGCAGGACCTTGAGGATCGAGGAAAACCAAGGCCGGTTCGTTGCCGACCATTGCCAAGATGGTTGGCAGCAAGTCCTCGTGTTTGCCCCGAAAGGCGTGCAGGATCCCGCTGCTCGTGTATTCGTTCAGACCGCTGCTAAGCGTATCAAAGTACGCGGCGTCGTTTTCGCAAGCGATCACCTCCAACTTCACGCGACTGGAGGACAGCGACTTGGCGACTTCACACATCACCACAGTTGAGCCGGCAAGCTTCCCCTTGTACTCGTTTGGCCCAGCGTAGCCGTCTACGAGGTACAAAGTCCGCTCGGCCAGCTTGCTCATCTTGGCGGCTCCCGGCTTGACGTACCTACCGAGTATCTGGTGTTTTCGCTCGGTCCATTCGGCAAGACCAACAAACATGCGTCCGGTATCCGATCTGGGCACTCTACACCCCCGCCTGCGGGCATCCAACCACAGGTGCTATAGGCAACCGTACCATAGCAATTCTGACGTATCCCTATCGGTTATGCTAGGTGCTTGTCCCACCAGCGCACAATCTCGTCCAAGCGGTGGAGGCGCATGTCGGGCGGGCCGGAGCGGGACATGCCGTGCGAGGTGTTGGCCGGGTAGCGGACGAAGCGCGCCTCGACCCCCTGCTCGCAGAGCGCGGCAAACACCTGCTCGGACTGCTCGATGTTGCAGCGCAGGTCGCCCTCGCTGTGTATGATCAACATCGGCGTCTTAACCTTATCAAAGCTGGCAAGGGGCGACTGCCGCCAGAGCCCCTTGATCGCCTCCATGTCGCCGTACGGGTAACCGCCGAAGTAGCCGTCCTTGTTGAACGGGAAGTCGCTGCTGCCGCCCATGGAGACCATGTTGGAGACGCAGCGGTCGGTGATGGCGGCGGTGAAGTCGCGGCAGTGGCCGACCACCCAGTTGGTCATGTAACCCCCGTAGGAGCCGCCCATGACGCCCAGGCGGGCGCCGTCGACGCCGGGCAGCGTCTTGAGCCAGGCGACGACGGTCCGCATGTCCTCCCAGTCCTTGTGCCCCCAGTCGCCGCGGATGGCGGCGCAGAACGCCTCGCCGTAACCCTTGGAGCCGCGCGGGTTGGAGAACGCCACCAGGTAGCCCTGCGCGGCGAGCAGTTGGAACTCGTGGAAGAAGAGCCAGCCGTACATGCAGTGCGGGCCGCCGTGGATCTCCAGCACCCCGGGGTGTTTCTTCTTGCCGGTAGCGGTGGTCGGCTCCATCACCCAGGCCTGCACCTTCACCCCGTCGGTCGAGTCGAGCCAGACCTCGCGCGGCTCGCTCAGCCTGAGCTCGCCCAGAAGGGCGTCGTTGAACGACGTCAACTTTTCTGGCGCTTCCTTGCCGATTTCGAGCAGTCCGATCTCGTTCGGCGCGATGGCCGAGCCGAAGCCGCAGGCGGCGTACCGACCGTCCCGGCTCAGGTTGCCGATGCCGATGGCGTGGCGCCCCTGGGTGAGCAGCTCCACGCCACCCTTGGGGACGTCGATGCGGGCGACCTGCACCCCGCCGTGCCAGGCCACGCCGGCGATGAGGGCGGAGCCGTCCGGGGTCCACTCCACCGAGCCGGTGAAGCCCAGGTCGGAGCAATCGCTCAGCGGCATCGCGTCGAAGCAGTAGTCGTCGCCCTCGGTCAAGCACCGGGGCTCGCCGCCCTCTACCGGGAGGACGTATAGCTTGGTGTTGCGGACGCCCCAGGGGTCCTTCGGGTCCGTGTCTCCGAGGTAGGCGACGGTGGAGCCGTCGGGCGAAACCTTGACGCCCCCGAAGCTGCCCTTGGGGACCCCGGGCAGGCGAACCGGCTTGCCCTTGAGCGGCACGTGGTAGATCTGCTGGTAGGGCGGCTCGATCAGCGGGTTCTTCGCGGCGCTGTGCGACACGATCAAGCCGGAGGAGTCGGGCAACCAGTCAAAGCTGTACATGCCAAGCTTGCACTTATCGAGCAGCAGGTGGTACTTGCCGGACTCCACGTCGACCGTGTAGAGCTTGAACCGCTGTGCGCCGAAGTAGCCGTCGCCGTCCATACGGTAGAAGATGTCCTCGAGCACCCAAGGCGGCGAGCTAAGCCCCTTCTCCTCCCGCTCCTTGGCCGCCTTCTGGGTCCGCTCGGTCGGGGTTTCGCGGAAGGTGAAGGCGATGTGCCTGCCGTCCGGAGACCAGGCCAGCGCGCCGACGCCGCCCTCGGGCAGATCCGTGAGCTTGCGCGCCTCGCCGCCGGTCGTGGGCAGAAGGTAGATCTGGGAGGCCGGCTTCTCGCGGCCGGATACGAAGGCGATGGTCGAGCCGTCCCGAGACCACCGGCCGCACCCGGCGCCGGCGTCACCCTGCGTCCATTGGGCGACCTGGCGGGTCTCCACGTCCACGGTGAAGAGGTTGGAGACCATCTTGTTCTTCTCTCCAGCCTGTTTCTTGGCGAACAGGATCCGCTTGCCGTCGGGGCTGAGTTGCGGATCGCCCACGGTCTGAATCCTCAGCAGGTCGTCGGCTACGATCGCTCGCTTGGACATGGCGCGAGGTTACCAGCGTTCGAGGGCTAGATCATCGCGAGCTCTTTCACGCGGATGTAGGCGCTGACGAGGGCGCCGGAAAGCTCATCGGGTTCGGCTTCGATGCTTTGGATGCCGGCCGCGCGAAGGCGGGAGTCGGCCTGGCGCCGGTCGGAGCCGTACCATTCGGCCGAAGCCCGCAAGAACAGGTCTCGCGGGCCCGCCACGCCGAGCCGGCGAAGCTCCTTGAGCTTGGGGTCGGCCACCCGCACGACCATCAGCAGATGGCGGCGGTTGAGGTGGGCGAGCGCCTCCGAGAGTTCGCGCGCTTGGTCGTCGTTCTCGGCATCGGTGAAGAGCACGATGAGCGAGCGGCGTTTCCACCGGCTGGTGAGGAAGCCGAACGCGCCCTGGTAGTCCGGCTGCACGGGCTCGGCCTGCAGCGAGTGCACGGCGTCGAGGATGGCGGCCACTTGGGCGCGGCCCTTCTTGGGGGCGAGGTAACGCTTGACGATGTCGTTGAAGACCAACAGCCCAACCTGGTCGCCCGCCCGTTCGGCCGCATGCATGAGCATGAGCGAGGAGTCCAGCGCGTAGTCCAACTTGCGCACGCCGGCCACCTCGGAGAGCATGTGGCGCCCGACGTCGACGCAGATCAGCACCGCCTGGTTGCGTTCCTGCTCGTAGTTGCGAACGACTAGCTTGCCACGGCGTGCGGTGCCCTTCCAGTCGATATGGCGATAGTCGTCGTCGTTGTAGTCGCGCAGCGATTCGAACTCGGCGCCGATCCCCTTGATGCGCGAGCGACGGACGCCCATCATGTTGAGGCGGCCCTTCTGCTTGAGGAGGTCGAACTCCTGGAGCGCCTGCACGTTCGGGTAGACGCGGGCCGGGGCTTCCGTGGGGACTCGGCGGTCGACCCAGGCCAGCCCCAAGGGCGCCAACACGCGCACAAAGGTTCCTCGGAACGGGTCGTTGCCGCGTTCGGTCGGCGTGACGGTGTAGCGCACGACCGTCTCGCGATCGGGTTCCAGGCGTAGGTGGAACTCGTGACCGGTCGCCTGACAGCTGAGCGGCGCCTCGTCCCGCACGCGCAGGTCGATCGGCTCGGGACCCTCGTTGAGCAGCTTGAGCTCGACGACGTTGGGGACGCGCACGGAGAGGATCGCCTCGGTTCGCCGGACGATGCGGATGGCGTCGAGCCCCTTGGTCATGCGCGACGTGCCGATGAGCAGCACGAGCAGGGCGACATCGTAGGGCCACACGAACTGCTCGGCGCCTCGAACGAACGCGCCAAGACAGGCGATCGGCACACCCAACGCCACCAACGCCCAGAACCGCTTAGTTGGAACCATGGAGATCGTGCCCAAAAGGTACCCTGAGGGGCGTGAACGATCAGCACGTGGTGCTGACGCCCGAGAAGGTGATCGTGGCCTACCGCCTTTCGACGGTCGGTTCGCGCATCGTCGCGCACGTCGTGGACCTTATCCTGTGCACGGCGTTGATGATCGGGGTGTTTGTGTTGCTCGGGCAGTTCGCGCGTCTGGTGAACACGGTGTTGGCGGAAGCGATCGCCAGCCTGGTGATCGCGTTCGGGGTGTTTGCCTACTTCATCCTGCAGGAGGGGTTGTGGCAGGGCCAGACGCTCGGGAAGAAGGCGAACGGGATCCGGGTGATGATGGCGGACGGCACGCCGGTGACGTTC
>CAZIIS010000155.1:0-5802 GCA_964539295.1 uncultured Fimbriimonadaceae bacterium | reverse complement strand
GACGAGAAAGCGCCGCGGCTCTTGGCGACGCGCCTGCCGGCGAAGGACGACGCGAGGAAGTTCCTGCTGCCGGAGACGAAGCTGGATCCCGCGGTCTTGAAGAAGCTCAGGTTGCGGGTCGTCCCGCTAGAGGGCTTCACCGCCCTGATCGACGAGGACGTGGTCGGCGAGGAATATGCTCTGTTCCAGGCGGCGCAAGTCTCTGCCCTGGCGCAGGCATACTCCCTTAACCACGGCGTGGCGAGGATGGGCGACCTTCCGAAAGGGGCGGCGGATGCCATACGCAGGGGCGTCTCCAGTACCAGTCCGAACATGAACGGGCTGATGCAGGACCCCTCGTTCGAGATAGGCGTCATCCCGTTCTTTCAGGTGGTGCTTAAGGGGAAGTCTGGCGAGCGCTACTCGGTGTGCATTGACAACAGCGGCGGGAAGGGCGAGCCAAAACTCACCCGCCCCACCTACGAGGTTCCGAAGAGCGACGGCACACCGTCGGTCGATGTCCCGCAGAGCCCCGGGTCGCTGGACGAGGCGCACCTGCTTTTCCAGAACGCTGGCTGGACCCGCGTCAAACGGACGCACGCCGCAAGGTTGCTGATGGAGTGGCTGGACGACAACACCCAGAAACTGCAGGACATGGCCAATCGCACGTCGGAGGCGCTGCGCATGGCGCTCTGGAACGACAACAAGGACGTGTTTGGCGACACGATGCCTACGCGTGGCCAGTCCTTTGACGGCTTGGACCCAACGCTGCAGCGGTCAATCGAACAGGCGTACGCCAATAGCTTGCCAGGCGACCAACGGACTGGGGTGGAAGGGATGTTGTCGGGTTGTACGATCACCGCCCTAAGGGTCGTCCCGGGGGTGAAGTTCAACGAGGGGCTTACCTACAACAAATCGCTGAACGATTGGAGCTTGAACGTGGGGGCGATGATGATCGACCTGGTCTTGTGGTGAACTCGCGCTGAGACGACGCCGGTCGGCATGCCTCCCAGGAGGCGGGCCGACCGGCTTTTTGTTTGCCAGGCGAACACCGGCGGGCTGCGGGCGTCTATGCCGATTGGCGCGAAGGCCCGAGGGCCGCGCCGGGATTGAACCGTATGAACGTTAACCTGCTTGGCATGGAAAGCGGAAAGGGGCGGCTATCGGACGGCGAAGCCGAAGAGATGCGGCGGCTCGGGGTGATCGGCGCGGACGGCGCGACGGCCGAATCGCCCTGGAACGCAAACCCCGACCGCGTGCCCCGAAAGGCGATCACCTCAAAGGACGTGTTGAACGAGGCGTACGACTACGCCAAGCCGTCCTCCTTCACCCGCGGGCTGAGGGTGAGCCTGGGAGGGGTCGACCTGCTGCTCATCTCCGGCACCGCGAGCATCGACGACGAGGGCCGAACGGTGCACGTCGGCGACTTCCGCGCGCAGTGCTGGCGCACCTACCGCAACATCACCCGGCTCCTGGAGGCCGAGGACGCCACGTGGCACGACGTGGTGCGCACAAGCTGCTACCTGCGCGACATCGAGCGCGATTACGAGGATTTCAACGAGGTGCGGACCGCCTTCTTCACATGGCTCGGTCTGGACCCGCTGCCGGCCAGCACCGGCATCCAGGCGCGTCTCTGCCGGGACGACCTTTTGGTGGAGATGGAGGCGATGGCCGTCCTGCCCGCCGGGCGCTAGCGGCCGGGCGTCAGTCCACCGCGAACATCACCGCCGGCAGCGAGCCGAGCGGCGTCTTTCGCTTGGTCTTGACCTGGGTCTTGGGGTTGGCGACCTCGCGCACGACGAAGGCGTCGAACACCAGGTTGCCTTTGGCGCCGCGTTTGAGCTTGGAGCGGTCCGCGCAGACGGTGACGGTTACGCCGCCCTCAACCGAACGGACCTTTAGGATGGTCACGCCCTCGGGCGCGCCGTTCAGTTCGAACTGAAGCGGCTCGAGCAACGGCCGTCCGGGGCCGGTGAACCGAACGTCGGCGGTACCCCCGAGCGGGATGTGCACCGGGCTCGCGGGCGGGAACAGGCGCAGGCCGAGGTTGCGACGCCCGAGCACCGCGACCAGCCAATCGTTGGCGGGCGTCAGGTGGTGGTATGCGAACGCCTGCATCATGTCCTCGGCGGGTACGGCTTGGCGGACGACGGTACGGCCGCCGATGGCGGCGCTGCCCCGGAGCCGCAGGCAAAGCGGCTCCGCAAAGGGCGAGGGGGGCGCGGTGAGCGTCATGCGAACCCGGTCGACCCCGGCGGGCGCCCACGCCCCGCCGAGCATGAAGCCCTCCGGGGCGCCCTCAAGGCTCAGCGCGATCTCCCCCGTGAATCCCTCCTTTCGGATCGCTGCCACGTCGAACGCGGCGGTCCCCCCGGTGCGCACGGTGAGCGAGGCCGGGACGATGCGCAGGGCGAAGTCGGGCCGTGGAGCGCCGATGCGCAGGCGATAGGCGTATTCCGTGCCGCCACGGCGTTGGGCGTCGCGAACCGTGACCACGTACGTGCCGCTCGCGGGCAGCGTGGCGCTCAGTTGCGAGTCGGCCTGGTGCATGACCGTGGCCGCGCATGGGTCGACGAAGTCGTCGTTGAAGGCCAGGACGCGGCCCTTGGCGTCCGTGAGCGTGAGCGTGGAATCGAGCGGGGAGCCGAGTCGGCGCGCCGCGACCTCGGCCACCACCTTGGTTCCCGCCGTTGCGCGGAACGCGAAGCTATCTTGGTCGCCGGGCCGGTCGATCCGGCCGTTCACGGTGACGCCCAATTGGACGTTTTGGGGCTTGGCGCGCGTGTTGTTCGGCTCCTTCTCGGCCTCCTCGGGCAGGTCGTCGACCGCCACGGTCAAAGGGTTTGAGTCCGGGAACGATGCGACGAGGCTTCGGGTGGAGTCGACCTGCACGGTCTTGGCGGGCAGGTTCCATCCCGTGGCCTGCAGCGAGAACCGGGTTCCGGCGCGGCCGCCCAGCGGGTAGAGGCCGGTGAGGAACGGGACCTCGCCGATGGTCACGCGGTAGACGAAATCCTCGCGCCCCCGGTAGAGCGCGTCGAAGACGTTCAGGGCGTACAGGCCGTCGGCGGGGGCCAGGAAGCAGAGGGCGGGGTCGGCGATAGCCTGGGCGGGGCCCGAGTAGGCGACCTCCTTGCCGTCGGGGCCGAACACCTGCAGCACCGGCGAGAAGTAGCCGGGAACGGCGTCGCCCAGGAACGGCACGAGCTGCTCGGCGGCCGCCGCGACCACGATCCGCGCGCCTTTGCGGGCGACGAAGGGGAGGCGGTGGACGGCGCCGGGCATCACCTGGCCGTTCACGACGGCGGGGAGCCGGATCGTCTCGGGCGCCTTGCCCTCGTCCGTCACGACCTCGGGCAGCGAGCCGACCACGAACCGCACCGGGTTGGTCAGCCCCGCCGGGGTGAGCAGCCGCAGGTCGCGCACGCCGGGCGCGGCGTTGGGCTCGATGGCCAGTCGAACCGTGGCGATCTCGGCGATCTGCAGGTTCGGCTGCAGCTTGGGGTTCTGCTGCGTGCGGCGGAAGATGAGCAGGTCGCGCAGTTGCACATCGGTGAGCCCCGCTTGTTGGGCCAGGGCCTTGAGCCGCTCCGGGTTTTGGAACGGGACAGAGCGCCGAGCCTTGGCGTCGGTCCCTTCTGGGTTGGCTGCCTTTTGCAGCTTCTCGACCAGGTCTTGGGCTTGCTGGCGCGAGAGCGGGCGCCAATAGCCGGCGACCTCGGCCCTCACCCCGCCGCCGGAGACGAACGCGGCGAAGACGCCCCGTAGCGCCTGGCCGCCCACCTTGACCTCGACCTCCGTGCCGCGGCGCCCGCCGGCGGGGTAGGCGTAGCCGATGTGCGGGCCTTCCGCCTGTTGGGCGTAAAGGCACGCGGCGGCGAGCGCCGCAACGAACACGACGAGCAGACGGCGGAAAGTGGTCATGGCTTTGGCGCTCACATGATCTCCGAAAGAAGGCCAGCGGTCTTGTGGCCATCCCAATCGGTCGGGGCGATCGGGACGGTCATGCCCTGCGGATGGGGCAGCTTGCCGTCGGGGTCGATGCCCAGCAGGGAGCAGACGCTCCGGATGACTTCGTTCGGGTAGACGGGGCGGTCCTTTACCTCCTCGCCGTGCGCGTCGGAGGCGCCGAGAACCCGGCCGCCCTTGAACCCACCGCCCGCTAGCACCGAGCAGAAGACCTTGCCGTAGTGGCCGCGCCCGCCGTCCCAGGGCGACTCCCACATCACCTTTGGGGTGCGGCCGAACTCGCCGCCCCACCAGACGACCGTGCTGTCAAGCAGGCCGCGTTGCGAAAGGTCGATCAGAAGAGCGGACATCGCCTTATCCAGTTCGGGCAGCTTCCGGCGCATCGCGGGGAAGTGCTGCTTGTGCGTGTCCCAGCCGCCCGCGTTGATGGCGACGTAGGGCACGCCGGTCTCCACCAGGCGCCGGGCGAGCAGACAGGACTGGCCAAAGGTGGTGCGACCGTAGCGGGCGCGCACGTCGTCCTTCTCCTGCGAGAGGTCGAACACCTTGCCGGCGTCGCCGAGGATCAGGTCGTACGCCTGCTTCTCGCACTGGCTCTGGAGCACCATCTGCGGGTCGTTCTTCAGCGCGTTGCCGAGCGTGTCGAGTTGGTGCAGCAAGGCGCGGCGGTCGCGTTGGCGCTGGTCGGCGATCCCGTCGGCCACGACCCCTTCGACCAGGAACCGCTGCGCGGCGGGGTCGCCGCCGGTGGCGAAAGGTTTGGCCCGCGAGCCCAGGAAACCGGCCTCCGAAAACCGCCCAAGCAACTGCGTGAGCACGATGTAGGGCGGCACGAGCCCCTTGTAGCCGGCTTCGTACCCCTTGTAGAACGACGTGATGGCGCCCATGCCCGGGTGGGTGAGACCGTCGCCGGGCAGGTTGCCGGTCTGCACCATGTAGGCGGCTGTCTCGTGGGCGCTGCTGCCGTGGGTCATGCTGCGGATGATGGAGTACTTGTCCGCGAGCTTGGCGAGTTCGGGCAGCAGCTCATTGATCTGGATGCCGGCGACGTTGGTGGCGATCGGGTGGTCGAAAGGGCCGGTGTAGTCGCTTCCCGCGCCCGGCTTGGGGTCGAAGGTGTCCAGGTGGCTGGGCCCACCCCACATCCACAGCTGGATGACGGCTTTTGCCTTGACCTTTTGGTTGGCTTGCTGAGCCGCCATGGCGCGGGTGATGGGGCCACCCGCGAAGACCAGTCCGGCCGCGGTGAAAATGCCGAGGCGCAGCGCCTCACGCCGGGTCAGCTTCAGAACGAGTTCGGTTTCAGGGTCGTGGCTCATGGCGATTAGTGCTTGTAGAGGAACTCGCTGCTGTTGAACAGCGCCCAGGCTAGGTCGACGGCGACGTTTCGGCGGTTGGGCTGGGCCTTGGCGTATTGGGCGGCCACGAGCCGCTCCTCTTGGGTCGGGTAGCGCGAGAGGATGGTGAGGTAGAGGTCGTCCAGGTAGGCCATGCCGGTCCTGCCGGGTCTGAGCATCGAGGCAAGCCCCGGTCCGCGCTCGATCTTCCGCTGGATGTGGCTGGAGTTGAGCATGTGCAGGCGCTGGTCGGCGGAAGGCCGGTTGTTGCGTTCCGATTCGTAACCGGTGTCGCGCGAGGGCCGCCCGAACATCTCGAGGAACGAACTGGTGATGCTGCCGTCCGGAAGTTGGATCGATCGCCGATCCTCGGGGTAGTAGGTGTACGGCTCGGGGGTGGCGCTGGAGTAGGACTCGGTCGTTCCGGTGATCTGGTTGATCGCGTCGATGAGCACCTCGGCTTCCAGCCGCCGAAGCGGGTAGCAAGCGAAGTCGGCGGCAGGGTCCGTCCTCTTGG
>CAZIIS010000154.1:0-5877 GCA_964539295.1 uncultured Fimbriimonadaceae bacterium | reverse complement strand
GGTTTCCGGCTCATCGCCGAGCGCACCGGCGCCTACGCCGGCCAGGTCGGCCCTCAATGGTGCGGCCGGGATGGGGCCTGGCGCGACGTCTGGCTGGAGGAGGACGCGCCGGCCGCGGCGCGCGTCGGTGTGTGGCGCAACGGGTTCAAGGAACCGCTTTGGGCGGTGGCGACCTGGCGCGAATACCACCAGACGACCAAGACCGGTAATCCGGCGGGGCTCTGGGCGCGCATGCCGGCCCTGATGCTGGCCAAGTGCGCCGAGGCGCTCGCGCTGCGCAAGGCGTTTCCGCAGGAGCTTTCCGGACTCTACACCGGCGACGAGATGGCACAAGCCGAGACGCCGGCAGTTAACGCGCTGGACGAAGCCGATGCCGCCGGGCCGGAGGTCGTCGAACTGCCGCCGGCGGACCCCGATATCGACCGCCGGCGGTACTTCGCGATCGCCGGCAGCATGGGCTGGCCGGACCACGAAAGCGAGGGCGCGAAGGCCATCGACTACCAGGTCTGGGGCAAGGTGCTCGGACGCTCAATCATGGCGGCCAAGTCGCTCAAGCCCTCCGACTGGAAGACCCTCGCTGACTGGGCGGCCACTGTGCGGGGACGCGTGGCGAAGGAACCCAAGGCGTTCGTCTCCTGGCGCGAGGCGCAGGAAGCGGCAACCCCTGATGTCGTCGAGGCCGAGGTCGTGACGGCCCCGCAGGGCGACAACGCGGAAGAGTTCGACCCGTTCGCGGAGGACGCGCAGTGAGCAAGTCGAGACAACTCATCTCATTCTGGCCGTATTACCAGGACCAGATACTGGCCGGAAAGAAGACCCGAACCACGCGCCTCAGCCCCAAGTGGCTTCTCTTGGCCCCCAAGGGCACGGTGCTCCATGCCTGTGACCTCGACCCGATGACGCCGCATGTGTTCGCCACCTTGCAGGTGTGGTCAACCGAGCCGGTCTACGTGCGAGGCTACAGCCAGGCGAACGCCCGCGAGGAGGGCTGTGCGAACCTGGACGACTTCCTGGCCGATTTCAACGCCATCTACCCGGACAACGACGGGTATGGCGTCTCGATCCGTTTCCGTGTCATCCGCCCCACCCCCGGAGGCCGCAGTTGAGTAGCGGCGAGCGCATCCCGCGGGAGCAGGCCGAGCTCCTGGAGGGCGAGCTGTTCCGGCTGCTCGCCCACACGTGCACGCAGTGGGAGGCCGCCGGCTCGATCCGGCGGCGCTGCCACACGGTAGGCGACATCGAGATCGTTGCGCGGCCGCGCATGGTCGCCTCGACGGGCAGCCTCTTCGACGAGCTGCCATGCGGGCGCGAGCACTCGGCCCTGACCACGGCGCTCGATGAGATGGTGGCGGCTGGTGAGATGGAACCCCGGCTCACCGACGAGGGACGCAAGTGTTGGGGCGAGCGTCACCAGCGCGCGCTCTACAAGGGCGTGGCCGTGGACGTGTTCCAGGTCATTCCGCCGGCGCAGTGGGGCGTGATCCTCGCCATCCGCACAGGGCCCTACGAGTTCAGCCGGCACATGATGACGTCGGTCGCTTACGGCGGCCTCATGCCGAAGTGCCACCGTGTCATCGACGGCGCGTTGTGGCGCGTCGGTTGGGACGGCGAGACCAAGGAGGAGTTGATCGAGACGGCGACCGAGGCCGACTTCTTCCGGGCTCTGGGGTTCGAGATGGTGCCGCGGCCGGAGATCCGGTACACGCTCGTGCCGGGCAGTGAGGAGGCCACAGCGTGATCCTCTTCATCCTGGGGGCGTTTGCCACAGGACTCGCGCTCGGCTTGGCCTGGCCGTCCATCAAGGGTTGGGCGGTGCGGTGGACGGAGCGGCGGCGCGTGCTTCCTGAGGGGTGGGAGTACATGCCTTGCGGGAGTGTCGCTTGCAGGTATGAACGCGATTACGTCCTACACGCTTGCGACAACGGAGACTGGTGTGTAGACAGCCTCGCAGCCTACGACCCGTTTGGTGACGTGGAGAGATTCGAGGAGGACGGAAACGTTACTCAGCGCCGTCTCTTCGGACCCGCACGATTGTCCCTGGCCTGCGTCGCTGCCGATGAGGCCCTGGTTTCCTACCGCGCCAAGGAGGCGAAAGATGCCTAAGTTAAGCATTTGGCCCATCAAATGGGAGGGTGGGGCTGGCCAGTACCTGGTTTGGATTCAAATCCTGCGCGGGCGCTACTGCTGGCGGGTGCTCATCAACCAGTTCACCACGGTGAAGCAGGGCAATGCGGACACTTTTGACAAAGCCGTCGATGCTGCACAGGCAGTAATCGATTCCGAGGAGGCCAACAATGCCTAAGCTGCAACTCAAGCGGGATTGGCGAGACGACTTCCCGGATTGGAGCCGTTGCCCTCACTGCGACAAGCACGTGTATCTGGAGACCAGGCTCCCTGATGGGGATATGGCCTCGGTCAACGTGTGGTGGAATGGCGACCTGTTCGTGTCAACGCCCAAACGCGATCTGATCGAGCCTTGCGGCACTCCGGCGAACGCCGCAAGCCTTGGCAGGTACCTCTTCAAACTGGAGCCAAAGCGATGAGCGCTCGCCCCATGCCGCTCGAACGCGACGTGCAGCAGGCCATCGTGGACATGCTCCGCTGGAGCGGTTACGAGGTCGACATCACGGACCCGGCCGTCCGCAAGGGCGGCCAGCTGCACACCGTGGGCCTGCCTGACCTGTTCGTCTGGCGGCGCGGCTTCGGCAACCTCTACGTGGCGCTGGAGGTCAAGCGCGGCCCCCACGCCCGTGTGTCGCCCGCGCAACGCGACCGGCAGGACGCCGGCGCGGTCTACATCGTGTGGGACGCCGAGCAAGCGCTTCAGCTCGTGCGTGCTCGGTTCAGGGAGATCGTCGGAGGCCAGGAGAGCCAACCATGTCGGTCGACGTCGACGCGCTGAAGCAGCGGCATGCACTGCTCGAGGTGCTGGGCCGGTACGGGGTAACGCCCGACCGGCTCGGCCACTCGCCTTGTCCAAAGTGCGGGGGCGACGATAGGTTTTACGTGCATCCCTACCGCGCACCGGAGTGCTGCGCCTGCCGGCGTTGCCACGAGGAGACGATGGACGTCATCGGCCTGGTGGAGTGGATGGAGGGCTGTTCGTTCCAAGAGGCCGTGGCGAAGCTCGACGGGAAGACGATCGAGCAGCGGCCGGCGGTGGCGAGTACGGCGAATCCGAAGCCGGCAAGCACCGAGAAGAAAGCGATGTCCTTCGAGGAGGCGCTCAAGCGCGTCGAATCGGTCTACTACTACCGGGACGTTGACGGAAAAGAGCGGTTTGCCCACCTGAAGTACCGGCGGCCCGACGGGCGCAAAGACATGCCTTGGTACCACATGAACGGGCGCGGTTGGGAGTCCGGTCACGGGGACTATCCGAGGATCCTGTTCAACGCGGCGCGAGTTCGGGAGGCGATCGAGAAGGGCCAGACCATATGGCTCCACGAGGGGGAGAAGGGCGCCCAGCGCATGACCGAGGAGTGCCCGGACGAGTGCTCGACGACGCACGGGTTCGCGAGCAAGACGTGGACCGCCGAGTTTTCCGAGCAGTTACGCGGCGCCAAGCGGGTCATCATCGTGGCCGACCGGGACGAGCCGGGCGAGTCGTGGGCGCGCATGGTTGCCACGTCGCTCCTGGGCGTCGTTGGCCGAGTGGTGGCCGTGTCGAGCAAGACGTCCGGTGAACACGACGATGCGTTCGACCACTTCGAGGCTGGCTACACCATCAAGCAGTTCATCAGCCGGCCGGATCTCGTCGAGGCGCCCGCATGCGTGCGCGCGCTGCACCGGTTCGACGACAGCTTCGTCCCGGCGGCCTACGAGTTCCTTTGGGATCCATACGTTCCCAGAGGGTTTATCACGCTTGTTGAGAGCGACGGCGGCATGGGCAAGACCAGCCTGTGCTTGGCGATCGCAGCTGCCCTATCGCAGGGTTTCGAGCCCGGTGGCACGGGACGTCCGGCGGCGCATGCCAAGACGCTTTACCTCGGCCACTCAGAGGATGAGCCCGAGCAGATGCACACGGTCTACCGGGCGTGTGGAGGCCGGCACGAGGACATCGCATATGATGACAGCGGCCTCGTGCTGAACCACGACGGTCTGGAGACCCTTAGCACCCTCATCCGGGCGACCGACTCGTCGTTTGTGATTTTGGACGGCGTGTTCGACTTCTTCGCGGGGGTGATCCGCGACATCCGCGACCCCATCATGGTCGCAAAGGCGATGAAGGACCTCGCTGTCCTGGCCGGTGACGAGCACGTCGCCATTGCGTGTGTGCGCCATACCGGCAAGAGCGCCATGGGCAAGAGCGAGGAGCACATGGGCATCGGCTCGGTGATGTTCCGAAACAAGGCCCGGTCCCAATTGGCGCTGACCTGGCACCCGGACAAAGTCGGTCATAGGGGTGTGGTGATCGCGAAGGACTCCCGCGGGTCGATCCTGCGCGAGCAGGCGGCGCCGTTCGCCTTCCAGCGACGCGGCAACGAGGTGCTCTGGGTGTCGCTCACGGACGCGGACATGGAGGCGCTGGATATGCCGAAGACAGGTCGCAAGCCGAACGTGAGTGCGGAAGCAGCGTACGACTGGCTGGTGGACACCCTGAAGGGAGGCCCCGTCAACTCGACCAACATCATGGCCGAGGCGAAGGCGTTCGGCATCGGAGACAAGATGCTCAAGCAGGTCAAGGCACAGGCGGGCGCGATCTCGCGGCGCATTAGCGATGTGTGGTTCTGGGAGCTACCGGAGGATCCGTTCGCAGATGACTAGCATCCAACTGGGTCAAAACGTTTTGACCTTATTACCTCCTTGCCTTCTTGTTTTGACCCACTTGGAGTGCGTCCTTAGACACGCACAGAGTTTTGACCCACTTAAACGGCCCAGGTTCAACGGAGGTTTTCCAGGAGGCTGATTTAGGTTCACATTTAAAGGCCCGTTCTAAGAGGCCCATACAGACTATAAGGTCAAAACGTTTTGACCTCCTTGCCCTAATAAGGGAAGGAGGGTAGGGAGGATGTTGTCCGGACGGCCCTTCGGGCGGTTCGGACCTCGTCGTTTGCGGATGGGCCACTCGGGCGGTGTCTCCAGGAACCCTCACACACGGCAACCGTCACGCAGAGGGGTTGGGGAGGGGATGGCGCCGGTGAGCCTGGGATCCTCGGGAAAGGCTTGGGAACGACCCGATTCGGGCGCCGCGGCGGTCGTACAGGTTGATGGAGACCGAAAAGGCGCTTACCCCAGGCCAGGAGCGGTTCTGCGTCCTGTACACGACCCCGGACGTCGAGGGCCGAGTACGGCCGGCCTATCGCTGCTACGCGGAGGCGTTCCCCAGGTGCCACAGCCCCAAGTGGGCTGAGGCCGGCGCCACGCAGCTGCTCAAGATGCCCGCGGTCCGCGCCCGGATCGCCGAACTCCGCGCCGACGTGCGCGCCCGTTACCTCGACGAGCGCCTCCCGTTTACGTTGCTGCTGGAGAAGGTTGTCGAGGGCCTCGAGGCCGTCAAGACGATGATCGCCACTGAGCACGGCGAGATACGAGGCCGGCTCGACGTGCCCGACGCAGTGGCCCGGGAGCGCTACGTGCGCTTGGCGCTCGAGCTGCGTGGAGACCTGGCGACCGAGGGGGATGGCGCCGCGGCGGCCGTTGGTGAGCAGATCGCGGGCATCGTCCAGGGCATCGCCGCGCGACTTGCCGGTGTTGACAGCGAGGCAGCCCCGAAGGGCGCCGAACCCGATACCGAGCCTACGTGACCCTGAAAGCCGCCTCGCGAGGTCTCACCTAACGAGGCGGAAAACATGCTGCATCCATTCCGACACCGTGAGCAGCGAGCCCCGAAGTGGCTCGCGTTCGTCGTCTCCGTCGCCCTGCTGCTGATGGCGCCCC
>CAZIIS010000153.1:0-5947 GCA_964539295.1 uncultured Fimbriimonadaceae bacterium | reverse complement strand
GGTTGGGAAACGTCCGAGATCCCTCGCTGCGCTCGGGATGACACCGTTGGTTGGGGTGAGCGCCGCCCAGCCCCGGCTCGCGAAGGCCGTCCGGGGTCGCCGACAGGCCGACGGCTCTGGCGTCGTCGCAGCGTCCTCCCCCGCCGTAGCCGAAGGCGTACGGAGAGGGTACAGGGGGAGGCGCAAGCCGAAGCGCCTGGCGCGCGCCTTGTCCTTCGGACCGGGGCGCCAAGACATCACCCCGGCCACCCGGACGCCCCCATTCGGTCTCGCGAACGGCGCGGATAGCCCTCGCACCAACGAAAAGGGCCTGGCCGGAGCAGACGCCCCGCCAGGCCCGATCGGCAAAGCCACCCGCTAGGGGCGGTCCGGGACGGGTGCGACCCACCCGTCGGGCCGTTCGCTGAAGCTGTGGCCGGGCACCTCCCAGGTCTCCTTCACGTTCCACTCCTTCGGGTCCGGCTCGCCGGTCCGGGTGCGAACTCGCCGCCAGAAGGTGGCACTGTCACGCTGCCCAAGGTTGTAGGCCAGGCTTGCGTCCGCCACGTTCTCGAACAGGTAATAGTGCTGTCCCTTGTAGGTCACGCGCAGCAACGCGACCGCCTGCGAGACGCCGTAGTCGTGCCGGATCTTGCCGTCCGCCGACCAGAGCGTGCGGTCGTACCGAACCTGGCCATCGGAGTCCGCCGTCCGGGGCAGAACCGGCTCGTCCTCATAGACCTTCGTGTACCAACCCTCGCCCGTGCCGTGAGCCCGGTAGACCACCACCTCGGCCCCCGCCATCGGCTGACCGTCCTGGTCCACGAACTTCAGCACGACCTCCTTCGGCACTTCCTGCAGGAACTCGCCGATCACCTCGGGCGAGTTGCAGTTGCCGCCCCGGGCGCGCTTGCCCTGCACGCGGTTCCAGCACATCGCCTCGAACGCGCTGAACTTCCAGTAGTCGCCGCCCATGTGCCCATCGAACTTCTGCGAGTGCATGAGGTCGCCGACGAGCGGGATGTACCGGCCCATGATCGGGCCCTTCTCATCGCGCACCTTGATCGACCACTTGCTGGGGTCCTTGCCCGTGTCCGAGTGGACGTTGAACCCGTACGAGTCGACCAGGTAGCGCGCGTGGTTCATCTCGTGGATGAAGCCGAGCCCGCACCAGAACGGCGGGTCGGTGCGACGGCCCTGCACCTCGCCCTTGGCGAACGCCTCCAGGGCGCGCTCCGGCGACCACCAGTGGTCCTTGGCCACGATCGTGCCCGGGCCGATGTCGCCGGACTCCATTCCCCAGGTCATGTCCACCGTCCTGTCCCGCAGGTCGGGGTTGTTCGACGGAAGGCCGCCGGCGAGCGGCAGCGCGAAGTCGGGCGTCTGGCGGATCAAGTCGATGCGAACCCGTTCGGTGATCCCGTGCGGGACCGCCTTGTACACGGCCTCGTCGAACATCCCGTTCCACTGCCGTGCCAAGCGCTGGGCCCAGGCGCCGAAGCTGTTGCCGTCCTGCGTGGGCAACCGGTGCTGGTGCTCGTGCATGAACTCCCAAAGCGACTGCTCGACCCACAGGCCGATCGTCACCGCGTTGGTGGCGATCTCCAGCTGGTTGTTCGCGGCGATCCGCTCGGACGTGCCGTCGACCGCCTCGATGGCGAACTTGAGGGCGTGGCGCTTCTGCTCCCACTTCCAGGGCAGCGCAATCTTCGTGGCATTGCCAAGATCCGTGCCCGGTCGGAGCCGCACCTTGCCTTCGGCAACGACCTTGCCGTCCAGCGTCCAGGCGTACCGCGCGCGAACGGGCTTCTCGCCCCAGTTCATCGTGTGCGCCACCCACTTCACCAGTTGGCCTTCCTTGGGCCAGCCGCCGTTCGGCGCATCGTAGTTCAGGCGCGGCGTCTTCTCGATGAACAGCACGTCGAGGTCGGGCTCGCGGTTCGCGACCTTCCGGGGCGTGCCCACCACCTCGATGGTGCGCGTGTAGGAGCCGTACTTGGCGGTCAGAGTGTGCTTGCCCGGCTTGACGACGAGGAAGCTGCCCGGCTCCCTGCCGAACCGCCGGATCCCCTTGTCGCCGCACTCCCAGGTGAGTTCCTTGTCTGCCGGAAGCACCGTCTTGCCCGCCTCGGCCCGCGCGTGGAGCGCGACAACCGTCTGGACCGGCGCCGGAAGGCTGCCACCGACCTCGACCCAGCCCTTCGGTCCGGTCGGGTCGCGACGGTCCAGCACCCGGCGGATCGTCAGCCCGGTCACCTTCGCCGGCTGACAGAACTCCGCCTCGAAGAGGTGCACGTAGTCGTCGCCTTCGAGCCGCTTGAGGGTCAACTCCACCGCCTTGGCGGTGGTGCGCCCGACCCGCGCGTCGATCGTGTCGCCGGTCGAAACCCTCTTCGAAACCAGCAGCCGGTAGGAGCCGGACTTGGCGCGAAGGTCCGCCAAGCTGTCGGCCACGGCCAGCGACCATTGGTGCTTGACGTCGATCACGCGAAGCCGCACGTGCTCGAACGTCACCGGCCGCACAAACTCCGCGGAGAAGGTGGCCGGATTGACCGAATCGGTTCGCGCCAGCGTCGCCGGGTCGCCGTCGAACGGCGACTTCGCGTCGCCCAGATCCAGCTTGGTGCTGGCGGCCGACGCGACCAACCCCTTCATGTCGATCGGAGCTTCGATGGTTTGCGTGAACGCAACGGCCGCGAGCGCGGCGGCTGCCAGGCATATGCCCCAACGGATGGCTTTCATGGTGGTGGGAATAGAGGCAGGCCACGGCGCCGCACCGCGCGGTGACCCGTCACCCCAGACCTTTACCCGCAATCGCGCCCCTCGTGACAACACGGGGGGCGCGATTGCTCGATTCGGCGCATCAAGGCCGAATGCTTATGAAGTCCGGCCTGTCCTCTCGGATTGCGAACACCGAGCCGCGGGTGTCCGATCCGCCGCTCCCACGAATGGACGCGACAACCTCCACCTGGCCGTCTTTGGGCACGGTGACCGCCATGCCGTTGTTGCGGTGGCCACCCCCGGCAAAGCCGTTGAGTTCGGCCCGCTTCAGAACCTTGCCATCGAGCCGCACCTCCATCCACGCGATGTCGATGCCGTGTTCACCCTGCTCGAACTGCATGGCCAGTTGCCATTGGCCCGCCTTCAGCACCTTGGAGGCGTCCCACTTGACCTCGACGAACCGGTCCGACGGCACGCCCGGCGTCCAGGCGCCGACCTTGGCGCGCTCGGGCTCATAAAGCGGGAAGTAGTGCAGGTCCCACACGTCGAAGCGCTTCAGCAACTCGGAAAGCCGGGCGACGAACCCATCGAAGTTGCGCTGCTCCTTGGGGCTCCAGCCAACCTCAGCCAGGGCGCACAGCCTGGGGAACGCCATGTGCTCCACTTGGTACGGAGTGGTCATGTACTCGCCCCACATCTGCCCCTGCAACCCCAGGATGTGCTTGGCCTCCTCCGCGTTCAGTTCCTTCGGTACCGGCTCAAAGCTGTAGGCCGTCGGCAGATCCACATACCCGCCGATCGTGGGCGGCTGGGACGCGGAAAGCGTCGTCTGGTTGTAGTCCAGATAGGTGTAGCTGGTCGGGGCCATGATCGCGTCGTGGCCCGCCTTGGCCGCGGCGATGCCGCCGTTTATCCCGCGCCAGGACATCACCGTCGCGCCCGGCGCCAGCCCGCCGTTCAGAATCTCGTCCCAGCCGACGAGGCGCCGCCCCTTCGAGGCGAGGTGCTGGTCCAGTTGCTTGATGATCCAGGCCTCGAGCTCCTCCTCGTCCTTCAGCCCGCGCTGCTTGATCAACTCCTGCGCGCGCGGCGACCGCTTCCACTGACTGTAGTCGACCTCGTCGCCGCCCACATGGAAGAAGGCGCCCGGGAAGATCTCCAGCATCTCATCGATCACGTTCTTGTAGAACTGGATCGTCGACTCCTCGGCGTTCAAGACGTTGTTGGACTTCCCGTCGATCCCGAGCTCGCGGTAGGAGAGGATCGCCGCTGCGGAGTGGCCCGGCACGTCGAACTCCGGCATGACCGTGATGTGCCGCTCCGCGGCGTAGGCCACGATCTCGCGCATATCGTCCTGTGTGTAGAAGCCCCCGAGCGGCCTGCCGACCGGGACCTTCACGCCCTGGTACATCAGGCTGAAGTCGCCCTTGGAGCCCAGCTCGGTGAGCTTCGGATACCGCTTCACCTCGATCCGCCAGCCCGGGTCGTCGCTCAGGTGGATATGCAGGTGGTTGATCTTCATCAGCGCGATCGCGTCGATGAACTTCATCACCCAGGTCTTCTGCAGGAAGTGGCGCGCCGGGTCGATCATGGCGCCCCGCCACCCGAACCTCGGTTGGTCCTCGATCGACGCGCACGGGACGCTCCACGAGACGCGCGCCACCGGCATCCGCCGGAAAACCTCCTTGGGCAGCATCTGGCGCAGCGTCTGACAGCCGTAGAAGACCCCCGCCGACGTCTTGCCCTCGATGAGCACGCCGTCGGGCTTCACGGTCATCCGGTAACCCTCGTCGCCAAGCTGCAGCTTCGCGTTCAGCTTCAGACGCACGTCGCCCTTGCGCGCGGCCTTTACGACCGGCAGGGCGTACCCGGTGGCAGGGGAGAGGGTTCGACTCAGCCATTGCCCGGTCGGCACAAGCGCGGCATCCGCCGCGATGCGCGCCTCCGGCGCGAGCAAGAAGCTGCCGGCGCGCATTTCTACCTTCTGCGGCGCCGGCACCAAACCCAACGGCGCCATTTCGGCGGTTTGAGTCTCAAGAAGGACGGCAAAGAATGGAAACATCGTGTGTCAACTCCATACACGCGGTCGTAGACCGACGAGTCAAGCATGGCATAACCGGCGATCGGATTTCGGCGGCTCAAGCGCCGTTTGAAGAGGAGTTTTGACGCCGCGCAAGGAATAGGAAGGCGACACAAGCCACCTGGCGATGAGGCTCTATCACATGGCACATTGCGGCGACACGCTCGACCTTCCACTCCGCCCCACGGCGGGCGACAGCGCCTGGTTCACCGAGGCGCGATTCGGCATGTTCATCCACTGGGGGCTCTACGCGCTCCCTGCCCGGCACGAGTGGGTCAAGCACCATGAGGGACTGACCAACGAGCAGTACCAGAGGTTCTTCGACCACTTCGACCCCGACCTCTACGACCCGGAGCTCTGGGCCAAGGCCGCAAGGGACGCAGGGATGCGCTACTTCGTGGTCACCACGAAGCATCACGAGGGGTTCTGCCTCTGGGATAGCGACCTGACCGACTACAAGGCGCCGAACACCCCTTGCGGCAAGGACCTGCTCCGCCCGATGGTGGAGGCGTTCCGAGGACAGAACCTGCGGGTCGGTTTCTACCACTCGCTCATCGACTGGCATCACCCCGACTTCCTTCTCGACGACATGCACGCCCTGCGCAACCACCCCGACCGCGAGAAGATGAACGTCGGACGCGATCAGAAGCGGTACATCGAGTACCTCCACGGCCAGGTGAGGGAGCTGCTCACCCGCTACGGCAAGGTCGACCTGATGTGGTTCGACTTCTCCTACCCCTCCCGCGAGGGGTGGAACAACGACCGCGGCCTGCCGTTCGTCGGCAAGGGGCATGAGGACTGGGGCTCCAAGGAGTTGGTCAAGCTCGTCCGGGGCCTTCAGCCCGGCATCCTCATCGACGACCGCCTGGACCTGCCCGACCAACCCGATGGTTGGGACTTCACCACGCCGGAGCAGTTCCAACCAGAAGGTTGGCGGGCAATTGACGGACAGCGCGTCGTCTGGGAGGCGTGCCAGACCTTCTCCGGTTCGTGGGGCTATCACCGCGACGAGAACACCTGGAAGAGCGTAGACCAGCTGCTTCTCATGCTCATCGATAGTGTCAGCAAGGGCGGCAATCTGCTGCTGAATGTAGGCCCGACCGGCCGCGGCGAGTTCGACGAGCGCGCTTTGAGCTGTCTCTCGGGCATGGGCGAATGGATGAGGCG
>CAZIIS010000152.1:0-6154 GCA_964539295.1 uncultured Fimbriimonadaceae bacterium | reverse complement strand
AAGCGGCACGCGAGCTGGGTTCAGAACGGCGTGAGCCAGTTCGGTCCCTATCCACTGCGCGCGTAGGATACTTGAGAAGAGTCGCTCCTAGTACGAGAGGACCGGAGTGGACGAACCTCTGGTGTACCAGTTGTCCTGCCAAGGGCATACGCTGGGTAGCCACGTCGGGAAGGGATAAGCGCTGAAAGCATCTAAGCGCCAAGCCCACTTCAAGATAAGGTATCCCATCAATTGAGTAAGGCCCCTGGAAGACTACCAGGTGATAGGCCGCATGTGTAAGCACGGTAACGTGTTGAGCTGAGCGGTACTAATGGGCCGAGGGCTTAAAGGCTGCTCAATCGGTGCTTTTAACGCGCAAATCACAAACCTTGTACAACTTTCAAAGGGTTTTTGCCCTCTGGGTTGAAAACCGAATACGGATTCTATTCGCGTGGTCATGGCGAGAAGGAAACACCCGTTCCCATCCCGAACACGGCAGTTAAGCTTCTTAGCGGCGGATGTACTTGGAGGGCAGCCTCCCGGGAGATATGCACGCTGCGCGGATAGATAAACTTTCAAAACCCCGCTCGAAAGGCGGGGTTTTCTTGTTTGTGGCCTAGGCAACGCCGCGTAGGGTAAACCGACCCCATGGCGTTTGTGACTGCGGCCCTCCTGTTGTTGATGCCCGGCGTGGCGAAGCCGGTAATCGATGGCGACTGGTGGACGGTGGCCGGCAATCCCGACCTGGGGGCCCTCGGCACAGACGTGCAACAACCGGTTGACTTCGCCGTCTGGAAGGCCAAGGACGGCGCCTGGCAACTCTGGTCGTGCATTCGAGGAACGAAGGACCACGACCTTGGCCGGCTCCTCTACCGTTGGGAGGGCAAACGCTTAACGGACCCCGACTGGACGCCGAAAGGGATCGCCATGCGGGGCGACCTGGCCTATGGTGAAAGGCCGGGCGGGCTTCAGGCTCCCCACGTGGTGCATTGGAAGGGGAAGTACCGCATGATCTACGGCTGTTGGGACAGCCTTTGCCTGGCTATCTCCGAGGATGGCAAGGAGTTCGTGCGGTGGAAAGGCGCAGACGGCAACCCGCAGGTGTTTGGGGAGGCTTTGGGCTCCAACCCCCGCGACGCCGTGTCGGTTCTTGGCCGGGGCGTCTGGTACACCTACTACACGGCCTTCCCCGATCAGTTGGGCAAAACCTACGTACGAACCACCAAGGATTTCGAGCATTGGTCCGATAGCCAAGTCGCGGCGTTTGGCGGGGAAGCCGGCACCAACATCTGGTCATCCGAGTGCCCACACGTGGTGAAGCTTGGCCCGAATCAGTGGTATCTGTTCCGCACGCAACGTTACGGTCCGGACGCGATCACGCGGGTCTACTTCTCGACAAACCCTCTCGACTTCGGAGTGGATAACGACGCCGAACACCTGGTGTGCAGCCTGCCGATCTGCGCCCCGGAATTGCTCAAGGTCGGCAGGCAATGGTACATCGCCGCGCTGCGGCCGGACTACAAAGGCATCCGCATCGCGAAGTTGCGCTGGGAACGGCCCTAGTCGGCCACCAGCATCGCGGCGCCGAACACGCCCGCGCTGTCGCCCAGGGTGGGGCGCAGGAGGGGCGTGTCGAGCCGGGTGTTGAAGACCCACTTGCGCAGTTCGTCGCGGCCCTGGGTGTACAGCTCGTCCACGTTGCCCACGCCGCCGCCGAGCACGATGGCGTCCGGGTCGAGGATGTTGACGACCTGCGCGATGGAGCGTCCGAACCATTCGCAAAGACGGTCGATCGTTGCGGTGGCGTCGGGGTCGGCGCCGGCGCGGCGCCGCTTGACGATCTCCTTGAGCTTCAGGCGTTCCGAGGTGCGCGAGGCATAGAACCGTTCGAGCGACGGCCCACAGAGAACGGTTTCGATGCAGCCGTGCCGCCCGCAGTAGCATTTGGCGCCGTTCGGGTCGATCACGTTGTGGCCCCACTCGCCGCCGATACCCTGAAGGCCGCCGAGCGCGCGGCCGCGCACGACCACCCCTCCGCCCACGCCCGTGCCCATGATGACGCCGAACACCACGCGGGCGCCCTTCGCCGCCCCGAGAGTGGCCTCCGCCAGGGCGAAGCAGTTGGCGTCGTTGGCGATGGCGACCTCCATGCCGAGGGTCTTGTGTAGGTCGGCGAGCAGCGGTTTGCCGTTGAGGCACGTCGTATTGCAGTTCTTCATCAAGCCGGTCGGCGGGTCCACCGCGCCGGGGGTGCCGATGCCGAGCCGCTCGGGGCGGCCCAGGCCGGTCTCCCGCGCCATGCGGTCCACCAGCTCGGCGATGCGGCCCAGGATGTGGTCGTACCCCTTGGCCGACTCGGTGTCGATTCGTATCCTGCAGATCGGGTCGGTGGATTCGGGCGAAGGCAACACGGCGCCCTCGATCTTGGTCCCCCCCAGGTCGATGCCCCAAAGCATAGGTTCATTCTGACACCCCGGCGGCGACCTCCATGTCGTAGCTGGTGAAACGGCGCCCCCGGGCAAAACGACCATACGATATGCATGTGGAAGTAACCCCGGATGGCGCCCCACGGTATAAGTGCGTCATGTTGTGTGCCTGCTTGTTGCTGGGTTCGATGGCCCTGGCGGCCCCGACGGCGCCGGCGCCGCCAGCGCAGGGGAAGAAGGTGACGCTGCTGGTGACCGTCGGCGAGCCGACGAAGGAAGCCCTGGAACTCCTCAAACCGAGCAAGACGAACCTTGAGGAGCGGGTCAAGGCCGCGAAGTTCCTCTTTTCCGAGATCGGCGACAACCACGAGCCGTTGGCTGTTCAGGAGAGCATCTTTGGGCTCGCGCTGATCGAGGAGAACGCGATGATGCTCCATGCCGTCGCCCAAGCCGACATATCGACCGGCGTGCTGGACGTCATGTCGCTGCCGCTACCGGCTCGGGTTGCGCTCGACGCGGAGTACGCGGACCTCTCCCCCGACCAGGCGGGCACGTTGTTGAAACCGGGCGTGAAGGTCGGCGTTTATGAGTTCGTGCAGATGCTGGTGGACGTGGACCGGGGGCGTTTGTTCCTGTACGCTTTTGTGATCCCAGATCCGCCGCCGTCGCTGCCGGTGATCGCCCGCCGGCCGCCGTCCAAGGGCGCCGCCCCAGAAAGGCGATGGTCGGATTGGCTGGACCACGTGAGGTTGACCTTCTCTGAGGACGCCAAGGGGTCCGACGTCTACCGCAGCGAGCTATGCGCGCAGGCCATGCGGCAGGTGGCGGACTACTACGCACGGATCGACGAGTACTGGACGGCGGCGCGGTGGGAGGTCGCGGACAAGCTGCGTCCGCTTCTCGGCCCTCGGCTTGGAAATGGTCGCATACGCAAGGGCGACTCCTATGCCGGGCTGACGGAGGAACTCCGGCACGTTCTGGAGCACTGCCTCGACCGGCAGTACAAGAAGCTGGGGTACGCGAACGAAGAAGCATGCCGCAAGGCTCTGAAGGATGGACGCATCTCCGATGTGCAGGTGCAAACCTATTTCTCTATCAAGACGAGCCTCGGGGACGGAAAAGAACCGTCGGAGCTAGGCTTGCCGCTTGGTCCGCCGATCAACGTGTTGGGAGGTTTCTGAGGGGATGGGTCCGAGGCAGCCCTTCCCGGCATTTGTTCTGCCGGTTTCTTGACCGTCGGTAAGCCTGCCTGAGTTCAACGCAAGCCTGGTAGAGCGGCTGGGAAAGCCATGTTGAGCGCGCGCGGCCATAAGGAACAACCTCACCAGACATCCGCGAGAGATGCAAATGATCTACACATTGGTTGCTTTAGCCGTGGCAAGCGCTTCCGTCGTCGGGGCCTGGGGTTTGATGAGGGATGCTTTGTCGAAGTCCGGCCCCTAGACGGTTAGGGGATTGCACAAACGCGTAGGATAAGCGGTCGGTTGGGCGCTCAGCCCGGCCGACCGCTTTCCGTTGCTCGGGGCGTTTGGGCACTACCTGCCGCAACCGGGCGCAATGCGGGCCAAACTAGTGAGCGATGCGCTCGTTCCGTCGCACGCTCGAGTTCTTGGCTCCATACCGCTGGCGGGTCTTCGCAGCGGTGATGCTCACCTTGCTTGTCACGGCGCTGAGCATCGTTCCGCCGCGCATCTTCGAGTACGCGGTCGACAAGGGGATCAAGCCGAGCCTCGAGACCAGCAAGCAACTCCAGGCGCTCCCCCCTCCGGTTTCGCCGGATGAGGTGCAGAAGAAGGCGCAGCTTGAGCAACGGCTGCACGAACTGCGTTCGAACGAAGGCCCGAACGTGGTGCTTGTCGGGTGCGTGACGCTCCTGGTGGTCGTCTGCCTGCGCAGCTTCCTGAACTTCCTGCTTTCCGTAACCGCGACGACGGTCGGACAGCGGTTCTGCTTCGACCTGCGGTTCGCCACGTGGCAGCACCTTCAGCGGCTGTCGATGGCCTACCACAAGCAGCACCAGACCGGCAAGATCATGTCCCGCGCCACCGCGGACATCGAGCTGATCCAGGGGCTGATCCAGGGCAGCCTGGTGACCTTCATCAGCGACATCGTGACGCTGTGCGGCGTCTTGGGGATGCTCTTCTACCTTGAGTGGCGCATTGCGGCCATCATCCTCGTGCTGATCCCGTTCTATGTGATCAGCTACCTGGCGTTCCTCAAGCGCATCCGCGAGATTCGCCAAGAGCAGCGGCGCCTTTGGGATGTCATGGTGGGGATGTTGGCGGAGAAGATCGCCGGCATCGCCGTGGTGAAGGCGTTCGTGCGGGAGAGGGGCGAGACCAGCGCGTTTATGCACGCGGTGCGCGACAAGTTTCGCATCGACGTGCGCCAGATGCACCTCAACCGGCAGTTGGCGCTCATCTCGGGCGTCATCTCGGCCATCGGCACGGGCGTGGTCTACTCCTACGGGGGCACGCTGGTGCAGCAGGGCGATATCACGGTGGGCCGGCTGATTGCTATTACCTTTTACATCGGCTACGTGTTCCAGCCCGCGGTTCGGGTGGTGGACTTCAACACGGCGCTGCAGTGGGCCATCGCCGCGATGGACCGCGTCTTCCAGACGCTGGACACGCGCCCGGAGATCGACGACGCCCCCGGGGCCGTGCCGTTGCCGCCATTGGAGCGCGACATCGTGTTCGACGGGGTCGATTTCACCTACCAGGACGGCGACCAAGGGCTGCACGACGTCAACCTGCGCGTGAAGGCGGGGGAGATCATCGGCGTCGTGGGGCCGAGCGGGGCGGGGAAGACCACCCTGATGAACCTGCTGATGCGCTTCTACGACCCGACCAGCGGCCGCGTGACGATCGATGGGCACGACCTGCGGGACGTGCGGATCGACTCGATCCGGAGCCAGCTCAGCATGGTGGCGCAGGAGAACATGGTTTTCAGCGTCTCCATCATGGAGAACGTGAAGTACGGCGCCCGCGGCGCGACGGACGCGCAGGTGATCGCCGCGTGCAAAACGGCCGAGATGCACGAGTTCTTCGAGTCGCTCGACGATGGCTACGAAACGCGCATCGGCGAGCACGGCATCAAGCTGAGCGGCGGCCAGCGGCAGCGCCTGGCGCTGGCGCGGGCTCTGGTGACCGACCCGCGCGTGCTGATCCTGGACGACGTGACCTCGGCGCTGGACGGCGAGACCGAGGCGAAGGTGCGCGAGTCGCTGAAGCACGTGATGCAGGGTCGAACCACCTTCATCATCGCCCACCGTCTGGCGAGCGTGGTGGACGCAGACCGCATCATCGTGCTGGACAAGGGGCGGATCGTGGACGTCGGCACGCACGCCGAGCTGGTGGACCGGCAGGGCATCTACCAGGGCATGTACCAAGAGCAGTTCCGCTCGGCGCTCGAGGCCGGCGCGTAGCCCTCGGCTAGGGACGTTTCCTCCACCGGCGGCCCATTCCGAGGGCCGCCGGCGCTTTGTGGGGCGGACCGCTTCGTCGCGAGCGTCCGGCGCCCAAACAGAACAGGTAGACGAAAAGATACTGCTTGCCTTATCGAATAGCAGAATCCACAACACTTGTCGGGTCTTGTCGGCGATAATGGGCAGATAGTGGATACTTTGTGCCGCATTTTTCCCATAAAGTGCGGATTTTTGCAGTACAATACGAGCCAGGTGGAAGACGGCCAGGATGGCGAGGTCGACCACCGGCCCGGGCGGGCTGTCCGGACAGGATTGGCAGCAA
>CAZIIS010000151.1:0-6316 GCA_964539295.1 uncultured Fimbriimonadaceae bacterium | reverse complement strand
GCGACTGGCGGCAGTCCACCACCACGAACCACACGTCGCCCGTCTTGGTGCGTCCCACGGCCGTCCGCGGATGCCGCTTGGACGAAAACTCCGCCGCGAAGCCGCCCGCCTTCGGGTCGGGGTTGACCTTGCCGTCCTGCAGCAGGAACTGCCCCCCGCCGACCACCTCGGTCACCGCGCCCCAGTCCGCGCCCTTCACCCGCACTTCCACCGTGACCGGGTCGCCCCGCTTCAGCTTCAGCAGGTCCTTGACTGGCGCTCCGGTGGCGGTCAGCACGGCAACGCCCGGCACAACCGGGACCGACGTGGCGTCGGCCACGAAGTACCGGAACGTGCCCGTCAACCGGCACTCCGGCGTGAGCTTGCCGGTAAGGTCGATGACCGCATGCATGGCCGCTTTGGAGGCGAGCGCGCGGCCCGCCACCGGCATGTTCAGCACGACCATGTCGTCGCCGCACAGCTCGTTTAGGCCGTCGATGCGCAGCGTCGAACCGTCGCCCCAGGACAGCGCTGCGTCCCAACTGAGCAACGCCGCCACCGAGCCGCCGGCGCCCATGCCAAAGGCAGGGCGGGAGCCAAACGGCGAGCTGATCAACTCGCCGTCGCGCACCATCGCCCCCAACGGGTCGCCGGTCCACGGGAAGAAGTCGGCGTTGATGCCGACCAGCGCCCCGATCCGCTCGGCCACGGAACCCACCTCGTTGCGACCGCCGCCTTCGGCCATCACGGCCGCGCTGCCCAGCTCGGCGCGTGGCGTCACGCCCTTCGTGCCGGCCTTCAGCTTCACGGCGCAGATGACGCGCGGGAGGGTGCGGTCCACCTCCATCCGATAGGTAACGCCCTCGACAACCGGCTTCTCCCAGACCTGCACGTCAGGCGCGGGTGCGACTGGGGTCTGAGCGAAGGTGATACTGGCGAAGGATAGGCTGGCCGCAAGCGCCACCGTCAAGCGCATGGCGACTCCAGGTAGGTCAGCGTGCCTTCGGTGGCATCGAGCCGCGCCCGGATTCCCAGGGGCAGGCTCAACATCGTCTTCATGTGCCCGAACGGCAGCCCCATCATCGCCGGGATGCCGAGGTCGCCGAGCCGGTCGCGCACGATCTTCTTCCACGGCCAAAGGCCGATCTTCTGGTCGCCGGTCTCGTCGGTGCGGGTCATCTCGCCGACCGCGATCCCTGCGGCCTTCTGGATCGTGCCGCTGTTGCGCAGCGCGGTGAGCATCGCGTCCACGCGGTGCGGGTTCTCGTCCACGTCCTCGATGATGAGGATCTTGCCGTCGCAGTCCAGAGACTCCGGCGTGCCGAGACTGTCCGTAAGCAGGCAGAGGCAACCGCCCACCACCGGCCCTTCCGCCACTCCCGGCACGATCGTCTCGCCCTTGGGCGCCTCCTGCGGGATCGTCGCATCGCCTTTGAGCAGGCGCTTGAACGAGTCGATCACCCACGGCTCGCGCGGCGCGGAGAGCGTGATCGGCATCGGCGTGTGGTACGTCACCAAGCCCCGGCGATTCAGCGCCAGGTGCAACGTGGTGACGTCGCTGAAGCCGCAGAACATCCGGCCCGACTCAGCCATCCGGTCGAGGTCGAGCATCGGCAGCAGCCGCGCGGCGCCGTAGCCGCCTCGCGAGCACATCACGGCCGACACGCCGGGGTCGAAAAAGGCCTTCTGTAGGTCCTCCGCGCGCTGCGCGTCGGTACCGGCCAGGTAGCCGTCGCGCTCCCAAAGGTACTTGCCGAACGTGACCCGGTACCCCTCACCCTCGAGGAGTTCCACCCCGGCCCGTAAGTCGTCCTCGGAGATGGGCGAGGCGGGCGTGACGACGCGCACCTCGTCCCCCGGCCGCAACGCGCGAGGCTTGATCATCACTCTGCCGGTGCGATCACCACGCGCCTGTTGGGCTCTTCACCTTCGCTATAGGTGGTGACGCCCTCGGCGTCCACCAACGCTCGGTGCACGATCCTTCGCTCGAAAGCGGGAAGCGCGTCCAGGACCGCCTCTTCGCCCCGCTCCTTGACCTGCGCGGCGATGTCCAGCGCCAGCTTCGTCAAAACCTCTTCGCGCCGCTCACGGTAGTTGTTGCCGTCCAGCACCACGCGCGGGCCACCCTCGATCTGCCGCGCGGCGATGACGTTCATCAGGTACTGAAGCGCGTTCAACACCTCGCCACGTCGCCCGACCAGGTAGCTCACGTCGCGCCCGTCGATGGACAGGTTCACGTATTTGCCGTTGAAGCCGGTGCACTTGGCCGTGGCGTTCAGTTCGCCCGCGTCCAGGATCTGATCCAGGATGTCGATCAGACGGTCGGCATCCTCTTGGGTGGCGATGTGCGGTGCGGCCGCCTCCTCGACCTCGGCCTCCGGGGCGACCTCTTCAACGGCCTCCTCTTCGACCGCCTTGGGCGCCTTTCGGGAGCGAGGCGCCTTCGGCGCCGGCGCTTCCTCCGGTTCTGGTTCGGGTTGCGGTTCCGGTTCCGGTTCCGGCTCCGGCGCGGGCGCCTCGGCCTTCACAGGCTCCTCGGGGATAACCTCCGCTTTGGCGCGGAGCTTGCCCTGCCCAAAAAGGCCCTTGGCCTGTTCGATGACGGTGAGCCGAACCCGAGAGGGGTCGACTCCAAGCTCGCGCGACGCCTTGTCGAGCGCCTCTTCCATGCTCGAAGCCACGATTTCCAGGAATTCCATAGGTCTGTCTCTCGAATCGTACCGTTCGGCGCCCGCGCAAAGGTCGACGTGCGCGCTTGCCGCCGTTGCACCGCGCCCAAGCCCTCGTTTGGGGCGCTACGGCAACGTTCACTTGTGAGTATGGCGGCTTGAGCCGTCTCGGCTCAAGCCACCAACGCTAACGACGCTTCTTTCTGTTCTTCGGCGCGCCCGTTTTTCCCACCAAGGAGGCCTGCGCGCGTCCGTTGGACGAGGCCGTCTTCGGGCTGACCGGGAACACCGCCCCGTGCGGTGCGTTCACCTTCTGCAGCGGCGGAATCGGCAACCGGTAGGCCCGCAGCGATTGCGCCGTCGAGAGGATGTTCGTGAAGATCCAGTACAGCACGAACGCGGACGGCAGCACCCAGAAGAACATCACCACGGTGAACACCAGCGACATCGACAGCCCCATCAGGCGCTGCTGCTTGACGTTGCTCGGGTCCGAAACCGGCATCAGCAGGGTCGTGCTGATCATCGAAATGCCGTAGATGACAAGCAGGACGTAGTCGCGCTCCCCCAAGTTGGTCGCCAGAGGTATCCCGAGGAACGACCCCGCGCCGGGGTGTATCCAGAGGAAGGTGCCAGCCTGGAAGCCGAAGCGGTACAGCACCATGCACTGGTAGACCAACAGGAACAGCGGCATCTGGATGAAGGCCGGCAGGCATCCGGACATCGGGTTGATGCCGTACTCCGAATAAAGCTTCATGGTCTCCTGTTGAAGCTCCGTCGGGTTGGCGATCTTACCGGTGCGCTTGTCCTTGTACTTGTCCTGCAGTTCCCGAACGTAGGGCTGCAGTTGCTGCATCTGCCGACCCCACATCATCTGCTTCTGCGCCAGGTGCCACACCGTCGCGCGGACCACGATGGCCAGAAGCAACGCGGCGAACGCATAGCTGAAGTTCGGGACCTTGCCCGTCAGGCCGACCAGGAAGTCGATGAACTCGTAGCCCGGGACCAGCCCCCAGGCCATCTCCGTCTTCACCCTCGCGCCAAGCTCGGCGGTCGCCTGAGCGTACAGCTCCTCCGGCGTCACCTGCGTGGAAAGCGACTGGCCCAACGCGGCAACCGCGACCGGTCGCCGCCAAGCCTCCGTCTTGCCGTACTTGCCCTCCAGCGACTGGAGGTTCATGTACGCGCGGTTGACCTTCGCGTAGCTCTGCGGTTTCTCCGAAGGGGCCCGGAGGGCGGCGCTCTTGAGTTCGGCGTCCGCGACGAGCACGTTGCCTTCGAGGACCATCGCGTCCTTCTCGGCCTTGGAGACCTTCAGGGCGTTCACGCGAGACTGATAGAGCGCGTTCTCCTTGGCGATCGAGACGTCCATCGCGCGCGCGTTCAGGTCGCGCATCGAGGCGAGGAGCTCTTCCGGCTTTCGCAGGTCGCCCGCGTTCTTGTTGCCGAAGCCGCCCATGAAGAGCTGCAGCCCCATGAAGATCATCGCCGCGAAGAGCATGGTCTGGATCAGGGACTGCTTGGCGTTAGGTTGCTGCTGCTGGCTCATGAGGAGGTGCTAGGTTGCTAAGGGACGGGATCGTGGCCGCCCGGGTTGAACGGGTGGCACCGCGCGATGCGCTTCAAGCCAAGCCACGAACCCTTGAGAAGCCCGTACTTTTCGATCGCCTGGCGTGTGTACTCGGAACAGCTGGGCGTGAAACGACAAACGGGGGGCGCCCAGCGGGTACCCCTCTGGTAGACGCGGATCAAGAACATGCCGAGCCGCTTGCCCAACGCGACCGCATCTCCGTGACCAGTTCCCGCATCTCGTCGACAATGGCTGAAAAAGGCGCTGCATCCGCGTTCCGTCCGGCCACGAGCACCAGGTCGAAACCCCTATCGGCGCCCAGCCCCGTGGCCCGGTAAACCTCTTTCAGACGGCGCTTGAGCCGGTTCCGCCGGGCGTGCGAGCCGATCCGCTTCGACGTCGCGATGCCCACCAAACCTTCTCCCGGCAGACAATGCACCCTCAGGAGCCGCCCGGACGTCCGCTTGCCGTCTTTGTACAGCCGTTCAAACCGCCCCTTGCGGGGGCCCTTCAGACCGCCAATCGGTTGCGACCCCGCGCGCGGCGGCGCTTCAGGACGTTCTGGCCGTCGGTCGTGCGCATCCGCACGAGGAAACCGTGCGTTTTGTGGCGCTTCCGGTTGTTGGGTTGGAAAGTGCGCTTCATAAGTTGGTCCTGACGTCGAAAGTGGGGCTGATGATACCCTCCGGGTACCGATCGCCTCGGGACAACCCCTTGCATCGCGGCCCGTCGCGGAGCGCCGAGTCGCGAGCCCAAAGAGTCAGGATACCCCTTCGCGCGCCGCGCGTTCGCCGACGAGCCGCCTGCCGGGACCGTATACTGATTTCGATGAGCGAACCGCACGCCTTCGCCGAGTCCCGCTACGACAAGATGACCTATCGTCGTTGCGGACACAGCGGCCTCAAACTGCCCGCCGTCTCCCTGGGCGCCTGGGAGACCTTCGGCGGCTACCGCGGGCCCGAGGTGGCCCGCGAGTGCCTGTTCGGCGCGTTCGACCTCGGCATCACCCACTTCGACCTGGCCAACAACTACGGCACGCCTCCCGGCAACGCCGAGGTGGTGTGCGGGCGCGTCATCCGCGAGATGCCCCGCGACGAGCTTGTCATCTCCAGCAAGGCCGGTTACTTCATGTGGCCCGGGCCCTACGGCGAGTGGGGCTCCCGCAAGTACATCGTCGCCAGTTGCGACCAGTCGCTGAAGCGCACCGGCCTCGAGTACTTCGACATCTTCTACTCGCACCGCTTCGACCCGGATACGCCGCTTGAGGAGACGATGGGAGCGCTCAACACCCTGGTCGAGCAGGGCAAGGCGCTCTACGTGGGCATCAGCAGCTACTCGGGCGCCGCCACCCAGGAGGCCGCCGCCGTCTGCCGCGAGCACAACTGGGCGCCGGTCACGATCCACCAGCCGTACTACAACATGCTCGGGCGGGGCATCGAGACCGACCTCGTGCCGGAGGCCGCGCGCCTGGGAATCGGCATTATTCCGTTCTGCCCGCTGGCCTCCGGACTGCTGACCGACAAGTACCTCGGGGGCGACATCCCCGCCGAGAGCCGCGCCGCCCAGAAGTGGGGTCCCGAGTGGGTGAAGCAGAACCTGAGCCCCGAGCGGCGCGAACGCCTTCTGGCGCTCAACGAGATGGCCAAGGAGCGCGGCCAGACCCTCGCGCAGATGGCGCTCGCCTGGCTGCTCCGCCTTCCTGAGATCACCAGCGCCCTTATCGGCGCCTCCAGCCTGAAGCAGATTCAGGAGAACGTCGCTGCGCTCGACAACCTGAGCTTCACCGAAGAGGAACTTAAGCGCATCGACGAACTGGCGCCAAGGTCCTGACGCGGCGGGAGCCAGCGCCCCCTCGCGCGCGCTGGGTGGCCGGGGTGATGTCTTTTGCACCCCGGTCCGAAGGACAACGCGCAAGCCGAAAAGCCGCGCCAACCACGGCCCGTCGGCGTTCATCCCAACCCACGGGTGTCATCCCGAGCGCAGCGAGGGATCTCGCACGTTTCCCAACCATCAAGGCCATCCGACCGAGATCCCTCACCTGCGGTTGGGATGACACGCTTGGAGGTTGGGTGGCCGGGGTGATGTCTTGTGCACCCCGGTC
>CAZIIS010000150.1:0-6325 GCA_964539295.1 uncultured Fimbriimonadaceae bacterium | reverse complement strand
TCGTGGCCACGTCGGCCCGCGCCATCTCGGCGCCGAGCGGGCCGCGCACGCTCAGCCCCCAGGCCACGACGGTCATCGTCCTCGGCTCGAACGCGTAGCTCTTGGCGGAGAGCGCGATCGTGCCGCCCTTCCCCTCATACTGCACGCGCAAACCCGTGCCGGGCGCCGCGAGCGTTTGCAGACACGCGACCACGTAAGCCCCGCCCCACACCGCGAGCAGCGCCAACGGCGCCCAACCCACGAGCGCCCTCAAGATGGCCAAGAGCCCTCGCCCGATCAGCCGGCGCGCAGACCGCATTCCTTACGCCCTAGGTTAGACGATCCCCGGCCCGCCGCTACTCCTGCGAGGCTAGGTTTTCGCCCACGAGCTCCAGCCGCCCCTTCATCAGCTTCTCGCTGAAGGCGATCGCGTTGTACGAACTCCGCACGAACGGCCCACTGGCGATGAACGCAAAGCCAAGCTCCGTGCCGATCGTCTCGTACTGCTTGAACGCCTCCGGCGTCACGTACTCCACCACCGGCATATGCTTCATCGTCGGCCGCAGGTACTGGCCGATGGTCACGGCGTCCACCCCGTTCGCCCGCAGGTCCTTGAGCGTACGCACCACCTCGTCCTGCGTCTCGCCCAGCCCCAACATCAGCCCCGACTTGGTGTAGATCGTCGGGTCGATCTCCTTCACCATCCGCAGCACCTCCATCGTGCGCGCGTAGCGCGCCTGAGGGCGCACGATGGTCTGCAACCGCTCCACCGTCTCCACGTTGTGGTTGAAGATGTCCGGGTGCGCCGCACACACCTGCGCCACGCACTCCCGCTTGGCTTTGAAGTCCGGCGTCAGCACCTCGACGATGATCTCGGGGATCTCCGCCCGCAACGCGGCGATCGTATCCGCGAATTGGCCCGCGCCCTGGTCCCGCAGGTCGTCCCGCGTCACGCTGGTCACCACGGCGTGCTTCAACCCGAGCTGCCGAGCGGCCGTCGCCACGTGCCGCGGCTCCTCGGGGTCCACATCCTCCCCTCGGCCGGTCTTGATCGCGCAGAAGCCGCACGCGCGCGTGCAGACGGCGCCCAGGATCATGAAGGTGGCCGTTCGCTTGGCCCAACACTCCGGCAGGTTCGGGCATCGGGCGCTTTCGCACACCGTATGCAGGTTCTTCACCCGCATCATCTCTTCGACCTGCTTGATGCTGTCGGGGCGCGGCAAGCGCACCGTGAGCCACTTGGGCAAGCGCTGCGTCATGCCCTGATTATGGGTGCCCCGACGCCAAGCGGCCGGGAACGGCTAGTTGGGCCGGAGCGGCCTAAGGAACGGCTGCACGCCGCGGTTGGGCATCGTCGCGCCCACCGCAAGCACCGTGGCCGGATCCTGCATGTCCTCGCGCCCCGCGCGGCCCATCCAGTTCAGGACCGCCTCCAGCGCGCTGCTCACCTGCGCCCGAAACGACGCGTCTTTGCTCTGCTCGATCGCATTTTGGAAATCGACCGAGGCCCCCGCCAGGTCGCCGAGCGACAAGTTCGCCATTCCCCGCGTGTACCGGTACCCGGGCTCGTACGGGTTCAGGTGCAACAAACGCGTCGTCACCCTGACCACGTCCGAAAAACGTCCGCCGAACCAAAGCGCCTGCGCCTGCACCTCTAGGGCGCCCACGTGATCCGGATCAACCCGCAAGACACGACTACACGCATCCAATGCACCTTCCCAGTCGTAACTCTGCACCATGATCCCAGCCTCGAGGAGCGCGTCGTCGGCGACCAACCCTCGGGCCACGATGCCATCGCGCCCAGTCGTCCGATCGCGCCGGCCATCTGCCCTCGGCCTGCGCGCAGCGTCCCTCCGACCCTCAATGCCCGGTAGTCGCGTCCCGTTGACCATCAGAAGCCCTCCTGTTCTTCTAACGTCGAACGCACCCCGAGATGAACTATCCTAACCCCGAGCCCCCGATCCGTTGCACAGGCAAACATGCTGGTTGGTACCTTCAAGCGACTTTGTCCGACGAAAACTGGCAAACTTGCGTGGCGATCTTCGCCACTTTGGCACGCAGCGCCAACGGGATTCGCGCTCGGCCGTCCGGCGTCGTGATGCCGATCATCGACGCGGTCGCGGCGGCGTCGTTCGCCCAACTGCGCGCGGCCGATTCGTCCATACCTCGTAGGTAGACCACGTAATCGCCCTCCTCCCTGCGGCACATCACCCCGCCCACCGGCAGCTTCGCCCGCATCCGCGTGGCGAACTTGCGTACCGCATAGGAGACCGCAGGCTTCCCGTAGCTCTCCACGAGCTCCTCGCGCCGGATCAGCTCCAAATACACCAGGCTCCCGTCCGCCGCGCCGTCCAGGATCGCTCGGAACTCCTTGGGCGTCGCGAGCCCCTCCGAGTTGCGGTACCCGTGTTCGAGCCGAGCGAGCGCCTGGCCCAACTCCGCGCCGACCACGCGCAACGTCTCGAGCTGCCCGGCGTCGATGCCGCCCACCCGGTGCGTCGCCGCAGTGATGTAGCCGAACGGTCGCTCGCCGAACTGAAGCGGGATGAGCGCGAAGCTGCCCACGCGACGCCGGAGCGCCTCGTTCTTGGGCAGTCGCTGGTCATCGAACGCGTCAAACAGGAACAACTCCGGCGAACCGGCGCCCATCCAGCCCTTCACGCCGTTGCCCGCGCCGAACGACATCGCCTCGAGCAACCGACTGGATGCCCCGTGCGACACCGCCTGGATCGCCTGAAAACCGTCCATGAAGAACACCGAAAGGTGGTCGAGCCGCAGCGACTCCCAGATCTCCCGCGCCACCCGCGAGGCGATCGTCGTCGGCGTTTCGGCTCCCGTCGATGTGCCCGCCACCAGGTAAAGCATCTCGGCCTCGCGGAGCCGCCGGTTGAGCTCCTCCCGCTCGGTGTGCTGCCGGATCAGCGCCGCCGTCGTCGACGCGGCCTCCTCGGCCCGGTCGGCCGCCTCGGCCAGCTTCTCCGGGTTCGGGTGGAAGAGCGAAACCATCCCCAGCACGCGCCCTCGGTCCTTCAGCAGAACGCATCGGGTCTCGGTGTCGACTTCGGGGTCGCGCACCGCCCGCACGGCGCGGTCCATCGCATCCTTGATGCCGTTCACGCCCACGCCCCGCGGCACGTCGAAGGCCGCGGTCCGCGCGTCCTGCGGCACGTGCCCCGAAAAGGCCTGAACCACCATCTTCTCCCCGATCTGCGAAACCGCATAGAGCGTCAGGCCGTTGGCGCCGGTGAGCTCCTGCAGCTTGGCGGCCAGCGCACCGCACGTGGTCTCGGTCACCGATTGCGCGGCCTCCCAAAGCTGCGTCACCATCTTGTCGCGCCGGCTCCGGTTCTCCAGTTCGCGGGCGTGGTCGCGCAGGGCGCGGAAGTTCTCCCGCAACTCGAGGTAAGCGTAGGGCGGCTCCGATTCGAGTGGGTTCGCGGGCGGCGGTTCGATCTGCAGCGTCTGCGTCACCACGATCCGCCGCTGGTTCACCATCAGCCCGATCCCCAGCACGCAACCCGCCTGGACGAGAATGGGCGCGGTCATCCCCTTGCCGCCAAAAAGGTTGGAGCAGACCAACAGCGCCGACGTCGCCAACGGCGCCATGGAGGCCGGGTTCGAACCGTCCCGCGTGACGGCGAGCGCCATCGGCGCCAAAACCACGAAGCCGAACCGTTCAAGTTGCCCCGCCTGGGCCATGAGGACGGCGAGCGCCCAGGCGTCCGCCACCGCCACGAAGCCCGACACGCCGGCGTTCCGCAGCTTCCGCTTCTCCAGCAGAAACACGAACGCCGAGTAGGTCGAAACGAAGAGGCCCACCCTCCACGTGAGGTCGAAGCTCGGCTTGCCGAGAAAACCTGCCGCCGCCAAAGCCAACGCCGCGGCCACGAGTCGTGCAATCAGTTCGAGCATGGCGCCCTACGTTAGGTTTTGGAAGGACAAACCTAAACCTTAGGGTGAGGTTTGGCTTTTTGAGTCAAACCCGCACAAATGCTTGGAGATGGCCTGACCAAACATGGAAGAGCCTTCAGCCCCCGGGCGCGGCCGGGTACCTTGGGGTTCAACTATGAAGCCGGTTGCCGCCATTTTCGTCGTCGACGGGATGCGCCCCGACGCGATGCTCGAGGCCGATACTCCCAACTTCCGCCGCATGCTCGAGACTGGAGCCACGACCCTCGCCGCAAGCTCGGTCACCCCCTCCGTCACCCTCCCCTGCCACATGTCGATCTTCCGCGGCGTCGACGTCAGCCGGCACGGCATCACCACCAACCTCTTCCAGCCGCTCGCCCGACCCGTGAAGAGCCTGTTCGACGTCGCCACCGAAGCCGGGCTTCGCTGCGGCATGTTCTACAACTGGGGCGCTCTGCGCGACCTGTGCGACCCGTTCAGCTTGGCCGTATCGATGTTCAACAGCAACAACGACACGCTGGAAGGCGACCAAGCCGTCTGCGAGGCCGCGGCCCGCGCCATCCCCGAGGAGGACCTGGACCTCGCCTTTATCTACTTGGGCAACACCGACTCGATGGGGCACAAAGCCGGCTGGATGTCGGATGAGCAGCTTCGCGCCATCTCGAATGCCGACGACGGCATCGCCAAGGTGATCGAGGCGATCCAGGGAACCGACCGGGGATACACCGCGCTTGTCCTGGCCGACCATGGCGGACACGAGCAGTGCCACGGCACCCTGATGCCGGAGGACATGACGATCCCCTGGATGCTCACCGGAACCAACGTGCCGCAACGGAAGTTGACTACGCCGGTCCGCCTTTTCGACACGTGCCCGACCATCGCCTCCCTACTCGACGTGCCTGGCGACAGCCAGTGGGAGGGCGCCGTCATCGAAGAGGCCCTTTCCTAGGCCTCCCCGGCCCCGGGTAAACCCGCCACGTGCTGACCGGACGCTTCAAAGCCAAGGACGAGGGCGCGGTGCGCGCCCTCGGGGCCGCGCTTGCGCCCGAACTCCGGCCCGGGGACGTCGTCCTGCTCGACGGCCCCCTGGGCGCCGGCAAGACGACGTTCGTCCGGGGGCTGGTGGCCGCGCTGGGGCACGGGGAGCCGGTCCGCTCCCCAACCTTCAACCTCATCCAGACCTTCCCCACGGAGCCGCCCGTGATGCACGCCGACCTGTACCGGCTCAAGTCCTTCGAAGGGATCGGCCTTGAGGAGTACCTGGACACGCACGTCTGCTTGATCGAATGGCCGGACCGAGCGGTCGGGTTGGTCGAGGAGGGCGAGGCATGGATCGTCCGGATCGATTTTGCCCGTGTCGGGCGCGTGGTCGCCATCGGACCTCCCTCCCGCTGAGCCGCCAAACCGGGCCATACTGCACGCATGCCCGTTCGCTTGGGAATGCTGAGCGCCGCCCACGTACACGCTCCGAGTTACGCCGCCTGTTCCAAGGCCATTGAGGACTCGGAGTTCGTCGGCGTTTGGGACGACGATCCCGCCCGGGGTCAACGTTTTGCGTCCGAACACGGCGTTCCGTTCTTCGCCAACCGCGACGAACTGCTCGATGCGGTCGATGCGGTGATCGTCACCAGCGAGAACACCAAGCACGCCGATAACGTCGAGGCGGCGGCGGCCAAAGGCAAGCACGTCATCTGCGAGAAACCGCTGGCCGTCACTCCCGAACAGGCCGAACGCATCCTCGGCGCCTGCGACCGCGCGGGCGTGATTCTGATGACCGCCTTCCCCTGCCCGTTCACCCCCTCCTTCCGCAGCCTGGCGGATAAGGTGCGAAACGGCGCCATCGGCAAGGTGCTGGCCATAGCGGCCACCAACCACGGCCGCTGCCCGTTCGGCTGGTTTGTGCAGAAGGAGCACTCCGGCGGCGGGGCGATGATCGACCACGTGGTGCACGTCGCCGACATCTTGCGACGGCTGCTCGGCGAGGAGCCGGTCCGCGTCCAGGCTCAGGCCGGACACAACACCTACGCCCAGGAATGGGAGGACGTGGCGATGCTTACCCTCGAGTACCCAAGCGGCGTCTTCGCGACGCTCGACGCGAGCTGGTCGCGACCAAGCGCCTTCCGCACTTGGGGCGACGTCACCATGAAGGTGGTGGGCGAGAAGGGCGTAATCGAGGTCGATATGTTCGGCCAGGGCATCAACGTCACCAGCGCCCGCGACGGGTCGTTCAGTCTCTCCCCCTACGGTTCCAACGCCGACCTGCTGATGCTGAAGGAGTTCGTCCGCGCGGTTCTCGCGCACGACCGGCCCGAGGTCACGGGCCAGGACGGATGGGCGGCCGCCCGCGTGGCGGTTGCAGGCTACGAGAGCCTGAAGACCGGCCAGCCCGTCGCTCTGTAACCATGGAGTGCCGAGACTGTCCCCGGTTTGATGCCCA
>CAZIIS010000149.1:0-6374 GCA_964539295.1 uncultured Fimbriimonadaceae bacterium | reverse complement strand
CCTCATGCAAATAGCGCCGAACGGCGGCCAGGTACTGCGGGTTGCGCGTGCGGACCTGCATGCCGGGGTAGCGCAGAAGCCACCACGGCAGGCCGCCGAAGTCCCACTCGGCGCATGAGTAGGGCCCGGGGCGGAGGAGGACCAGCAGCCCCTCCTCCTGCGCCATGCGGCAGAACGCCGCGGCGTCCGCCATCCCCTTCCAGCCAAACCGGCCCTGTTGGGGTTCGATCTGATTCCAGAACAGGTAGGCGCATACCGCGTTCAGGCCCATCGCGTGGGCCATGCGCAGCCGATGCCGCCAGTACTCGCGCGGCACGCGGGCGAAGTGCATCTCGCCGCACCGGATCACGGTGGGCTTGCCATCGAGCAGGAAGTCGGTCTCCCCGATGGCAAAGGTGCGGCTCGGGGCCGCAAACGCGCAACTCGCCGACAAACACGCTGCGGCGACAATGCCAAAACGTAAGGGTAATCGCAACACGCCCGGAGTGTATCCCGCCTGCCCGGCGCGGAACAAGCGCCGCGCCGGGCAACGACGGGTCGACGGCTAGGCGCGCTGGCCGGATTCGAAGTAGGCGACAAGCGCCGGGTCGATTGCGGGGACCGCCTTCGGCGCGCCGCCCTGACGAAGCGACTCGGTCGCCATGCAACCGGCGGCCACCGCCTGGCGCGCGGCCACCGGCGAGGTGTCGGTCTTGCCGCCCTCTCGCAGGAAGCGGATGAACTCCCCTACGATCAGTTCGTCGGCGCCGCCGTGCCCCCCGGTCGCCTTCGGCACCCGGTACTCCAGGTCGCCGTGCTCCGACCATTGCAGGTTAGCGTGGTCCCAAAGCCGCACGATGGCGTTGCCCGGCTCGTCGCCGAAGTTCTCGATCCGCCCCTCCGTGCCGATGAACGTGTAGTTGCGCCACGCGTCCGGCGCGAAGTGGCAGTGCTGGTAGCTGGCGAGCACGCCGTTGTCCAGCTTCATCAACATCATGTTCAGGTCCTCCACGTCAACCACTTGGTTAAGTGGCTTCAGCGACAGCGGAGGCCACGCGGAGGTGAACTTCACCTTGTGCTTCTCGCCCGGCTTCAGGCGCTCCTGGATCTGGCCGTACACCATCAGGTCGCCGAAGGCGGTCACGCTCTGCGAGTACCCCCCGCAAAGCCAGTGCATCACGTCGATGTCGTGCGCGCCCTTCTGCAGCAGCAGGCCGGTCGACTTCGACCGATCCGCGTGCCAGTCCTGGAAGTACGCCTCGCCTCCGTAGGCGACGAAGTGCCGGCACCAGGCGGCCTTCACCTCGCCGATGAGTCCCTGGTCGATCCACTCCTTCATCTTGCGCACCACCGCGAAGTGGCGCATGTTGTGGCCCACGTAGAGCTTGGCCCCGCTCTTCTTGGCCGTCGCAAGGATGCGGTCGCACCCCTCGACCGTGATCGCCATCGGCTTCTCCAGGTAGACCGCGACGCCGGCCTCCAGCAAAGTGCTCGCCTGCTCTTCGTGCAAGAAGTCGGGCGAGAGCACGAACACCGCGTCGAGCTTCTGGTCGATCAGCTCGCGGTAGTCGGACGTGGTGAAGGCCTCGTCGCCGTACTTCTCGCGGAACCGGCCGAGCGCCTCGGGGTCCAGATCGGCCGCGGCGACAAGGCGGACGTCGTCATCAGGCTTATGCGCGATACCAGCCAGTCCCCCGCGCAAGCCCAAACCAATCACTCCTAATCTCATAGCAGCACGATCATGGCGCCCCACACGTGCGCCGAAGACGGGGATCACGACGACGGCCCCGGACTCCGCAAAAAAAGCCGAGGCCATCGGTCGGTTCGGTACGTTAAGTCAGCGTCGTCGGGACCGGGCGAGGAGCGCCGCTCCCAGTCCGAGAACGACGAGGCTCGCCGGTTCGGGAACCGGGTTGCCCACTGGGCCAAGCCGGGCCACCTCTTCGGCCGTCAAGGCGCCGTCGAAGAACGCCACCTGACTCACGAAGCCGTTGCCCACCTCCCCGTCCTCGTCGCCAAACACCCACACCCGGCCACCGTAGCCCGGGTTCGGATCGTCGTAGGCGTACATCCCCCATCGCCCGTCGACGCCGCCCAGGTCGACCGCGTTCACCGGCGAACCGTTGAGGTACATGACGCCGTGGCTGGCGTCCGCCACGATGTCCACGGTCAACACGACGCGGTTCCACTCGTTGAGGTTGAACGTCCCCGCATAGGAGCCGGCGATGCCGATGCCGGACCCCTCGCTGAAGAACAGGTCGCCGTCGTTCGTGTTGCCCCAGGCCGTGTTGAAGAACGAGGCATAGCCCGTCGGGACGTCCGTGAAGTTCACGTCCCACACGATCGAGTAGATGTTCGCGTTCTCCCCTCCCCCGTTGGAGTGGATCCCGTGGTTCACCTGGAACGTCTGGCTCTGTACGAGCTGGGCCACCTTCTTCGAGGTGGAGCCGACGATCGCGTCGAAGTAGTTGGGCGGAGCGCCAACGGCGCCACCGCCGCCGTTGACGTAAAGCTCCATGGGCCCCGCGTGGCCGTCGTTGTACGCCGGGTCGAGGGTCCCGTCGAAGTCGTAGGCACTAACCAGTGTGGCTGCGAACGCGCCGGATGCTGCCAGCGCCGCAAGACAAACAACTGCGAGTCTCATCATCCATCTCCTCAGGTGAAACCACCTGTGCACCGCACACCTACCAGGATACAGCAGTAATATGCCGTTCAATCACACATCATCAGCCAAAACGCCCCGCTTCGGTTCGAAGCGGGGCGTCCAGCGTGCGGCCTGGTACAGGCCTAGACTTCGAGCATCAGTGTGACGATCTCGAACGGTTTGTAGTCGAACGGTACGACGCCGTCGCGCACTTCGAGTTCGGCCACCGGCGTTTCGTTCAGGTCGGCCAGCCAAGCGGCGCGAACCGGCAGCGCGCAGACCAGATCGGTCGAACCGCGGCTGTTGTGGCACTCGTAGAGCCGAACGACGATCCGGTTCGAGTCCTCGGCCTTCTTCACCGATTCGATCACGATGCTCCGGTTGTCGCACGACACAAACGGCGGGAGCTGCGCCCGGAACCCCTCGCGGGGCTCCAGCAGCGCGTAGCGCACCGGCGCGTTCAGGCCGTAGGCCGCCGCGACCACGTCGCTGTGCTGAACCTGGTCGTAGTGGGGCAAGAGCACGTAGGTGAACCGGTGCACGCCCATGTCGCAGGTCGGGTCCGGCGCCTTCGGCGATCGCAGCAGCGTCATGCGAAGCACGTTGTCCAGCGCATCGTGACCGTACTTGCCGTCGTTGAGCAGCGCGGCGCCATGCCCGCCCTCGCTCATGTCGGCCCACTTCTGCGCGCATACCTCGAATCGCGCCAGGTCCCAACTGGTATTGCGGTGCGTGGGGCGTTCCACGTGGCCGAACTGGATCTCGTACTTGGCGGTGGAGGCGTTCACGTTCAGCGGGAACGCCACCTTGAGCATCTTGTTGTCCTCGTGCCAGTCGATCTCGGTGTCGAAGCGGATGCCCGGTGTGGGTCCGAGGCTGATCCGCTGCCGGATGGTGCTCTTGCCGAACCGCTTCACCACCTCGACCGCCGCGCGCACCGGCCCGCGCTCCACCACCTCGAACGACTCGCTCTTGAGCAGGTTCGTCTCGGTCTCAAGGGCGAAAACGTCCACGTCCCAAGCCGCCCAGCTCAGCGGCTGGTCGTCAAAGAGCTGGAACAGGTTCCCCAAGCGGCCCGGCTCGATGAACTCGGTCGGGTGCTCCTCCAACGTTTGGATGCTGGTGATGTTCCCGTTCGCGTCGAACTTGACCGAAAGTTCCCCGTTCTCCAGCCGCCGCCCAGCGGCCTTCAACCTGGGCCGTTCTGTTGGCGGGGCGTCCGAAAGGTCGCCCACCGCCACGGCGCCGAGCGCCTCCTCCGGCGTTCGGAAAACCAGCTTGCGTTCCCCGAACTCCTCGACGAGCTGCACCGGCAGCGCAGTCGAACCCACCACGAGCGAGTTCGGCGTTTCGGGCTCGGACCATTCGATGGCGCCCTGGCTGGGCGTGACGCTGTTGTGGAAGAGCGCCACCGGGCGCGCCATCCCCGCGGTGTCGAGCTTCCCGCCGATGCCGGCCAAGCTCCTTCGCACAAGGCGCTCGCCGCACTCCTTCACTTCGGCGTAGGCCTTGGCGGCGTCCTGGTACACCTCGCGCACGGACGAACCCGGGATGATGTCGTGGAACTGGTTCAGGAGCACCAGCTTCCAAAGGCGCTCGATCTCCGCGGCGGGATAGGCGGACAGGTTATCGTTAAAGGTCGCCAACCACTCCACGTCGCGCATCAGGAACTCCGATTCGCGGTTGCCCTTCTTGGTGGCCGCTTGGCTTGTGTAGGTTCCTCGGTGCGCCTCGAAGTAGAGCTCGCCGGCCCAGGTCATCAGGTCCTTGCTCTCCGCATAGGCGTCCCGGAAGAACTGCAACGCCCGCTTCTTGCCCGCCACCGCGGGCATGTTCGGCGCCACCCGCGCCCGGCGGAGCGACTCGATGTGCATGTCCTTTGGGCCGCCTCCCCCGTCGCCGAATCCGAACACCAGCAGCGAATGATCGCACCGGGCGTGGTCCTTGAACGCCTTCACGCTCCCCACGATCTCGCTCGGTTCGCAGGTGGCGTTGTAGGTGTCCGCCGGCGGAAAGTGCGTCCAGACCCGGCTGCCGTCGACCCCCTGCCACCAGAAGGTGTGGTGCGGGATCTTGTTGAACTGGTTCCAGCTCATCTTCTGGGTCAGGAAGTACTTGATGCCGAACTTCGTGAGGATCTGCGGCAGGGCGGCCGAGTAGCCAAAAACGTCCGGCAGCCACATGTCCTCGGTCGTCACACCCAGCTTCGACTCGAAGTACCGCCGGCCGTAGAGGAACTGTCGAACCAAGGCCTCGGGGCCGGTGAGGTTGCAGTCCGCCTCCACCCACATCGACCCAACGACCTCCCACTGGCCCCTGCGGATCGCTTTCTTCACGCGCTCGAACAGCGCCGGATACTCCTTCTCCAGCCATTCGTACTGGCACGCTTGCGAGTGGACGAAGACGTACTCGGGGTACCGGTCGATCAGGTCGAGCTGCACGGCGGTCGTGTGGACCATCTTCAGCTTGGTGACGTCGATCGGCCATAGCCAGGCCGAGTCGAGGTGGGCGTGCCCCACCGGCGTCACGGTGTGCTTGATCTCACCGTCCAAGCCGTCCTGCGCCTCGCGCAGGATGCGCCGACAACGCGCGACCGACCGCGGGCGCTCCGGGTCGAAGGCGTTGCAGACGTCGTTCAGGGCCCGCACGAGCGTCGCGTGGCTCGGGTCGGTCGGTTCGATGGCGGTCAGCAGGTCCAGGCAGAACCGGCAGTCCAGGTAGAGCGCGTAGAGGTCGTGGTCGGCGCAAACCAACGTGAAGCCCTGGAACCGCTCCGGTTTGGGTTCGCGCGGTTTCTCCTCGCCGTGGATCGCGACCTGCGCGTTGTGCGCGAAGGCCTGGATGCAGAGGTCGATCCCCTCGCCCTCGGTCGACCCGTCGGAGATGCGGAAGTAGTGATGCCCACGGTCGAGCCCCCCGATCGGCTGGTTGCCCCGCCACACGGTGCCCTCCACCATCCAATCGCGTTCGAACTCGATCGTCGGTTCGCCGTAAGTCAGGTAGACCGCGCGCCCGGCCCAAGCCTCTGGAGCCTCTGCCTGGACCCGGTACCAAGCGTGCGCGTAGGCAGGTCCCCAACAATAGCCTGGCTCGATCGGTTCCCATGCGCCCTCGGCGCGAACCTGCTCCTCACATGGTGCGGCGCTGGGGCAGAAACTCGTGCGAGTCGCAACCTGGCCGGCGATCACGCGGTCGCGGAGTTCGCGCACGATGAACTGGCGTATGCGGGCGATGGTGACGTTGGTGTGCTTCAGCATGGGGATGGGCGCCTGGGGTCAGATGACGGGGGTGAGTTTACCGAAGGGTGGCCGTATCATCTCGGCTATACTCGCAGCATGCGCCAGGGGGAGTCGTTCCCCATCGAGGTTGGGCTCGTCGCCCTGTACCTTCGCGGGGCGCCCGGAAGGGGCGCCCTCGCCCGTTGCGCATGGCCGAGAGTCTGGCACGTCCTGAGGGAGGCCGAGCCGGCGCTCCCAACATTGGCCGGTTGTTTGAGGTCGCGTGGGCTGTTCGACGAGGCGGGGGTCCTGGACACGCCGGGCCTCTTGGCGTGGGCCGAGGATGTGGTCGGGGCCGGGCGCGCGGTGACGCCCGCCACGCCCGGGTACCCGGCCCGGTGGCTGCGCGCACTGGGCTCGGCCGCGCCGCCCGCCCTCTGGGCCGACGGCCCGCTGCCCGAAGGCCCCTATTTGGGCGTGGCCGGATCGCGCTCGCTCGACGTCCGTTCCCAAAGGTTTGCCCGCGAACTCGG
>CAZIIS010000148.1:0-6555 GCA_964539295.1 uncultured Fimbriimonadaceae bacterium | reverse complement strand
GACGCCGACTCGTACACGGTCGACAAGTGCGTGCCGCTGGCGATCGCGCTGCCGGAGTCGACCGAGGAGGTGCAGGCTCTGGTGCGCTGGTGTGTCGCCAACGGCGTGCCGTTCGTGCCGCGCGGGTCCGGCACCAGCCTGAGCGGCGGCGCGATGCCACCGTGCGGCGGCCTGGTGATCTCCCTCCGGCGCATGAACCGCATCCTTGACGTGGACGTGCCGAACCGTATGCTGCATGCCCAGGCGGGCGTGGTGAACCTGCGCTTGACCGACGCGGTGAAGGAGTACGGCCTGCACTTCGCGCCCGACCCCTCGTCGCAGACCGTGGCGACGCTGGGCGGGAACATCGCCGAAAACTCGGGCGGCGGCCATACCCTCAAGTACGGCGTAACCGCCCAGCACGTGCTGGCGGTCACGATGGTGGACGCGCGCGGCGATCGGGTGACCCTGGGCAGCCTGACGCCCGGCGCGCCGGGTTACGACCTGCTCTCGTTGGCGATAGGTTCCGAGGGCACGGTAGGGATCGTCACAGAAGCGTGGGTGAAGCTGACGCCGTTGCCCGCCGCGGTCAAAACGGCCACCGCCGCCTTTGGGACGACCCGCAAGGCCACCGAGGCGGTAGCGGCGATCATCGGCGCCGGCGTCATCCCGGCGGCGCTCGAGATGATGGATCGGAACATCCTTGACGCGCTGCACGAGGCGTACGACCTCCAGTTCCCGGAGGGAACGCAGGCGCTGCTCCTGATCGAGTGTGACGGCGAGCCCCAGGCGGTGGAGGCCGAGATGGCGGAGGTCGAGGGTGTGCTCGGGTCGTTCGACGCCATCGAAGTGCGGGTGGCCCGGGACGACGCGGAGCGGGAGAAGCTCTGGATGGCCCGGAAGATGGGGGTGGGGGCGCTCGGGCGCATCGCCCCGACCAAGGTGACGCACGACGGCGTCATCCCGCGCTCGAAGCTGCCCGAGGTGCTCGAATACGTTTACCAGGTGGCGGACGAGTACGGCCTGAAGGTGGCCAACATTTTCCACGCCGGGGACGGCAACCTGCATCCGATGTTCTGCTTCGACGATCGCGACCCGAAGCAGGTGGAGGCCGTGGTGGCGGGCGGCGCGAAGGTCTCCGCCAAGTGCGTCGAGGTCGGCGGCAGCGTGACCGGGGAGCACGGCGTGGGCGTCGAGAAGAGCCGGTTGCTGAAGCTGATGTACAGCGAAGAGGACCTGAGGATGCAGGCGGACGCCAAGGCGATCTTCGAACCGGGCGAGTTGTGCAACCCGGGCAAGGTGTTGCCCGACCAGAAGGTGTGCGTCGAGGAGCGGCGCCGACGGAGGCCGATGTGAGGAGTCTTCAGCCGAAGAACTTGGAGGAACTGGCGCAGGCGGTGGCCAAGTCCGCGCAACTGCGGGTGTGCGGTACGGGCACGAAGCGCGCCCTGCTCAAGGCGTCCGACGGCGAGGTCGACCGGCTCGATTTGGCGGGGCTCTCCGGGGTGCTTGAGTTTGAGCCGCACGACCAGGTCGTGTCGGTCTGGGCGGGGACGCCGGTATCGGGGCTTCAGGAGGAGTTGAAGCCGTACGGGCTGCGATTGCCCTTGCCGGATGCGTCCGAGTTCGGCGGGCTTCTGGCCGGCGTCCCCGGGACCGTGGGCGGCCTGATCTCGATGGACCTTCCGCACGGGCTGTTCGCGCAGCACGGCGGCCCGAAGGACTGGACGCTCGCCGTGACCGTCGTGCGGCCGGACGGAACGGTGGCGCGGTGCGGCGCCAAGACCGTGAAGAACGTGGCCGGCTACGACGTGCAGAAGCTGTTCGTCGGGGCGCGCGGCACGCTCGGGGTGCTGGCGCAGGCGACGTTGCGGTTGGTTCCGCTGCGCGCGATGCGGCGCTGCGAGGGCGTGCGGTTTTGCGATTGGGACGGCGGGCCGCTGGTGGTCCACCGGGTGTTGCCGAGCGACTTCGAGGCTGCGCGCGCGGCCTATGGTGGGAGCCTGCTGGCGCAGGACGGGCCGTCGGCAACCCTATGGGCGGCCCGCGAGAGCCCGCCCGAGCGGTTTCGCGCCGACTGGGCGATCGGTTCCTGCCCGGCCGGGGCACGCTGGTGGCGGCCCGACCCGGCGGCCAAGGCCCGGATGGCGCGGGCAAAAGCGGTGTTTGACCCGCAAGGAAAGCTGAACCCGGGCGAGGAACCGGCGTAAAGGGCCGCTGGAGGGTATCGTAGCGTGGTGCGTTCTATAACGTCTCTCGCCCTAATGCTCGCCGCACTGCCCGTCTGCGCCGACCGCATCGTGCTCGCCCCGACCGCCACCAAGCTGCCTGAGGGAGCCGTGCGCGCGGACTGGCTCTCCTGCCCCGGACACGGGCGCGACCAGTGCTGGGTCGGTTACGGCCTGGGCGACGCGTTCGAACTCGAAATCACGGGCGAGCGGTTCGGCTCGGAGGGCTTCGTGCCCAGCTTCAACTTCGCCTACAACTACATCACCCCGATCACCGACATGACCCCCGGCATCAGCGTGGGGATTCAGGACGCGTTGAACCGGGGTGAGGACGGCCGCTCGGGCTACCTGGCGCTGACGTTCCGGTTCGGGAACGAGGGCGACCTGAACCAGGACGTGCCGACCGAGGTCACCCTCGGCGCGGCCACGCACAACGGCGGCACGCCGTTCGGAGGCGTCAAGCTGCCGTTTGCCGAGCAGCTATGGTTGGTTGCCGAGCACGACGGCATCCGCTTGACCTCGGGGGTCGAAGTGCGGCCGTTCAAGGGCGCGTCGCTCCGATGGATGTTCCGGGACCGGCAGACGATGGTCGGCGCCGCGTTCACTCACCGGTTTTGAGCGGAAGCCCCGCCTCGGCGCAGGCCGCGGATAGCCTGCGCCGAAGTTCGGCGGCAAAGGCTTCGCGGCTGGCCTTCTCGTTGCCCGGAACCGCCGCGTCCGCGTAGCCGAACGGTTGGCCGAAGACCACGTTCACCCGCGCGCGGCGGGGCCGGCCCTGGCCCTTCGGGAGCATCTTGTGCGTTCCGCAGATGCCGACCGGCACGACCTGTGCGCCGGAGCGCTTGGCAAGCATCGCGATGCCAGGCTGGACCGGACCGAGCGTCACGCTGTCGCCGCGCGTGCCCTCTGGGAAGACGATGAGCGCCCGGCCCTCCTTGAGGATCTCGATGGCCAGGCGGATCGCGCCTGCGTCGTTTTCGCCCCGCTTGACCGGGAAGGTGCCGAGGTGACGGATAAGGAAGCCAAGCACCGGCGTTTTGAACAGCTCTTCCTTCGCCATGAAATGGGTCATGCGCGGCATCAGGCAGCCGACCGCCGGCGGGTCCAGGAAGCTCATGTGGACCGGGGCCACGAGCACAGGGCCCTCGGCGGGTACGTTCTCCAGTCCCTTGACCCGGATGCCGCCGAGCAGCCCGAAGACAACGCGCCGCGCAAGGGTCTGAACGAAGAGGTAGAAGAGCGTGCGGCGGGGCTTCACGGCCCTCATTATGGCCGGAGGGGGAGGCCGGCCCTAAGCGGCGCGGTCCTCCCCAACTTCCTCGGCCACAAACGGGTCGTACACCTGGATGACGTTCTGGTAGGTCGTGCAGGTGGCCACGACCACGTGGCCGTCCGCCGGCATGATCTCCGCGTGGACCCGGGAGCTGACGCTGCACAGCACGAACTCGTCGCCGGTGGCCGCGTCCAGAACAAGCGCTCGGCCCTTGCGGGGGCCGTCGTCCCCGGCGATGGCCAGAAGGCGCCGTTGGTCGCCGTGCTCCACGCCGCACATCGAACGTACCGTCCTCAGGTCCGGCGCGATGCGGCTGGGCGCCGCGTCGAGGTTCCGCAAGTCGAGTTCCAGAATGCCGCCCTGGGTGCGGTCGGGCACGTACAGCGAGTCGCCCATCACCACCGGGCAGTGGCCAACCTGCGCCGTTCCGAGCCGCCCCTCCCGGCGGCGCTTGCCCCGGAAGTCCATCGCCTGGACCAGCACATCGCCCTCGGTCTTCGCCAGCGTCACGAGGGAACGATCGCGGACGCACAAGTGAAGCAGTTCGCGGTCTGGTCCCATTTCGAAGACGGCCGGCTTGTCGGCGCCCGCCTTGACGCGGCAGATGCTGCCGGAGGACGACGCGGCGAACAGGGTGTCGCCGCTAGCGGCCAGGGCCACGCAGTCCATCGCATCGAACGGCAGCGCCACGGGCGGCGAAAGCTGTTTGCCATAGACGGAGCGCACGTCGAGCGCCGCGCCCCCGTGGATCTGGGTCAGGCCCGCCCAAAGCGAGCCGTTGCAGACCTGGTTCTGGTACGCGCCGACGAACTCGGCCTGACGGCTCCAGTCGGAAAGGCGCATCGCGACGATGCGGTCCTCGAGCGCCGCGTAGAGGAACTCGTGGTTCGCGGCCAGGCGCCACGCGACGCCCGGGATCGGCGTGGGAAGTTCGAGCGTCTTCCTGTCGCGGCAGGGCCAGAAGCCGCGCAGGAACGCCCCGTGCGAGAAAACCACGTGGCCGTGCGCGAAGAGGAGCGCCCCAACCGGGCAGGAGCAGTCCGGCGTGTCGGTCGGGGTCAGAGGTTTGACGACCCGGCACAGGTCCCCGAGGGCAAGAGGCCGTCGGCTGGTGCGGCTCCCAAGGCGCTCGGAGGACCCTCCGACGCGACTCCACAGCAGGCGGTCGCGCTCAGGGCCGGGTTCTGGCTCGTCCTCGTGTCCAGACGCCCGCTCATCCTCGGCCACGATCGTCTCGTCGAGGTCGAACGAGACCTTGGCGGGTTCGGCCGGCGGGTCGGGCTCTGCCTGGGGTTCGGCCTGGGGTTCGGGGTCCGCGAGGGGGCCGATCGCCTCGGCGCTGTAGATCACGTCGCCCCAAGGGCCGCTCACAGTGGAGGCCGGAGGGGCCGAGGCCATTTGAGCGCTCAGGTCGGCGATCGCCTCCTCGGTCCGCTCGGCCTTCTGCGTGACGGTTTCGATACGACGCTGGAGGTCGTCGATGGCGGCGTCGGCGACTTCGTGTGAAACGGGCCTTGAGGCGAGCTCCGCGACCCTGTCGTGCAGGTCGCTGAGCGTGCTCTGCACGTCGTCCCGCAGGTCCTGCATCCACGCATCGTCGCCGAAGCGTGTGGCCAGCGGGTCCAGCGAGGCACGGACGGCCCCAAGCTCCGTTTCGAAGCGGTCGCCCAGTGCGAAAAGGCGTTCGTCGCCCGACCGAATGTTGGCGTCCGTCGATTCGGCCAGGGCGTCCACCCGGGAGGCGGTTGCGGCCACTTGGGTGGCCAGTTGCTCGATCGCTTTGGCGGTTTCGCCGGGGTCGGAAGCGCTCGAAGCAAGCTCCTCGAAGCGGCCTTCGAGCCGCTCGGAAATCGTGCGAAGTTCGGCCAACTGCACCAGCGCCGGCGCGAGGTCCGTGGCGGGCGGCAACTCGGCGCGGAGCGCCGCCAACTCGGGACGCACATCGACGGCTTCGAGGTTCCTCGCAAGCGCTTCGAGGTCGACGCGCAACGCCGCGACCTCCGGACGCACGTCGACGGGGGGAGCCTGCCGCTCGGCCACCGCCTGGATCGCGCTGCGAAGCTCGGCGATCTCGCCCCGCAGGTCGATGGGTGGGGCCTGGCGCTCGGCCATTGCCTGAATCGCGTCGCGCAACGCCGCGACCTCCGGACGCAGGTCGATGGGTGGAGCATGGCGTTCGGCAATCGCCTCGATCGCTTGGCCCATCGCCGCCAGCGTGGCGTTCACACCGGCGAGGTCGGGCGTCTGCGCGACCTGCTGGGCCAGGCGTTCGGAGCTCTCCCGCAAGGCGGCCGCCGTCGCGCCCGCTTCACCGAAGCCGCCCGCAGCGCGCTCCACGATATCGCCGAAGGCATCGATCTGGTCCTGCAGCGGTTGGAGGTCGGGTTGAGCCCCAAGCTGCCCCAAGCGCTCTTCGACGTGGCCCAACCGGGCGATCAGCTGCTCGGCCCAAGCCGGTACCTTGGGCGCTTCGGTGCGCCTTTCCTCAAGGCGTTTGAGCTGGTCGCGGAGCGAATCCAGCCGTCGCTCGATGCCCTTGACGGCCACCGGGTCCGATGCTCCCGAACCCCGCGAGACCAACCTCCAGAGGGCGCCGACGACGAGGACTCCGCCGATGGCGAGCGCCGCCCAGGTGAGCAACTTCTTGTTGTCCGCTTGACCCCCGCCCGAGGCCGTTCCGGCCGCCGTCACGGCCTCGACCAGCGTGGCCTTGACGGCGCTCTTGGGGGCCTTGCAGTCGCCCGTGACCACCGCCCCGGGGAAGCCCTTCGCGCCGCCGGCGGCGGCGAGTTCAATGGCCTTTGCGGGACCGTCGCCCGCCCAAACGGCGCATGCGAGGCCGTCCGTCGGTTCGCCCCCAAAGGCGACGGCGACCACGCGGTCGCCGGCCCCCAGCTTGCCGGAGGGGTCCACGACCACGAGTTTGGCGGCCGACTTCAGCGACGCCGGAGCGACCAACCTGTAATCCGTAGCGAGTGCGGGCACTGCCGCGAGGACCGCCAGGACCGACGCCAGGAGAACGCCCAGGCCTCGGCGCGGATACCTCACGAGAGGGCGATATTCGGCAACCATCTG
>CAZIIS010000147.1:0-6561 GCA_964539295.1 uncultured Fimbriimonadaceae bacterium | reverse complement strand
ACCCGGCCGGGCGCAAGTATGCGGGCGTGTGCGTTTCGGACGATGCCGGCAAGACCTGGAGCGCCCCGCATCCGATCGGCATGGAGGCCGGGAAGACGATCGACGAGACCGACGTGTTCGAACGGAAGGACGGGACGCTTTTGGCCATCTCGCGCCAGGCGATGACCGCCTCCGAATCGCGCGACGGCGGGCTCACGTGGTCGGAGCCGCGCGACCTGCCGTTCGAAGGGCACTGCCCGGCGTTCCTGATGACCAAACAGGGCGTGCTGCTCTTGGCGCACCGTCTGCCGAACACCTCGCTTCACTACAGCCTGGACGAAGGGCGGACGTGGTCGGAGAACGTGCTTATCGACGACTTCATCGGCGCCTATCCCTCGATGGTGCAACTCAGGGACGGGCGGGTGCTTTGCGTCCATTACGAGGAGGGCGACGGCTCGGCCATTCGCGCGGCCACGCTTTCCGTTCGGGCGCGGCGTTGAAATGGCGCTCGGCGCGTTGCCATACTGAAGGCGTCGCCGCGCCCATGGGCGCCGTTGCCGCGACGTCACGTTGCGCCGCGGCTGTTTGTTGATCCTGTCATCGTCGACTGTGAGGATATGAAAACGTCTGGCCTTGGATCGTCGTCAAGCCCCGCGCTGGACGCCGCGCGCCTGAGGCGCGTGATGTGGCTGGTGGTCTTCCTGCTGGCCCCCGTCGCCCTGCTGAACTACCTCGACCGACAGATGTTGGCGTCCATGAAGTTCTCCGTCATGGCCGACATCGTGGACGTGAAGAACGACACCAACTGGGGCACGATGCTCGCCCAGTTCAAATGGGTGTACGCGTTCCTGAGTCCGATCGGCGGTTACCTGGCGGACCGGTATAGCCGCAAATGGATCGTGTGCATCAGCCTTGCCGCTTGGTCCGCGATCACCTGGCTTACCGGCCATGCTGCGAGCTTCCACGACCTGCTGTGGACCCGCACGGTGATGGGCGTGAGCGAGGCGTTCTACATCCCCGCCGCATTGGCGTTGATCGTGGACTATCACACGGGCGGCACCAAGTCGCGCGCCACGGGCATCCACATGTCGGCCATCTACATCGGCATCATCCTGGGCGGGTTTGCCGGCTACGTGGCCGACGCTCCGAGCCTGGGCTGGCGCTGGGCGTTCAACGTCACTGGAGCGTTGGGAGTGCTCTATTCGATCCCCCTGGCCTTCTTCCTGAAGGACGCGCCGAAGGCGGCGGACTCACCCAGGGAGGCGTCGGAGAGCGTTTCGCCCTGGGCGGCGGTCCGCAACCTCGCCACGACCCCGTCGTTCCTGCTGCTTGCCGCCTACTTCACGATCATCGCCTGGCCAGGGTGGATGATGAAGGATTGGATGCCGGCGATGCTCAAGAACCAGTATGAGATCAGCCAAGGCGTGGCGGGCGTATCGGCAAGCCTTTACGTGAACGTGGCCGGTTTCATCGGCCTGTTCGCGGGCGGTTTTTGGGCGGACCGCTTGATACGGCGCACCGTTCGGGGCAGAACGATCGTCAGCGCAGTAGGGATGTTCCTGATTATCCCGGCGTTGTTTGGTTTGGGGTACTCGCCGACGTTGGGTATTGCCATCGTGTTTCTATCGCTTTTCGGCCTTGGTTTCGGGCTTTTCGACTGCAACAACATGCCGATCCTGTCGCAGATCGTCAGGCCGGAGCTTCGGGCAACCGGCTACGGCATCATGAACTTCGTGAGCGTCAGCCTCGGGGGCTTCGCCGATATCGGCGTAGGGAGGCTGCGCGATGCCGGCGTCGCGTTTCCGGTGATCCTGTCTATCGCCGCGTCCGTAGTAGCGATCAACACCGTGCTCGTTCTGCTCATCAAGCCACGCCGTGAACTCACCCCAGAGGTGCAATCCATATGAAGGTCAAGCTACAAGGGCTCGTCGCTGCCACTCACACCCCGTTCCATCAGGACGGCAGGTTGAACCTCGCTATCGTGGAGAAGCAGGCGGAATACCTGCACAGGAAGGGCGTGCGCACCGTTTTTGTGGGGGGAAGCACCGGCGAGTACTGCTCTATGACCCTCGACGAACGCCTGTTGTTGGCCAAGCGGTGGGGCGAGGTGCTCCGGGGTACCGACCTGCAACTGGTCGTTCACGTCGGCTCCAACTGCCTTTCCGACGCATGCACGCTGGCCAAGGTCGCGCATTCCGACGGCGCGGTGGCCATCGCCGCCTTGGCTCCCAGTTACTTCAAGCCCAAGTCGGTCGATGTGCTGGTGCATTTCTGCAAGCAGATCGCCCAGGCGAGCGAAGGATTGCCGTTCTACTTCTACGACATCCCGGCGTTGACCGGGGTGCGCTTCTCGATGCCCGCCTTCCTGGAGTTGGGCGGCAAGGAGATACCCAACCTCGCCGGCATCAAGTACACAAACCCCGACCTGATGGCGTACCAGATGTGCCTGGCCAAGGGCAACGGCGCGTACGACCTGCCGTGGGGCGTGGACGAGACGCTGCTCGCGGCGCTCGCACTGGGCGCGAAAGGCGCGGTTGGCAGCAGCTACAACTTCGCCGCCCCGCTTTACCAGCGCCTGATCCACGCCTTCGAGCGCGGCGACATGGCGGCGGCGATCAAGGAGCAGGGCCGGTCGGTTGCGATGATCCACCTGATGGCCGGGTACGGCTACATGGCTGCGGCGAAGGCCTTGATGGGGATTCTAGGGGTGAACGTCGGCCAGCCCAGGTTGCCGAACACCTCCATCGCCGAGGGCGATATCCAGAAGCTCCGGAAGGAGCTGGAGGCCATTGGTTTCTTCGAATGGGGTTGTGCGTGAGCGGAGCGGTTTTGGCCTTGTGCGTATGGCTGGGAGCGGGGGCATGCGTGCTCCTTGGCTTGGCAGTTCAGGGAGATGAAGCATCGGTGAAGGCTATGTCGGCATCGGCCGTCGGCGAATGGGGGCGGCTTCCGAGCATTCCGGATCGGGAGGGTTTTGCGGGCAGCTTCGCGGGTGTGAGCCATGGTCGGCTTCTGGTCGCGGGCGGCGCGAATTTCCCCGACAAACGCCCATGGGAGGGCGGAGTCAAGGTCTGGTACGACTCCGTGTTCGCCCTCGACGACCCCAAGGGAACGTGGGAGCCGGTCGGCAGGTTGCCGCGGCCATTGGGCTACGGCTTCTTCGCCACCTACCGCGACAAGCTGGTCTGCGTGGGTGGAAGCGACAAGGAGCGGCACTACGCGGAGGCGTTCAGCCTTGAGGTCGTCCGTGGTGAACTGGTGACCCAGGCCTTGCCGTCCCTTCCGCTGGCCCTCTCCGACGGGTGCGGCGCGCTGGTGGGCAGCACGCTCTACGTCGTCGGGGGACAGGAGACGCTTACCGGCGTGGCCACGAACCGCGCCTTCGCTCTCGACCTGTCTGCGAAAGCGCCCGCGTGGGTTGAGCTTCCGCGGCTGCCCGGACCATCCCGCATCCTGGCCGTTTCCGCTTCGTTCGAGGGTCGGCTGTACGTCTTTGGAGGCGCTGAGCTGTTCCTGGACGGGACCGGCGCGTTGAAGCGCAACTACCTGCGCGACGCCTTTTGCTTCTCACCCAAGCAGGGATGGCGGCGCCTCGCGGGTCTGCCGCGACCGATCGTGGCGGCCCCGTCGCCGGCGCCGACCTCCGAGAGCGCAATCTACGTGCTCGGCGGGGACGACGGCTCGCTGGTGGGCACGCCCCAGAAGGACCACCCGGGCTTTCCGAAGCGGGTCCTGCGGTACGAGCCGAAGACCGACCGCTGGACGGACGTCCCGGACGCCCCGGTCAGCCGCGCCACCGCGCCCATCGCGCAGTGGGGCAAGCAATGGGTGATCGCCGGCGGGGAGGCCAGGCCCGGCGTTCGCTCGCCCGAGGTTTGGTCGTTCCAGCCGAAGTGAAGCGGCCTTCCGCGTCGGGTATGACTCGGGAGGATGGGTGGTTTGATGGCCGCGGGCCTTGCGGCGGCGTTGGTTGGCGGTTTCCCTTACGGTTCGGCTGAGGCGCGGCGGTTCGCCATGCCCTCGGCCTCTTGCGTGATGGAGGACCGCCACCTCTGGGCGTTCGGGCGCAGCATCACCGTTCGCCCGGGCCTCGGCGACGTGGGCGGCATACAGGGGTTCTTCGCCCCGCCGGTGGCCGCCGGCGGGACCCGCGTCTCGCTGGAGGTCGACGGTCGGGTCGTGCCGGCCACCGACTACGAGTGGCGGCCGGGCGAGGTGTTGCGCTCCGGAGCCCGCGATGGGTTGGAACTCGCCTCACGGCTCGTCGCGTCGCCCGGAAGGTCGGCTATCCTCACGCTCCGCCTCACGAACTCTCCTGACGCGGCCCGGACCGTCTCGCTGCGCTGGCGACTCGACGTCGCGGCCGAGGAACTGCCCTCCGAGCGATGGGGCTGGATGTCCCCAGGCGCCGGCGCCAAGCCCGCACCGAGCCCCGAGAACGGCGCTTGGGTCTACCCGGTGGGGAGGCAGAAGCTGCTCGTGTCCGCCTCGAAGCCGTTTTCCCCGGCCGCCGACGGGTTCGCCGCGGAGTTTGAACTGGCGCCCCGTGCGAGGCGCACGCTCCACTTGAGCCTCAACCTCGGGGAAAAGCCGATCGCGAATCCCGAGTCTGCGGTTCGCCGCGCCCAGCGCGCAATCGGGCGCAGCCTGAAGGAGACGCTGAGCCGCTTCCCGCGCTTCCGGTCCTCCGACGCCGCCCTCGTGGCCACCTATGACCGTGCCGCGCTCACCTACTGGACCTGCCTTTGGCAGTCCGACGCGTTCCGCCTCAGGCCCCACATCGCGGAGTCGGGCATCGACGGGGGAGCGGTGTGCAACTACACCTGGGCGCTGGCCTACATCGCCAAGGCGCTGCCGTTGGTCGCGCCCGAGGTCGCGCGAGCGCACATCGCCCAGAGCCTGATGGCCGACCCGTTCCACCACTACGCTTTCACGCCGCTTGACGGCTCGCCGGTCGGCCCTTGGTACAGCTACAACCAGTACAGCGTCGTTTCGGCGGTCTATCACTACGTGCGGCTCACCGGCGACGCGGGGTTCCTGAACGAGCGGGTGGGCGATCGGACCGTCTGGGAGTGGGTGCTGGCAAACGCCACCTACCGCGACGACCTGTCGCGCCCGGTCGAGCTGATCGACTACGGCACGAACGAGAACCTGCTCGAACTGCGCCGTACCCGCGCCTACCAGCACGTCGTGCCCAGCCCCAACGCCGAGCGGTGCTGGAGCTATCGCGCCGTGGACACGCTGGCGGGCCTGGCGGGGAAGGCCTCGCCCGGCCTTTCCGCGCGCGCCGACGCCCTGCAGGAGCTGCTGACGGAGAAGCTCTGGCGCCCGGAGCAGGGTTGGTTCGGCACGCTCGACGCCGAGGGGAAACCCCATACCTGCGCTTCGATCCAGGTGTTCGACCTGCTTCGACTGGATGTGCTTTCACCCCAGCAGCGCAGAGCGATCGTGCGTCATCTGAACCCGTCCGAGTTCCTCTCGGACTACGGGGTGCATAGCCTGGCCAAGACTGACCCTGGCTACGACGCTTCCGACGTGGACTGGGGCGGGCCGGGCGTCTACGCGGGCGACGCGCCGGAGCTGTTCGAGGACCTGGTCCGCGCAGGGTTCGCGGCGGAGGGGGACGACGTGCTCCGGCGCATCCGTTGGTGGGGCGGCCGGTTCCCGTACATCCCGCAGGCGGTGCGCGCCGACGCCGAGGACTACCGCCGAGACGGCAGGCCCAACGTGGTCTCCGCGCTTAAGGTGAACGAGGCGATGCTGTTCGGCCTTCTCGGGCTGGAGGTGGGCTTCGACGGTCTGGTCTCCATCGCGCCGCACCTGCCGTCCTGGCTGCCGGACTACGTGTTCGACGGAGTCTCGGTCCGCGGCCTGCGGTTTTCGGTTTCGGTCAAGCGCGACGGGTTCGAGGCAAGGCTGCCGCACGGGCGGAGAGCGAAAGGGAAGTTGGGGGATCGGCTAGCCCTCCGCCACGCCCCTGTGCGATAGTCGCGACGATAGCGGTTTCGAGGCATTATGCGAGCGAAGGTCGACTTGGGATGGATACCGATCGTGCTCCTTTGCATCGGGGCGTCGATCGTGTACGGCATCGCGCACGACATGGTGACGGCGCACCTGTGCGTCGAGTACTTCACCATCGGCCACGCGAACGTGTTCGGCACGGGAGACCCCACGGTGTTAGCGCTGGGTTGGGGGGTGGTCGCCACCTGGTGGATGGGGCTGTTCCTCGGGATACCGATGGCCTTCGCCGCGCGGTTTGGCGCGCGCCCCAAGCGGTCGGCGCGCTCTCTGGTACGGCCGATTGGGCTGTTGCTTCTGGTTATGGCCGTGTGCGCGTTGCTCGCCGGGCTGGGCGGCTGGTATGGGGCCTCCGCCGGCCAACTTCAACCTCGGGGCACGCTGGGCGCCCGCGTTCCCGAAGACCGGCACACCGCCTTCCTGGCCGTGTGGTTCGCGCACATCGCCAGCTACCTGGTCGGGTTTGCGGGCGGCGTGGCGCTTTGCTTTTGGGTTAGTCTAGGGCGGGTGTCGGCTGACGCCCGACCTAGGCCGAGATAGGTCGCGTCAAGCGCATCGTGCCAT
>CAZIIS010000146.1:0-6616 GCA_964539295.1 uncultured Fimbriimonadaceae bacterium | reverse complement strand
ATGAAGCCGGATTCGGTTCCGGGCCGAGCGGCTATGAACGCCGGCAGGTGCTCGTTTGCGTCCGGGTTCACCAATCGGTCGATGCGGCGCTCGGCGATGCTCATCAGGTCGGTGAGGGCCGTCGTCGCCAGATCGAAAGCGAGCGCCAGCGGCGCGCCATGGAAGTTCCCCCCGCTCAACACGTCGCCCTCCTCAGGGAAGACCAACGGGTTGTCCGTGGCCGAGGCGGTCTCCACCTCCACCTCCTCGCGCGCGTAGTCGAGGGCGTCGCGAACCGCCCCGTGCACCTGCGGCATGCAGCGCAGCGAGTAGGCGTCCTGCACGCGGGGGTCGTTGTTGACGTGCGACTCCCGTATCTCGCTGCCCTGAAGGAGTGTGCGGAGCCGTTCGGCAACGAGCCCCTGCCCCTTGTGCGGGCGCGCCGCATGGATGCGCGGGTCGAACGCGGTCGGCGTTCCGAGCAGCCCTTCGAGCGTCATCGCCCCGGCCACATCGGCCGCATCGGCCACCCGCGCAGCCCGCTCCAGCGCCAAACCGCCGACCGAGGCCATTGCCTGCGTGCCGTTGAGCAGAGCCAGGCCCTCCTTTGCCCCCAACGCCAACGGCTCGATGCCCGCGTTCCGCATCGCCTCTCCGCCAGGCGCCTGCTTGCCCCGCCAGGTGGCCATGCCCTCGCCCACCGCCACCAGCGCCAGGTGCGCGAGCGCCGGAAGGTCCCCGCTGGCCCCCACGGAGCCCCGAGACGGGATGACCGGCAACACGTCGCGTTCGAGCATCGCCAAAAGGGTGTCGGCCACCACGGGCCGCGCGCCGCTCAGCCCCACGGCCAGCACGTTCGCCCGCAGCAACAGCGCCGCGCGGGTCTCCTCCGGCGACAACGGCTCGCCAACCCCGCATGCGTGGCTGCGAACCAGGTTGAGTTGCAGTTCGCGCAGCTCCTCGGGCGGGATGTGAACGGCAGCCAATTTGCCGAATCCCGTGTTCACGCCGTAGACGGGGCGCTCCTCGCGCACGATGCCTTCGACGACGGCGCGCGAGGCCTCCATGCGCCGGCGCGCTTCGTCAGAAAGCGCGACCTTCACGCCGCCGCGCGCAACTTGGGCGATCTGGGCCAACGACAGCCGTTGGCCGGAGAGGACAAGCATATGTCTAGTTTCCGGCCGGCCGCGGCGGGTTCCTTCCCTTCTTTGGTCGGTCCACCATCGCGAGCTTCTTGCGTTGTTGCCGACACCTTGTCGGGCAGTGCCTACCGAACCGTCCAAGCGATGGGACCGCGCCTGTAAACTCCCTCGGCGTGAGATTGCGCGCGTTGCTCCCCGCCGTTCTGGTGACGTTGGTCGCGTGTCTCGGCGGCGGTTGCGCGTCCAGGAGCCAAGAGGTTGTCATCCGGCTCGGCACGTGGGGCGCCGCGAGCGACGACAGCGAGTTCAGCCGCACGCAACGTGCCCTCTATCGGGAGTTCGAGGCGAAGAACCCCGGCATCAAGGTTCGGCTGGAGGGCGTTCCCGGCTCGCAGGAGTACGTCAGCAAGATGCTCCTGAGCTTCATCGCCGGCACGGAACCCGATATCCTCACGCTCGACGCGTCGAGCGCCGCGGTCTTCATCGACAACAACGTGCTGATGGACCTGGCCCCGTTCGCCAAGCGCGACGCCGACTTCTCCTTCGACGACTATTTCCCCAACGTCGTCGGCATAGCCAGGCGCGGCGACCGATACTACGCGGTTCCAGGCGACTTCACGCCGATGGTGATGTACTACAACAAGCGCCTGTTCGACGAGGCGGGGGTCCCCTACCCCAAACCCGGCTGGAGCTACGACGACTTCCTGCAGACGGCCAAGAAGCTCACCAAGCCGGGCCAATACGGCCTTAAGTTCACCAACTGGATGCCCGGTTGGGTGACCTGGATCTGGAACAACGGCGGCGACGTGCTGGACCCGGCCGGTACGCGCGCCAAGGGAGCGCTCGACTCGCCCAAGTCTACCGAGGGGATCGGCTTTCTGAACCGCCTGGTGAACGTGGACCGGGTGGCGCCGAGCCTGAGCCAGACGGCAAGCCTGGGCGTCGACCTTTTCACCAACGGGCAGGCGGCGATGGAGATCAGCGGGCACTGGGCGTTGGTGGGCTACAGCGTGGCCCCCAAGGACGCGAAGGGCCGTCCGCTGCTCCGGCTCGAGGACGTGGGCGTGGTCGAACTGCCGACCGAACTGCCCAAGAGCGTGACGGTGATGTACGAAGCGGGTTTCGCCATCGGCAAGAACTGCAAGCACCCAGAGGCGGCCTGGAGGTTCATCCAGTTCATGACCTCCGAAAACGCGCAACGCCGTCTGAACAAGACCGGCATCGCAATATCGGCGCGAAAGGACGTTGCGGCGGCGCGCGGCGCCACCGACCCGCGCGAGGCCGAGTTCCTGCGCATCGTGCCGAGCGCGCGGGCGCCTTGGGGAGCGTCGGTGCAGGGCTATGACAACGTGGAGACGGCCGGCCAAAAGATGATGGACAACCTGCTGCTTGGGGCATTGCCCCCGGACGAGGCGGTCAGGCGCGCGGTCAAGGAGATCGACGAGGACTTCCGAAAGCGATGAAGACCGCCCGCCGCAACAACCCGCTCGGGTACGCCTTCATCGGCCCCGCCCTGCTCCACCTGGTGGTGTTTGGGCTGGCGCCGATCCTGTACGCCTTTTACCTGAGCCTTTTCAAGTGGGACATCCTGAAGGACGCGAAGCCGTTCGTGGGGCTTGGCAACTACGCCGAGGCGGTCAGCGACCTCTCGTTTTGGAACGCGATGTGGAACAGCGCGCGGTACGCGCTGGTGAGCGTTCCGGTCGGCATGGCCGTGGCGCTTGTCGTCGCCCTGCTGGTGAACCAGAAGCTGCGCGGCATGGCCATCTTCCGCACGTTGTTCTACATCCCTGCGATCAGTTCCGGCGTCGCGGTGGCGATGATGTGGATCTACGTGTACCTGCCGGAGAACGGGCTGATCAACGCCATGCTCGGCGGGTTCAACCAAGTGGCGACCGCGGTCGGGCTCGGCAGCCTGGCCGTGCCGACCGGCACCGACTTCCTGAACCACGTGGGATGGGCGATGTGGGCGCTGGTCTTCATGAGCATCTGGACCGGGCTCGGACCCCGCATGGTGCTCTTCCTGGCGGGCCTGTGCGGCATCCCCCAGGAGCTGTATGAGGCGGCGTCGCTCGACGGAGCCAACAAATGGCGCGCGTTCTGGAGCATCACGCTGCCGATGCTGGTCACGACCACCTTCTTCGTGCTGGTCACGTCGACCATCTCGGCGTTCCAGGTGTTCACCCCGGTCTACATGATGACCCGGGGCGGCCCGGTCGACTCGACCGACGTCGTCGGCTACCACATCTACTCGGAGGCGTGGCGCAAGTTCCACATCGGACTGGCCTCCTCGAAGTCCTTTATCCTGCTCGCGGGCATCGTGGTCGTCGCCTACGTGCAGTACCGGATGATGAAGAACAACATGGAGACGAACTGATGCCGGCCCGTCGCGTGTTCGCCAACCTGCTGAGCTACGGCGCCCTCATCCTGCTTGGGCTGTTCCTGATGGCCCCGTTTGTTTGGATGGTATGCGTGTCGCTCCACGAGAGCCAGGCGCCGATCCCACCGCTGGAGCAACTCATCCCGCGCGAAGCGCATTGGGAGAACTTCCCGACTGTCCTCTTCATGCCGGACATCCCGGTCTTCCGGTTCCTGCTGAACTCGGTCTTCGTCACCACCTCGGTGGTGATCGGGCAACTGCTGGTCTCCTCGCTGGCTGCGTACGGGTTTGCCCGTATGACGTTCAAGGGACGCGACCTCATCTTCGCCCTGTTCCTTCTGTCGCTCATGTTCGCGGGTCCGGTGACGCAGATCCCGGTCTACCTTCTCGTCCGGTCGCTTCGATGGCTCGACACCTACTGGGCGCTCATCGTGCCGGGCGTCAGCAGCGCGTTCACCGTGTTCCTGCTTCGCCAGTTCTTCATGAGCATCCCGGAGGAGCTCTGCGAAGCGGCGCGCATCGACGGCGCCGGGGACCTGCGCATCTACTCGACGGTGGTGATGCCGCTCAGCCGCACCGCGTTGGCGACCGCCGGTGCGTTCACCTTCTTCGCCGTCTGGACCGACTTCTTCTGGCCGTTGCTGGCCACGAACTCGATGGACATGCGAACGCTCGAAGTCGGCCTCTCCGTCTTCAAGAACAGCTACGGCGCCACGAACTGGCCCCTGCAGATGACCGCCGCGGTCATTGTTATGCTTCCGTTGCTAGTGGTTTTCCTCTTCAGTCAACGGTTCTTCGTCAAAGGAATCCTGATCGGTGGTGTAAAAGGTTGATCCATCTCCTCGCGCTCACGGCGCTACTCGCAAAACCCGTATCCACAACCGTTGTGACGCCTGCCCCTGGGCTGGTGATCACCCATTCCTGCACGCTCGCCAAAGGCAGCTACCACATCCCATCGTCCGAGTCGCTCGACAAGCCGGCCCTCCTGATCAAGGGCAACGGCATCACGGTCGACTTCGGGAAGGCCGTGCTCCGCGGTTCGGACGCCAAGGTCCCGCCCGACGAGCGGAAGGGACTTGGCGTGCTGGTCGAGGGCAAGAACGTCACGATCCGGAACGCGCGCGTCCACGGCTACAAGGTGGCCTTCATGGCGCGCAACTCTCCCGGTCTGAAGGTGATCGGCGGCGACTTCTCGTACAACTGGAAGCAGCACCTGGAGAGCACCACGGAGAGTGAGAGCGGCGCGGACTGGATGAGCTTCCACCAGAACGGCGCCGACGAATGGCTGCGGTACGGCGCGGGCATCTACCTGCGCGGGTGCGACGGCTTCGAGGTGAAGGGCGCGCGCGTCGTCGGCGGACAGTGCGGCCTCATGATGACCGACTGCAACAAGGGGTTGGTCTGGAACAGCGACCTCTCGTTCCTCAGCGGGCTCGGCATCGGCATGTTCCGCTCGTCGGGCAACCGCATCATGCACAACAAGGTGGACTGGTGCGTGCGCGGCTTCTCCTACGGCGTCTACAACCGCGGCCAGGACTCCGCCGGCATCCTCATCTACGAGCAGTCCAACCGGAACGTGTTCGCTTACAACTCGGTAACGCACGGAGGCGACGGCTTTTTCCTGTGGGCCGGCCAAACGACGCTGGATACCGCCAAGGGCGGCTGCAACGACAACCTCGTCTACGGCAACGACTTCAGCCACGCGCCCACCAACGCCATCGAGACCACATTCAGCCGGAACAAGTTCATCAACAACCTGCTTCTGGAGAACTGGCACGGCGTATGGGGCGGCTACTCCTTTGAGTCCGAGTTCCTGGGCAACGTCTTCGCCTACAACGGCGAGTCGATGGCGATCGAGCACGGCCAGGACAACCGCATCGCCTACAACCTCTTCAAGCGCGACAACGCCGGCGTCTACTGCTGGATGAACCCGGGCCCAGGAGCCTGGGGCGTCTCGTTGGGACGCGACACCAGCAGTCGGAATGGCGTCATTGAGGCCAACGTTTTCGACTCCATCACCACCTTTGCGCTCGACCTTCGCCAGTCGCAGAACTTCGCCGTTCGCAACAACCTGTTCCAGCGCAACGGCTCGATTCTGCGCGCCAAGGACGTCGGCGGCCTCGCCTGTGCCGACAACCGCATCTTCGGGGCAAAGGAGCAATGGCCGGCCGAGTTCGGAGACCCGGCTGAAGCCAACACCTGGATCACGACCGGTCCGCGCGCGCTAGCTCCCCCGAGCCCAGCGATGGCGCGTTCTGGACGCGACCTGAAGGACCTGGACCCGTCGTTCCGAGACGACCTCAGTCGGTTTGACCTGCTTTGGAACCCGTGGCCCGGACACGCGCTTCTCTCCCCCGAGGTCGCCTCGTCGCTGGAGCGGCAGGAGGCTACCAAGGCCGAAGCCGCGCTGCGCGCCGCCGCGCCCAAGCCGCTAGAGGGCGGCAAGAACCCGTTCCTGCCGAAGGGCGCCCTTCGCGGCCGGCGCTACATCATCGTCGACGATTGGGGTCCATACGACTTCATGCGCCCGCTCCTCTGGGCGAGGGAGACCGAACGCGACCAGAAGACCGGCGAGGCCGTGACGACCTACGAGGTGCTCGGCCCGAAGGGCAAGTGGAAGCTAGTCGGCACGCCGACCGGTGCAACCATCTCTGCCACATCTGGGGCCGTGCCGGGCGAGGTCAAGGTCCGGTTCCCCAAGACCGGCTCGACGTCGCTGCGCCTTGACCTGGAGTACGTCGGCGGAGCGACCACCGACGTTCGTGGCGTCGTCACCCCCGCCGGCAAGCCAGTTCGGTTCGGTATCCACGAGTTCCACGTGCAGATCGACTGGGACGCCGCCTACTACGCGCTCGATCCCAACACGGAGACTCCGCTCCAGCACCCCGAGGCGTTCCAGGCGGCGTTGCGTCGAGAGCCGGTGCTCCGGCAGTCCACACCGTCTCTATCCTGGGCGGGACGTCCGAGCGAGAAGGCGCCAGCCGAGTTCTACGCCACCGTGGCGAACGGAACGTTTACCGTCGACCCCGGCGACTATGTGATCGAGGTTACGTCCGATGACGGCGTCCGCGCCTGGTTGGACGGCAAACCGATCGTCACCGACGGGTGGGTTCAC
>CAZIIS010000145.1:0-6633 GCA_964539295.1 uncultured Fimbriimonadaceae bacterium | reverse complement strand
CAGGCGCGGTTCCTGAGCGGCGCCGACGCGGTCGCCGTCTTCTGCCACGAGTACAACCCGTCCTGGAGTTGGTACAAGGGCGACGCATGCGCCAACGCCACGTTCGAGATGACCAACGACGTGCGGTACGCCTACCGTGGCTCTTGGTGCGCGGAGGGCAAGCAGACCAGTTGGGAGGGTTCGTGGCGTGCGGTCGGCAGCAAGGGCACGGCCACTTGGGATGGGGAATCGAAAGTCGAGGCGGATATCGTCGCCGGCGGGGGCGGGGGCTACGTTCGGGACACGAAGTTCGTCCGCCAGCCGATCCACGACGAGGGGTTCCATGCGGGGATCGCCGGTTCGCTGCGGGACTTCGTCCACGCGTTGAAGACGGGCGCCGTACCCAACGGCGAGTGCCACGACAACATCAAGAGCCTGGCGATGGTGTTCGGCGCCATCGAGTCCTCCCGTACGCACAAGCGCGTGCGGATCGACGGAAACCGCATCCTCTCGGATTAGCCCCGACGGACGACGGCCTCGGCCAGCAGCTCCAGGATCGGCTTGGTGTCCTCGATGGAGAGGCAGGCGTCGGTGATGCTCTGCCCGTAGACGAGCTTGTCCGGGTTGGCGCAGTCCTGTCGACCGGCCACCAGGTTGCTCTCGACCATCACGCCGAAGATGGAGTCTGAACCGGAGCCGATCTGCTGGGCGACGTCCGCGGCGACCTCGATCTGGCGGGTGTGGTCCTTCAGGCTGTTGGCGTGGCTGCAGTCGACCATCAGCCGGGGCGGCATGTTGGCCGCGACCAGTTTCTTCACGACCTTCGCCACGAAATCCGCGCTGTAGTTGGGCCCGGTCCTCGAACCCCCGCGCAGGATCACATGGCAGCAATCGTTGCCCGTGGACTGCGAGATGGCCGAGATCCCCTGCTTGGTGACCGAGGTGAACCAATGCGACGCCCTCGCGGTCGCCACGGCGTCGATGGCGATCTGCGGGTTTCCGCTGGTGCCGTTCTTGAAGCCGACCGGCATCGACAGGCCGGACGCCAACTCTCGGTGAATCTGGCTCTCCGAGGTTCGAGCGCCGATGGCGCCCCAGGCGATTAGGTCGGCGGTGTACTGGGGCGACGTGGTGTCCAGGAACTCCGTGCCCACCGGCAACTGCATCTCGGCAAGCTGGAGCAGCAAACCCCTCGCGAGCCTGAGGCCCTTGTTGATGCGGTACGTGCCGTCCAGGTCCGGGTCATTGATCAAACCCTTCCAACCGACGACCGTGCGCGGCTTCTCGAAGTAGGCGCGCATCACCACCAGCAACTGGTCGGAATACGCCCCCGTCATCTCCTTGAGCTTGCCCGCATAGTCGACGGCGGCCGCGGCATCATGGATGGAGCACGGGCCGACGATCGCCACGAAGCGACGGTTTTCGCCAAAGAGCGCCGCTTGGATCGTCCTCCGCGCTTCGGCAACGACGTTCGCCGCCTCCCTCGTGATCGGCAACTCCTCGGCGAGGATCGCGGGCGGGATCAGGGGGCGAACGCTTTGAATCCGGAGGTCATCGGTGCGTTGGGACATGGCAGAAGTGGGTTGGATAGGTTCATTGTACTCACTCGCCGGCCGGGGGACGGGGGAGCCGGACCCCGGCTCTCAGATGGCCCTGGGTAGAATCGCCTTGGACTCAGGTCCGCTAGGAGCTTACGAGTGAGCAACCCAGTCGACGTCAAATATACCAAGACCCATGAATGGGTCCGCATCGAAGGCGATAAGGCGACCATCGGTATCACTGACCATGCGCAGTCGGAGTTGGGCGACATCGTCTACGTGGATCTTCCGGCCGTTGGGCGCGCCTTGGCTTTGGATGAGACGTTCGGCACGGTCGAGAGCGTGAAGACCGTTTCCGACCTCTATGCGCCGATCTCGGGCGAGGTCGTTGCGGTGAACGAGCAGCTTGCTTCGGAAGCCGAACTGGTCAACAAGGCCCCCTTTAGCGACGGCTGGCTCATCCAGGTGAAGATGGCCAACCCGGCGGATGCCAATGCCCTGCTGGACGCCGCGGCCTACGAAGCGTCCCTCGAGGAGTAGCCCGTTTTCAGGAGATAACCCGCGCGCCCGGTGCGTTTTTCGGCGCGCGACAGGACCCAAAATGCCTTACGTACCCCATACGGATGAGGACCGCCGATCGATGCTTGCCACGATCGGCGCGTCGTCTATTGACGAACTGTTCCGCGAGGTGCCCGACGAGCTGAAGCTGAAGGGGCCCCTCGACGTTCCCTCGGCTTTGGACGAGTACCGCCTCTTCGGCCACCTCAAGGAGCTTGCCGACCGCAACCTGGACCTGACGAAGCTGACCTGCTTCCTGGGCGCAGGCGTCTACGACCGGTACATCCCGGCGACCGTGGGCGCCGTCCTTTCGCGGGGCGAGTTCCTGACGGCCTACACGCCCTACCAGCCCGAGCTGTCGCAGGGCTACCTGCAGACGATCTACGAGTTTCAGACGATGGTCGCCGAGCTGTACGGCATGGACCTGGCGAACGCCTCCATGTACGACGGCGCGACGGCCATGGCCGAGGCCGCCATCATGGCGACGGGCGTCAAGGGCCGCCAGACGGTGGCGGTGAGCGACTCGGTTCACCCGCACTTCCGACGCGTGCTCGACACCTACGCCTGGGCAGCCGGTATCACGGTCCGCGAGATCTCGACCGACGGCTATGCGGGCGTGGATGACACGTGCGCCTGCGTCGTCGTGCCGTACCCGAACTTCTTCGGCGTCATCGAGGACCTGGGCGCCGCCCGAAAGGCCGCGGACGCCGCCGGCGCGTTGCTGGTCGTGGTCGCAGACCCGACGGCGATGGGCCTGCTGGTTCCGCCCGGCGAGTTCGGCGCGGACGTGGTGGTTGGCGAGGGCCAGCCGCTCGGCGTGTCGATGGGCTTTGGCGGGCCGCTGCTCGGGCTCTTCGCCTGCAAGGCGGAGTACGCGCGGCGCATTCCGGGCCGCATCGTGGGCCGCACCAAGGACAAGAACGGGCGGCAGGCGTTCACCATGACGCTCCGCACCCGCGAGCAGGACATCCGGCGCGAGAAGGCGACCTCCAACATCTGCACCAACGAAGCGCTGATGGCGCTTTCGGCGGCCATCTACCTGAGCGCCGTCGGCAAGAATGGCCTGCGCTCCGTGGCCGAGAGCACGGTGCGCAACACCCAGTACGCGATGGCCAAGCTCACCGAAGCCGGTGGGAAGCTCAAGTATCCCGGCAAGGTGTTCGGCGAGTTCGTGCTGCAGTTGCCGGTCGACGCCACGGGCGTCCGCGACAAGCTGCTGGAGAAGGGCATCCTGGCGGGTCTTCCGCTTGGAGACTACTTCCCGGGCATGGCCGACTGCCTGCTGGTGGCGGTCACCGAGGTGCGGACCAAGGCCGAGATCGACGACTACGCGGCGAAGCTGAAGGAGGTGCTCGCGTGATTTCCAAGAACGTCCCCGAACCGAAGCTGATCTTCGAGAAGTCGAAGCCCGGCCGGATCGGCTGCAACCTTCCGGTGGCGGACACTCCCGAGGTCGATCTGTCGAAGGCGGTCGGGGCAACCCGAAAGGAGTTGCGGCTGCCCGAGGTGGCGGAGCTCGACCTGATGCGCCACTTCGTGAACCTTTCGCAGGTGAACTACGGCATCGAGAACGGCTTCTACCCGCTGGGTTCATGCACCATGAAGTACAACCCGCGGGTCAACGAGAACACCGCGGGCATTCCGGGCTTCACGATGCTGCACCCGCTGCAGCCGGCCTGCACGGCCAAGGGCGCCCTGGAGGTCATCGAGACGGTCCAGGCGTTCCTGCGCGAGATCACCGGGTTTCCCGCGATCTCCATGCAGCCGGTGGCCGGCGCCCATGGCGAGCTCACCTGCCTGATGGTGGTCAAGGCGTACCATGTGTCCCGCGGCGAGGGCGAGAAGCGGCGGATCGTGCTGATCCCCGACTCCGCGCACGGCACCAACCCCGCCTCGGCGGCCCGCGCCGGGTTTGAGGTCAAGTCGGTCGCGACCACGGCCGAGGGGAACACCGACCTGGAAGACCTGGCGAGCAAGCTGAACGACGGCGTGGCGGCCTTCATGGTCACCAACCCGTCGACGCTCGCCCTCTTCGAGCCGAACATCGTGAAGATCTGCGAGATGGTCCACGCGGTGGGCGCGCAGGTGTTCTGCGACGGGGCCAACATGAACGCGATGGTCGGGACGACCCGACCGGGCGATCACGGTTTCGACTGCATGCACCTGAACCTGCACAAGACGTTCAGCACGCCGCACGGCGGCGGCGGACCCGGATGCGGGGCGATCGGCGTCAAGTCGCACCTGGCTCCGTTCCTGCCTTCGCCGATCATCGTTCGGAAGGACGGCGAGGTGGTGTTCGACTCCAGTCGTCCGCAGAGCATCGGTCGGGTCAGCTCCTATCAGGGCCAGTTCCTGATGACGGTGCGCGCCCTCACCTACCTCCTGGCGATGGGCAAGGAGCACCTGGCGGACATTTCGCGCTACTCGGTGCTGAACGCCAACTACGTTCGCGCCCGGCTGAAGGACGTGATGCCGCCGGCCCACGACAGGCCCTGCATGCACGAGTGCGTTTTGACCGCGCTTCCGTATAAGAAGCTGGGGGTGAAAGCGCTCGACATGAGCAAGCGGCTCATCGACTACGGCGTTCACCCGCCAACGAACTACTTCCCGCTGATCGTGCCGGAGGCGTTCATGATCGAGCCGACCGAGACCGAGTCGAAAGAGACGTTGGATGCGTTTTGCGATTCGCTTATCGCCATCTGCAAAGAGGCGGAGACGAATCCGGAGCTGCTCCACGACGCCCCCTCCACGCAGATCGTGGGTCGGGTCGACGAGGCCGGCGCAGTCAAGAACCTGGACGTCAACTGGTTGGCCACCGAGGCCAAGAAGGAGTAGGCGAAGCCCATGTGCGAGACGTTGGTTGTCACCCGGATGCGGATGGTCCATGTGGATGGGCCGACGCTGGACCGTTTTCGGGCGGCAATGCTCAAGGCGCTGGGAGACGTTTCGGGCTTCCAGTCGGTCAGCTGGTGGCAGCGCGGCGACGACCTGTACTCGTTTGCGGTGGTCTCGCACTTCGATTCGCAAGGGGCCGCAGACGCCGGATACGTGGCGCTTTCCGAGGCCCCGGTGATGCTCGAGGGGAACCTGCTTCTGCAGGGCCCCCCCGAACTGGCATCGTACGAGGTGATGGATACCTCGGGCGTGGGGATTGACGGCGTCGGGGTTGGCCAGTACCTGTCGCTCAGCCGCCGCGTGGCCGAGCCGGGCTTTGCCGATCGGCTGCACGCGGAACTGAAGACGATATTCGGCGAGTTGCGGGTGATCGACGGCTGCCTCGGCAGCGTGATCGCGCGCAACGCGACGTTGGAGGACGAGGTCGCGGGCATCGTGTTCTGGAACGAGCGCGGGGCTTTCGAGGAGTCGATGCCCAAGCATTCGCTCTACGAGGTCGCGCTCTACGGCCGCGTGCTCTAGCATGGGCTGGGTCGTGAGTCTGGAAGGACGGAACGACGGCCCGACGAACATGGGTCGGGACGTCGAGGCGCTTGCGCGGGCGGAGGCGGGTATCGCCTCCGCCCGCGTCTACGGTTGGGATGGGCCCTGGGTCAGCCTGGGGCGCTTCCAGCAGCCGGCGCGGGCCCTGCGCTCGCCCGATCGGGTCCCCTGGGTGATGCGCCCGACCGGCGGCAAGGCGGTGTTGCACGGGCACGACGTGACGGTCGGGGTCGCCGCGCCGTTGGCGTCGCTTGGGCTCAAGGAGTCCGAGTTCCGGTCGGTGCGCGCGGCGTACCGGCAGGTGATTCGGCCGATCGTACAGGCGCTGCGGGCTTGCGGCGTGCCGGCCGTGTTGGGTGAGGAGACTCCGTTTGTGCGCGCGGCGGGAAAGACCGCGGACTGTTTCGCGCACGTGGCGCCGAACGACGTGGTGGATGAGCGCACCGGGGCGAAGCTGTGCGGATGCGCGCTGCGGCTGACGTCCTCGGCGGTGTTGGTCCAGGCCAGTATCCCCGCTGGGCCTCCGCTGGTCTCTCCGTCGGAGCTGTTCGACCTCCCGCACCGCGTGGTCTGGTCGGCCGGCCTAACGCACCAGGCTTTCGCTGAAGCGCTGCGCGGTCTGGTGGGCTAGGTTCCTTCTTTTCGGCGATGGCCGGGGCGGGTTTGCGCCCGGTCCGCTGGCCGGCCGCCGTTCCCTTCTCGTCTCCCCCGTGGGTGTCATCCCGAGCGAAGCGAGGGATCCGGCCGCGCCTTGGTTTGGCATGGCCTCGTAGGGGCGATTCACGAATCGCCCCATGCCCGTCAGGCGTTCTCCTTGCGCCCAACGGCGGCCGGGGGGCCGGGGCGATATCCTGTTCACCCCGGCCACCCAACCCCCAAACGTGTCATCCCGAGCGAAGCGAGGGACCCGGTTAGTCACCTGTCTGGTTTGGCCGTTTCCCCTTTCCCTTGCGGCCCTCGCACTGTCGGACGGAACGGCCAACCGCGCCGCAGGGGAAAGGGGGCCAGGGGGATAGAGGTAACGCCGAAGCCACTCGGGGCGCGGGCCTCCTTGCCCGAAGGCGCCGGCGAGCGAATACCGGCCTCCCCCTGCACCCCCTCCGTACGCCTTCGGCTACGG
>CAZIIS010000144.1:0-6675 GCA_964539295.1 uncultured Fimbriimonadaceae bacterium | reverse complement strand
CGGCAGCCATAGAGGTTGTCAAACTTGCTCTTGGTCACCGAGTCGTTGACGTTGAAGGCGGGGAAGGGCAGCTCGCCCGTCTTCTGCAACTCGTACAGCCGGTGGACGCCGGTCGTGGTCTCCTCGCTGACGCCCTTGATGTTCGCGCGGATGCGGCTGTAGAAGGTTGGGTCCTCGGCGAGCCTGGCCTTGATGGCGCCGAAGAGCGCGACCTCCTCCTCGTTGGTGGGGTTCGCGATGACGCTCGGGTCCTTCTCGGCCTTGCAGCCAAGCAGCACCGCGAGGGTTGCGTCGCCGCCGTCGTCCAGGATCATGTTGGGCGTGCCGCCGTCGCCCCACTCGAAGATCTTGTGGGTGAACGACCAGTACTGGTCCAGGCTCTCGCCCTTGAAGGCGAAGACCGGGGTTCCGCCCTCGGCGATGGCCGCCGCGGCGTGGTCCTGCGTGCTGAAGATGTTGCAACTGGCCCAGCGGACCTCGGCGCCGAGCGCCTTGAGCGTCTCGATGAGCACCGCGGTCTGGATGGTCATGTGGAGGGAGCCGGCGATGCGCGCGCCCTTCAGCGGCTTGGCGGCCTGGTACTCCTCGCGGATGGCCATGAGGCCCGGCATCTCGATTTCGGCGATTGCGATCTCTTTGCGGCCCCAATCGGCCAGGGAGAGGTCCGCCACCTGGTAGTCGGATTTCTGAAGTGTGTTCATAGCTCTTGCTGCTCGTTCTGCGGGACGAGCGGAGCCTTGTCGCCATGGACAAAAAAGGCCCGCCACCCCGCTTGGGATCGCGAGCGCCGTTCTTTCACGCCAACCCTTCGGGTCGGCGGCCTGCTGAGCCTGGTCTCACCTCGTGCGAGATCGCAGCGCTCCTCAGCTACTCGGCTATTATGGCATCGGTTTTGGGGGGAGGGCGAGGGAATCGCCGCGCCCGCATGGCCGTTGTATGGAGAGGTTCAGGGGGAGTGTTGCGGGCGAGGGACCGCCGTGTCCGCGTGGCCGTTGTAGGGGCGATTCACGAATCGCCCCGCGACGTGACGGGCGCATCTGGCTTCGGTCGCCGCGACCTGTTGAATGGTAGGGGACGGTGCTACCCCGTTCGGGGTCGTTGGGTAGCGGGTAGTTCGGCGTTGCCACGGCGTCCTCCCCCTCCGTAGCCGAAGGCGTACGGAGGGGGTGCAGGGGGAGGCGCAAGGCAAGGCGTGCGGCTCAGGCGGCCGGAACAAGCGCCCGTCGCCCGCCGCGCGATCGGTATGTGGCCTGCGCGCGCATGGCGTCTGCAAGCCACGGGGAGGTGCGGGCCGGTCGGCGCCGCTAGCTCTCCTCGCGTCTGCGCCGGTCACGGCGTCTCGCTTTGTCATCCCAACACAGCGGCTGTCATCCCGAGCGAAGCGAGGGATCTCGGGCGCCGCGAAGTACGGCTCGCGAGTCCGTGCCGCGGCCCTCAGCCGAGGGGGATGACGTCGCCTGGGCGCCCCGCCGACGTTAAGGTGCGGCGCTCGGCCTTGGCCCGCCCTTTCAGGGCTTATCGCTTGTGCCGCCGACCCAGGGCGGCGTTGCGCTTTGCCCTGGGCTGCCATGGTTCGCCCCGTTGGGGCTCAGGGATGGCCGCGCCTGCCGCCTAGTCTTGCCCCGAAGGGGCAATCCAAGCCCAGCCCAGGGCAATGCCCTGCGTGAGCCAACCGTGCAGCGACGAGCCCTGAAGGGGCGGCATAGCCAAGCCTGGAGCCCGACCCCGCCGGACTCGTTCCACCCCGTGCGCGGAAAGCCCGGAGCGTATAGGTAACATCACACCAGCCAGCGCGCGGCGGTCGGTTGCGGCAGAGCGCGCGCCGGCCATCCTGTGCAACCGTCTTGAGCGACCCATGAAAAGGCAACTGACCATGTTCCTTACCGTGCTTACTGGCTTGGCTGCGTCCCTGGCGCCCGCCCAGGAAACCATCGACCTTTCGGGCAAATGGGGGTTCCAAACCGATATCACGGACTCCGAGCGCGCCTTTGAGAACTTCGGCGCGCACCGCGACCCGGTATCCGACACGATCGTGCTTCCCGGTACGACCGATACAAACAAGAAAGGGGTGAAAACGACCGGTCGGCCGGTCGACCGCCTTTCGCGGATCTTTGAATACGTCGGCCCCGCCTGGTACCAGAAGGAGGTCGACATACCACCTTCATGGGACGGGCGATCCATTCAATTGTTCATCGAGAGGACGCTCTGGATATCCTCGGTGTACGTGGACGGCGGGCTTGCCGGGGAGTTTCGCAGCTTCAGCGCGCCGCACACCCACGACCTTACCAACGTGCTGAGCCCGGGAAAGCACCTCATATCGATCTGCATTGACAACCGCGTGCCCATGATCTTTGAGCGATGGTGCCACGCATATACGGAGTTTACGCAGGGCGCATGGAACGGCATGGTGGGGAAGATGGAACTGCGCTCGCGCCCCGCCATCGGCATCAAGGATGTGCAGGTCTACCCGCGCGTCAAGAGCCGAATCGCGGAGGTGGTGTGCATTATCGACAACCCCGAGGGACAGGCGTTGACGGGAACGCTGACGGTCGGGGCCTCCGCGACGAACACCTCGGTGGACCATGCGGCGCAGCCGGTATCCACACCGGTTAGTGGAACCGGTACGGAAGTGCGGGTGAAGGTCGTGCTTCCGATGGGCGACAAGGTGCAATTGTGGGACGAGTTTCATCCTTCGCTCTACCATCTGTCCGCCTCGTTATCTGTCAAAGCCGATGGCGTTTCTACCAAGGACCAGAAGTCGGTAACGTTCGGGATGAGGGAGTACGGGCAATCCGGGGCGCACTTCACGCTGAACGGGCGGCCGGTGTTCCTTAGGGGGACCTTGGAGTGCGCCGTGTTCCCGCTAACCGGTTACCCGGATATGAGCGTGGACGGCTGGCTGCGAATCTTCCGCATCATCAAGTCGTACGGTTTGAATCACATGCGGTTCCATTCCTGGTGTCCGCCGGAGGCGGCGTTTGCGGCCGCAGACCAGGCGGGCGTCTACCTGCAGGCGGAGCTTCCTTGCTGGACGGAGGTGGGGAAGAATCCGGAGCTAAATGCCTTTTTCACGTCGGAAATGGATCGCATCCTTAGCGCGTATGGCAACCACCCATCGTTTGTGCAATTGTGCATGGGTAACGAGCTAAAGGGCGACTTCGACTTCCTTGCTGGGTTGGTTCGGCATGGGATGGAGGTCGACCCGCGCCACCTGTACAGCGGGTCCACCGCGCGCAAGCACATCGAAGAGGATCAGTTTTACGTATCGCACGTCTCCTCCGCGGGCGGCATCACCACCTATGGCGCGCGGGGCCCGATGACCGACTACGACCTTCGGGACGCCTACAGCGTGCTCAAAGTGCCGGGCGTGGCGCACGAGGTGGGCCAGCGCGCGGTCTACCCGAACTTCAAGGAGATGGCGAAGTACACGGGCGTTATGGTCCCGCGGAACTTTGAGGTGTTCCGCGAGAAGCTGGCCTCGAGAGGCATGCTCGACCAAGCCGACAAGTTTGTGAAGGTCTCGGGGCAGATGACCGCGTTCTTGTATAAGGAGAGCATCGAGGCGTTGTTGCGAACGCCAAACTGCGGAGGGTTCCAACTTCTCGACCTGCACGACTTCCCCGGGCAGGGCACGGCGCTGGTCGGCATTCTGGACCCGTTCTGGGATACCAAGGGGATCGTAACGCCCGAGAAGTTCCGGGAGTCCTGCGGCGCCACCGTTCCGATTCTTCGGCTGCCAAAGCGCACGTACTGTAACGACGAAACGTTGAACGCCAAGGCCGAGCTGTACCACTATGGCGAGAAGGAGCTTGGAAACGCAAAAGCCGCCTGGGACGTCAAGACGGCATCCGGGAAGGTTGTCGCGTCTGGCACGTTCAAAGCCGGCAGGATCGGCAATGGCGGGCTTTTCCCGCTGGGCGATATCGCCGCGCCTTTGTCGGGTGTCGCCAAACCGCAGAAGCTGATCGTTACGCTTCGGGTGGATGAGGCGATCTGCAACTCTTGGGAGATCTGGGTGTACCCCAAGCAGCAACAGGAGCCCGTCAACGGGAATCTCGTGGTGGCCAAAACGCTTGAAGAGGCGACGCGGGCGCTGCGGGATGGGAAGAGCGTGGTGTTAACGCCGGAAATCAACGAGATCGACGGCAAGCGCGCGGAGTTCCAGAATCACTTCTGGTGTCCGACGATGTTTCGTTGGGAACCGATGACGATGGGCACGTTGGTGCAGGACAAGCACGCCGCGTTCCGGGCCTTTCCCACGGAGTTCTACACCAACTGGCAGTGGTGGGAAATCGTGAGCAACGCGAAGCTCCTTGTGTTGGACGATATGCCAAAGGAGCTGAAACCGATCGTGCAGCCGATCGACACGTACGACCGATGTCTGAAGTTGGGTCTACTGATCGAAGCGAAGGTAAGCAAAGGCAGGCTGCTATTCAGCTCGATGGACCTTCAGCGCAATCTGGAGAAGCGGCCCGCGGCGCGGCAATTGCTTTACAGCTTGATGCAATACGCGAGCGGCGCCGAGTTTGACCCGAAGGTCTCCATATCGGAGAAGCAACTGGGAAGCTGGTTCCGCAAACCGTCCCTCCTAACGGGCGCGAAGGTGGTGATGACCGATAGCTTTGAAACCGGGAATGAGCCGGGCAATGTGTTGGACGGCGACCCGAACACGTTCTGGCACACGGCGTACTACAGCCCGGGTACGTTCGCGGTTACGAATATGCAAACCGAAGCCGATTACCCCCACGAGATCCAGATCGAGTTGGCGAAGCAGTCCACCTTCAAGGGCTTTGCGTGTCAGCCGCGGAGCGACGGCGTGAACGGCTACATCGCCCGCTACGAGTTCTACGTTAGCGAGGACGGCGAAACGTGGGGCGCGCCGGTCTCGGCGGGCTCGTTCGCGCGTAACGGCAAGGAGAAGACCGTGCTGTTCGATAAGCCGGTAACGGCGCGGCACGTCCGGCTCGTGGCGCTGAAGGGTTTCGCGGGCCAGAAGTGGGCGAGCCTTGCCGAGCTGAAGCTCCTACCCGTCGAGTGAACGCAGTGCGGGCGCCGGTAGGCCGACGACTGCGGACGCACGTTGTGCATACCTCTCGAACGTAGCTTTGGACGTCGGTCGCGCACCCGCATCCGGCCTATAAGGTGAACCTCGGTGCAGTGTTGGGCCGAGTTCGGCTCGGGTATACCAGTGGCATGCGCGCGGACGTCCTCGATGCAGTCAAATTGGCACGCTCCAACGCCGAGTCGGTCCCGATCAACGAGGCCGATACGTGTTTCCGCATTGTCTGCCCGCTGCTTCTTGGCGTGGGTTACGCCTACGGGGAGATCTTGTCGCAAGGAACTGACTCGGCGGGCCAGAAACCGGATTACACAATATTGCCGAACGAGCCTTCGAGCACTTGGTTTTTGGAGGCCAAGGCATGGAGCGTGTCGTTGCAGGATGTTCACGCGCAACAGGCGGTCAACTACGCCAATACCCAGGGCAAGCGCTGGGTGGTACTGACGAACGGCCAGGAATGGCGGCTCTACGATAACCACATTAACGGGACCGTGAACGAGATGTTGGCGGCCACGGCGTACCTCGATCACGAGTCCTTTGCCAGCTTTGCCGAGGCGATATCGAGGCAATCCGTCACATCAGGCAAGTTGGAGCAGTACGTTAGGAACCAGCGGCTTTTCAACTACCTGGGAGGGCAACTTGCCCGGCTCGATAGCGAGGTGGTGCTTGCCATCCGAAAGGTGCTGAGAAAGCAACCTGGTTTGGACGATGTGGCAGCGGCCGATATCACCCGGTACTTCCAATCTGGGCACTCATCGCCGGGCGTACCTGCCGATGTGGCAAAGCCGGTCGTGGCTCCTACTGACGGTAAGGCTCTCCCGGTCGAAACGGTGGTCCCCGTTGTGTCGTTTGGTCCGGATGGACGTACGTTGCGGCTGTCTGATGTTGCCAAGTCCGACGTTACGTTCAAGAAGCCCGTGTCGGTTCGTCTAGCGAGCGGGGAGACCAAGCCTTTGAGGAACTGGAATGACCTTGTGATCGGCGCTGCCAAGTTGGCAATCAGATGCGGTGGGTTGCAGCATGTACCCGTGCGCTTCAACGAGAAGTCGAAGACGGCGATAATAGCTCTTTCCGGTACCCCAGAGGCTTCACGAATGCGCGAATACAAAACTGTGGAAACGGACGGAAAGACCTACGTCGTTGAGTGCAACTACTGTGCAATGGATTGTGTGAGTGCCTGCATCAAGATACTGGGCGCATCGGGCATGTCCCCGGACGATTGTTTCCTGACGATAAAGGCTTAGCCGCAGGTTACTGGAAGCCGGACGCGCGCACAACGACTGGCAGACGGTGCGACCCTTCCAGGGTCGGGTTCCTTGGAGATGTTCCCGGGGTCTTCGACCCCGGGCCATTACCTGCGACCCCGTTCGGGGTCGCGAAGGGGCGTGCCAAGCCGTTCTGGTCGGCCGCGTGGAACCACGATGCGACCGAGATCCCTCGCTGCGCTCGGGATGACACCGCCCGACGGTGGGGCGGTTCGGCTAGCGCCTCCCCCTACACCCCCTCCGTACGCCTTCGGCTACGGCGGGGGAGGAGGCAGTGGCCCGCGGCAACGGGTTGCATCGCCCAAACGGGCGGGTCGCAGTCCCGCCCCTACCATTCGTTGAGACCGGGGA
>CAZIIS010000143.1:0-6994 GCA_964539295.1 uncultured Fimbriimonadaceae bacterium | reverse complement strand
AGGCCGATGCCTTCATCCGCAGCTTCCCCGAGGGCTACGACGCGATGGTCGGTCAACGCGGCGTGAACCTCTCGGGGGGTCAGAAACAGCGCCTCGCTATCGCCCGAGCGCTGCTTCCCCAGCCCGCCGTGCTGATCCTGGACGACAGCACCAGCGCGGTCGACGTGGCCACCGAGGCGCGAATCCACGAAGCGCGCGCCAAGAGCCGCCACCGGCAGACGCGGTTCATCGTCGCGCAGCGGATCAGCTCCGTGCTCTCCGCGGACAAGATCCTGGTGCTGGACGACGGGCGGCTTGTCGCCGAGGGCTCGCACGAGGAGCTTCTCGCCACGAGCCCGGTCTATCGCGAAATCGTCGAATCTCAAACGCGCGGCGGAGGTGTGGCGACCCATGAAGCCTAGAACGCCCGGACGCGGTCCCGGCGGGCCAGGGCCTGGTCGCGGGCCGCATGGCCCTCACGGCATGCTCGCCGAGATCCGTCGGGCCAAGAACCCGCGCCTCACCGTGAAGCGCCTTTGGGGGTACCTGCGACGCCGCAAGGTCGCCCTCGCCGTGACGTCTGTGGCGGTCGCCGGCTCTTCGCTCATCGGACTGCTTGGCCCGTACCTGCTGGGGCGCGCGATCGACGGCTACATCATGACCCACGACCTGGCGGGCCTCGCGATCGTGTGCGGGCAGATGATGGCCGTCTACCTGGCGACCTCGTTCTGCTTCTGGGTTCAGAGCTACGCGATGGCCGGCGCGTCGCAGTACACCATCGGCGAGCTTCGCAACGACCTGTTCGCCCGGCTGCAGGTGCTCCCCCTGCGCTTCTTCGACCAGAAGGCGCACGGCGAGATCATGAGCCGCCTGACCAACGACGTCGAGAACGTCAACATGGTGCTGAGCGACAGCGTCACGCAGTTGATCTCCGGCGTGCTCAGCATGGTCGGCGTGGCGGTTGCCATGTTCCTGCTCAACCCGATCCTGGCGGCGGTGAGCATCGCCGTGGTCTCCAGCGCCACGCTGCTCGTCACCCGAAAGGTCGGCGGCATCGCCCGCCAGGGCTTCCGCAAGCAGCAGGCCGCGCTCGGTTCCTTGAACGGCTTGATCGAGGAGACGGTCACCGGCCAGCGGGTGGTGAAGGCGTATCGCCGGGAGCCGCTCGTGCTAAGCGAGTTCGAACACACCAACCTCGAACTCCGCAAGGCCTCCACGCAGGCGCAGATCTTCTCCAGCATCGGCCCGTTGATGAACTGCATCAACAACATCAGCCTGGCCATCGTGGCCGGAGTGGGCGGCGCATTGGCCGTGCAGGGGCTGGCCACCGTCGGCGCCGTGGCGGCGTTCATCAACTACTCGCGGCAGTTCGGCCGGCCGCTCAACGACATCGCCAACCTCTACAACTCGATCCAATCGGCCATCGCCGGCGCCGAGCGCGTCTTCGAGGTGATCGACGAGCAGCCCGAAGTCGACGCTCCCGAATCCGAGGGCCCGAAGCAGCTCGAAGGCGAGGTGGCGTTCCGCGACGTGTGCTTCTCCTACGACCCCGACGTGCCGGTGCTGAAGCACATCGACCTCCACGCCCGGCCCGGCCAGACCGTGGCGCTCGTCGGCCCGACCGGCGCGGGCAAGACCACCATCGTCAACCTGCTGACCCGCTTCTACGAAATCGACTCCGGCGAGGTGCGCATCGACGGCCGCGACATCCGCGACCTGCGCAAAGACGATCTGCGCCGCCAACTCGGCATCGTGCTTCAGGACAGCTTCCTCTTCACCGGCTCGGTGCGCGACAACATCGCCTACGGCCGGCTTGGCGCCACCGAGGAGGAGATCCGCGCCGCCGCCAAGCTTGCCAACGCCGACCAGTTCATCCACCGCCTGCCGCAGGGCTACGACACCCCGCTCTCCGAGCGCGGCGGCAACATCAGCCACGGCCAGCGCCAGCTTCTCGCCATCGCCCGGGCCGTGCTGGCCAACCCCAGCATCCTGATTCTTGACGAGGCCACCAGCAGCGTGGACACCCGCACCGAACGGCACATCCAGGAGGCGATGCTCCGCCTGATGACCGGCCGGACCAGCTTCGTCATCGCCCACCGCCTCAGCACCATCCGCGACGCCGACCAGATCCTGGTCGTCAACCACGGCGAGATCGTCGAGCGCGGCACGCACGAAGAGCTTCTGGCCCGCAACGGCTTCTACTGCTCGCTCTACGAGCAGCAGTTCCGCGCCGCCTCCAGGAAGGGCGCTCCCCTTCCGAAGGCGTAGCAAACGCCCGTCACCGGCGAGAGGGCGGGGGAACGCGGCGCCACGCGATTCCGTTCGGTAATATAGGTGCCAAACGTGATGGAGCAGCCGCTAGACGCGTTACCTGAGTTCGTTAACCCGCCCGTCAGCGAGGTGGCGATGAGCGTGCAGTTCGAACCGATCGAGGGTTACACCAACGCTCATTCAGGCCTGCTGTGGAAGCAGTATGAGGGTTTTCCACGTATGGAAGAACACGCGCCGCTTCCTCGCGCGGCTTCGGGGTCAGGATCGATCGAGTTCACGCTCACCGACAAACCCCGTGTGCGGACTTGGTTCATCAACGACGAAGACACCGAACTGGTGCAGGTGCAGCAAGACCGTTTCGCCCGCAACTGGCGCAAACGCGGCGACCGGGAGTACCCACGTTACGAACGCGTTCGCGAGGGCTTCTTGGCATCCTGGTCGGTGTTCAAGGCGTTTGTCGAACGCGAACTGCAGGCGACACCTAGGGTTGACAGATGCGAACTTGTGTACGTCAACCATATACGGGCCGACTCGTTCGAGGCGAACCTGGAACCCCACAGAGTTCTAAACCGATTGACTCCGGCAACCGGCGGGTTCCTGCCAGCCCTGCAGCAATGGAGTTGGTTTTCCTCGTACAACTTCTCTCACGAAGTACAAGATGGCGAGCTAAGAATACAGGCGGCGCCGGGGTGGATCGAGGAGGAGCGCCTTCCCATCGTCGTTCTCACGCTTGTCGCCCGAGGAGTTCCCTCGGACGGCTCCGACGACGCCTTGGTCCGCTTTTTTGACTCGGCAAGGCAGTGGATAGTTAAAGGCTTCACGGAAATCACAACAGAGGAGATGCATGAGCTATGGCAAATGCGCTTGCGGCAGTAGACGACAGTGTTGCAGTGGACAGACCTTGTGACTCGTCAGCGTTTGATCTGCGTCCCAAGGCATGGCCACGCCAAGAAACGTCCGGAAGGCTGCTAATCGACGAACCAACCGCCGTTACGGTCCGCAAATTGATGCAGCTCAAACCCAACTGGGACGGGTATGGGGCCCCTCCTTTGTCGCAAAGGCGCGTCTTGGGAGTCCTGCAAGTGTGGGCATCGCTCAGAGAAGGTCTAGATCTCCCCACGCCGTCGGTGGCGCCCACCGTTGACGGTAGTATCCAGATCGAATGGGACCGACACGGCATCGCGATCGAGTTCACGGTCGGAGATGACCTAGCGATCAACTTCTATGCCGAAGACGCCTTGACCCGCACCAGCACGGAACGCGAAGGTACGAAGGATCTGCTTGCCCTCCGGGCGTGGTTGGAAACGCTGGCTTCAAGGGAGAAGCAGATGGCATGGGCGCCGACCGCCTAGGAAGTCCATCCTTTGAAGATGACGAGTCGATTGCCGATTCGGATTCCGTCTTGCGTTGCGTGCACCCGACGTGGGTTACATCTGCAGGCGACGGTTCGGATCGTCTGAGTAGCGCGGCTTGGTCAGACAGCGGTGACGGCACGCCTTGTTCGGTGTTCCTTCGCTCTGAACTGGAACGGCACGCTCTCTCGCCAGCATCTGTTCTAGAGTCCTTCCCAGATGGTCGTCTGCTCGTCGAGGTCGCCGTGGCGGACATACGAGCAATCGGCCTTGGCGTATGCCTTGACCCCGATCGCGGCAAAGGCGGCAATCACCTAGCACACGCCTACGTTGTTGGCAAGAAATCGCATGGGGTTCGAAAGGAGCTTTCGAAGCTCGTCCGGTGGGTAGTAGCTTCGCGCCCCCCGGGCATCGAATAGGCTGGATGGTGTCGACCTCCTCGGCAGCGCCACTCAGAGCGCTTCGTCGCCACACGTTAGTCGGTTCAACGCAACTGGCTTTTCGTGTGCGCAGTGAAGTATCGTCTGCGCAATAGGCCGTTATAAGTGGGACGGGCGCCATGAGACACACCATCCGTGACATGCTCCCCGAGATCGGGGAGATCGCCGACCCCGACCTTCGCGAGAAGGTCGTCGACGTCTGGGAGGACGCCATGTTAACCGGCGGGTGGACCCGCGAGGAGATCGAGGCTATCCCGTTCACCCTGCTGGCGGGCGACACCAACATCCGGTTCGTCGAGCACGTGCGCACCTGCGCCAAGCTCTCGATGGTCGTCGCCGACACGCTCCAGGCCGCCTACCAGGACCGCTACCGCATCTGCCGCGACCACCTGGCCGCCGGCGCGCTGCTGGCCGACGTCGGAAAGCTGATCGAATACGTCAAGGGCCCCGACGGCGCGCCGAGCAAGGGTTCGCGCGGCGAGATGCTTCGCCACCCGTTCAGCGGCGTCGGCCTCTGCTGGAAGCACGGCCTGCCCGACCCAGTGATGCACATCGTGGCCACCCACAGCCGCGAGGGCGACCACGTGCGCCGCTCCAACGAGTCCATCGTCTTTCACCACGCCGACTTCATCGACTTCGAACTTGCGCAGAACCAATAGCATGGCGACCATCACCCAAACCATCGCCAATTGGGCCGCCGCCGTCCGGTACGAGGCGCTGCGGCCCGAGGTCGTCGCGGCCGCCAAGCGCTTCCTCTACGACTCCGTGGGATGCGCGCTCGGCGCGCTCCACATGCCCGAGTCGCGCGTCTGGCTCGACCACGCCGCCGCGCTCGGAGGGCGTGAGGAGTGCACCCTCATCGGCTCGGGCGCCAAAACCAACGCCGTCCAGGCCGCCATGGTGAACGCCTTCCTGCTGCGCGCCATGGACTACAACGACATCTACTGGAAGCAGGACCCCTCGCACCCCAGCGACATCATCCCCGCCGCGCTGGCGCTCGCCGAACGCGACCACCTGGGCGGTCGAGACCTGATCGTCGGCATCGTCGTCGCCTACGAAGTGGAGACGCGCCTTTGCGAGTTCGCCCTCCCCGGCATCCGCGAGCGCGGCTGGCACCACGCCACGCTCACCGCGCTCGCCGCGCCCGTCGCGGCCGGTCGGATGCTGAACCTGACCCCCGAGCAGATCGTCCACGCGATCGGCATCGGCGGTTGCCACGGCGCGACCTACGGCTGCGCCGTCGCCGGCGCGCTCACGGCCATGAAGAACACCGTCGACCCGATGGCGGTCCGCGACGGCGTGGAGGCGGCCCTGCTGGCCGAACGCGGCTACACCGGCCCCGCCCACGTGGTGGACGGCAAAGAGGGCATGATGCACTGCCTCGGCCCCGCCTGGAACGCCGACGCCCTTACCAAGGGGCTCGATCGGTGCGACAAGATCCTGGACTGCGGCATGAAGGCGTTCCCCACCGAGGCGCTCACCCACTCGCCGATCACCGCGACCCTCACCCTGATGCGCGAGCACGCGCTCAAGGCCGAGGAGATCGAGGAGGTGCACATCGAGAGCATCGCCCGAGCCGCCGACATCCTCAGCGACCCGAGCAAGTACGACCCGCAGACCAAGGAGACGGCCGACCACTCGCTGCCCTACTGCATCGCCGCCGCCCTTGCCGATGGCCAGGTCACCCCGGCGCAGTTCACCCACGAAAAGCTGCACGACCCCCGCCTGCGGCGCCAGTTGCCCAAGGTCGTGGTGGTCGCCAACGAGGAGTTCGAGCGGGCCTTTCCCGCGCAGCAGTGCTCGCGGGTCGCCTTCCGCACCACGGACGGCAGGGAGCTTAGCTGCCAAGTGGACGTCCCCAAGGGCGACCCGCGCAACCCGATGACCGACGAGGACCTGGACGCCAAGTTCGCCGCCCTTGCCACGCCCGTGATGACCCCGTCCCGCCAAGCCGCGCTCCGAAAGGCGATCTTCTCATTGGAAAGCCTGGAGGACGTCGCAGACCTGATGCAACTGAGCGTCTCCGACATACCCCATGAAACGCGCTGACCATTTGGGTGAAGCCGGCCGAAGCGGACCGGACGTGCGTTCCGACTGCCGTGTGACGGTTCGGATCCCCTCCTCCGGGGGCGTGGCGATCGATCTGAGAAGCAAAGTGGAGTCGCTGTACGGCGATTCCACCAGACGGTTAATCGCCGACGCGCTTGAGACCATGGGCGTGCGCCACGCCAAGCTGGAGGTGGAGGACTCGGGCGCGCTGCCGTTCGTGCTGCTTGCCCGGCTGGAGGCGGCGGTGCGTCGCGCCGGAGTGGAGCCGCGTAGGTCCCCTCTGCCCGAACCCGCCCCGAGCCTGCCCCCGCCGACCGAGCGCGATCGGTTCCGTCGCTCGCGGCTCTACCTGCCGGGAAACGAGCCGAAGTTCATGATCAACGCGGGGCTTCACCGCCCCGATGGCGTCATCCTGGACCTGGAGGACAGCGTCGCCCCGGCGGAGAAGGACGCGGCCCGGCTGCTGGTGCGCAACGCCTTGGTCGCGCTCGACTTCGGCCCCGCGGAACGCATGGTGCGCATCAACCAGGGCGACGCGGGGTTCGACGACCTCGCCGCCGTCATCCGGCACGGCGTGGACCTGGTCCTCATCCCAAAGGTGGAAACGCCTGAGCAGGTGCACAACGTGGACGACTGCGTGCAAAGCTTGCGCTACGAGCACTCCATCGAACGCCAAACGTTCTTGATGCCGATCGTGGAAAGCGCGCTGGGGGTCGTGCGCGCTTACGACATCGCCCGTTCCACACCCAACGTGGTTGCGTTAACCATAGGGTTGGAGGACTATTGTGCCGACATCGGCGTCGAGCGCACCGCCCAGGGGCGCGAAAGCCTCTTTGCGCGCGCCCAGGTATCCAACGCCGCGCACGCCGCGGGCGTGCAGGCGATCGACTCGGTCTTCTCCGA
>CAZIIS010000142.1:0-7047 GCA_964539295.1 uncultured Fimbriimonadaceae bacterium | reverse complement strand
GGATGCACAGTGGACGAGCCTTCGGACCCGGGTTCGATTCCCGGCGCCTCCACCATTTTCCAGCCTGAAACAAGCCGTTTTCGATCCTTGAACCAAGAATGGACCAAGGAAGCGGTCGCATGAATCCTTACGCCGAACCGGACTACTCCTTCATGAAGCCGCTCGGAGACCTCGTGGCCATAGCGGTTCGCGAGCACCTCAACGTAGCCGACCAGAACATCCACTGGCAGCAACGACGAGCAGATCAGACTTGGCGGGTCGTGGCGGCAGCGATTGACGCCGTATCGGTAGACGGCAACGGGGTAGCGACCTTTGGATTCTGCGTGCGACAAGAGTCCAAGGGCGGCCCGTACATGAGCGACCGCATTTGGCTTGAGATCAGCAAGCCTGATGCGACGTCATGGCAAGTCATTGTTCACGGTGTCGAAGCCCTCACGGTAACGTTGCAGCGAGAATTCAAGTCGGAAACCGTGACAGAAGCAGTGGGACCGCTTGTGGATCGGGCACTGAGTGCTGCCCATGCGATGCACGACCCAGATATTGCTTGAGCCGCCTGTCAGCACTCCCCCACCGCCCCCTCCTTCCACGCCGTCATGGCGGGCGCCGCTTCGTCGGGCCCCACGACCCGCCGCACGATCTTCATCTTCACCACCTCGCCGCAGAGCGAATCCCAGGGGAATTCCGTGTAGACGTCGATGACGCTGCTCTCCTTGTGCGGCGTGTGCGTGCAGACTTCGAGCAGATCCTTCCGCGCCCCGTCGGTCCTCGCCAAGGAGATCATGGTCCGCCGCAGGTCGTGACCCCGGCGGTGACGCATCGCCAGCGTGACGAAGTCCTGGATCAGCATCTTGCGGGAGTAGCATTTGTCCCGCATGCGCCCGGCCTCGAAGCCGCGCCGCTTCGGGCAGGGGACCACCAGGTCGTCGGGCCCCGGCGTGCGGCCCATCATCTCGACCCACCCGACCTCAAGCCACTCGCGCAGGATCTCGGCCAGCACCGGGTGAACCGGCATGTAGCGCGTCCGCGCCGTCTTCGTCCGGTCGTGGTCATAGGAGCGCGCGACCATGAGCCGCCCCAGGGGCACCTGTGTGCGGTCGTAGTGGCGGAGCCGAAGCCCGGCGACCTCGCCGTGCCGCAGGCCGCCGAGGCCCTCCAGCGCGTATACGACCCGGCGGTCCCAGGGGATCCGTGGGTCGGAAATGAGCATTTCAAGCTCGTCCCGTGTGTAGATCGCGGTGGCGCGCCACTCGGGATCCTTGTCGCGCAGCTTGCCCAGGTGGTGCTCGGTGAGGACGCAAGGGCTGGTTTCGATCAACCCCGCGATCTGTGCCTCTCGGAACATCCCCCGGACGGCGGCGTACACGTTTCGGATCGACTTCGATGACAGCTTCTTCTCCGCGCGGATGTCGCGGAAAAGCTCGGCCAGGTGTCGCGGCCTCACCTCCGTGATCGGGATGCGCCCGATCACGGGCAAGACGTGAAGACGCAGCCAGGCCTCATGGCTCTTCCACTCCGAGAGGCCCATTTTCTTGCAGTCCTTGACCCAGCGGTCGGCGTACTTGCGCACGGTCAGCACGCCGCCCTTGGCTCCGGTCACAGCCCGACCGGCTGCGAGCTGCTCCTCCAGCTTCGCGAGGAGCTTGCGCGCCAGCTCTTCCTGGCCGAGCCGGTACTCGGTCTTGTAGGGGCGCCAGCGACCGTCCGGCCCCTTGATCTTCAGGTAGAGCTTGTTGCCGCGAGGGTAGACGCTTCCCATGGTTCCCTCACGCGGCGTCGCTGTTGATCTTGGCGAGGATGGCGTCGACCTGCGGCGAAAGCTCGGGCACCTTCTCCAGGGTCTGCGCGCGCTCCACGAAGTCGATGACATCGCCCTTCGAGAGCAGGAGCCGTTGGCTTCCTGGCCTGCCGACGCGGAACGCCCGGAGCCAGCCCTTCGAGATGTAGTGGCGAATCGTGCGCGTGGAGACGTTGAGCATTCGCGCCGCCTCACCAGCCCGGATGTAGATCGTCCCATCAGCCGTTGGCGGAGGGGGTGGCGGCGGTTCGGCCTTGGCGGGCTTGACCTTGGCCAGCTCGTCGCGGACAACGCCCCTGATCAGAGCGCCGAACGCGGAGGCGAGCTTGGCCCCAGCCTGCTCTTCGACGGATTGAGCCTTGGTGGGGGGCTCAACTTGACTCCGAGGGCGATCCCCGAGCGCGTTCAGCAGCTCGTTTGACCCCGCGAAGGTCTGGATGAGCCGTACCGGCCACGCCCCCGTGGTCTTCGATGCCTTGCGCTCTTCGCGTGTCAGCGAGGCACGCGCGGGGACGACGACCCTGAAGGTGACGGGATCGCCGGTGGTGCTCGCAGACTCATCGACCTTGGACGCTCTTCCCATGGACGAGTGATGCCGTTGGTCCGCCACGATCAACTCGTCAGGCGAAATGACTCGCACCCCCACCCACAGGATGCACTTCGGCGGGTGGCTGCTCAAATCGCGTTGATCGGAGTTCGCCATCGGCATCACGGGGTCATGGTCAAACCCAACGTCACCAGTGCCCAGTCCACCACCACGACCCCCAAGCCGCCCGCCGTAGAGGTCAAGCCTACGACCGCCGACGAGGTGAAGCCCGAAGACGCAGCGCGCGAAGCCGCGCCCCCGGCCGCAAAGGGCGACTCCTCGGAGAAAAGGCATCCGTTCACGGTCCAGCTCGCCCCGACGGTGATGCGGCGTGCAAGGATGCTTGCGAGCCTGAAGGGGACCACGGTCAGCCGAATGGTCGAAGCCGACCTCGTGAAGCGGATCGCTTCCGAGTTGAAGGCGCTCATCGAAGGCCTCGACAAGAGCGGCGAGTAGCCGTGAGCACGGCATCAAGTCCGTCGCTGGCTCCGTTGCAGCCGTCGCACCGGGAGTTGATCGCCGCATCATGGCCGTTGGTTTCGAGGGTCGTGAGAGCAGCGCAGCACGAGCGGGGCGTTGAGGCCGACGCGGTGTTCGTGGTCCTAATCGATCTTCGAGGCGCTGCCGGGCAAGGTATCGCGTCGTGGATCTACGGGGAGGCGGCAGTCGCATCGCGTGTGGCGAGATCGGACACGAGTCGTCCCGTTCCTCTCGCGGTGCCGCTCTCCATGAGCGACGGGCGGGTCGTTGTCGCAGAACTTGCACCCGAACTCGGCTGCATGTTCGCCTTCAGGCCGCGCGAGATCCCAATTCTGCTGTTCGACGCCGATGACATCGCGGCTCTCGCCTACCGACCGTCGTCGAGTCTCGCCGGGGAAGCGTGATGGTGCCGCCCGCGCCCCTCGGCATGACACACGCTCAAGCTCGGCTGCTGGAGCAATCCATGCCGTCGATCTTGCGGATCTTCCAACGCCTCGAGAAGCGGCTTCACATTCCCCCTACGGCGCTCCTCGTCGTCGTAGCCGACGCAAGGTCCGGCCTGGGTCTGGCCTTCGGTCGAATGCGGTGGCGCCACGACGCCTTGATTCGCCGGGTGGCGAGGCAGGTTGCGAGAGGGCGCCTGCCAGCCCACGTGGTGCCGTTGTGGGGAGCCGTCCGGCGGTCATTCCTCTCGAAATTGCTGCCGGGTGAGGCCGGTTTCATCGCCTCGCGCCCTACGGACGCGACCGTGTTCCTGGTCGTCGACCATGAATCCCACGGGGCCATTGGATTCCTGCGTCCGGCGCCGCGAGCCGCTCCGCGCGTCCGGGCCGCTGCTGAAGAGAACGGCGGGAATGAATGCCCAGAAGGGAGTAACCCACCATGCACGTCGGCCGATTGATTGCGATGCTCGAGGCCTTCGAGCCCGACGCACACGTCTACATCATGAGCCAGCCCCATTGGCCCTTCGAGTACGAGATCGAGCGATTGGTGGCTCGAGGGGAATTCTCGGGCGAGGACGACGCGCCCCTGCGAGAAGGAATGCGCGAGGACGACGTCTTCATCGTTGAAGGGGAGCAGCTCCGGTACGGCAGCAAGGCGGCGTGGAGGAGAGAGTGAAATGCCGAAAATCATCGGCACCGTGACAACCTACCTCGGCAGCGACCACGCCTACTTGCGCGGCTACGAGGTTCGGATCCTCGCATTGTACCGACCCATCCCCGACTCGGAAGACAGCGAGATGTTCAAGACCGACGATGAGGTCGCCGCCGCAGGCGGTGTGCAGGAAGGCGATTGGGCCGACGTCGCGCCGATCATGGCGGCGGGTAGGACCAGCTTTGTCTCAAGCGACGCGTCGGTGGTCGACCTTGAGTGCTTCGCTCACCTGCGGCGGCCGTGATGGTCTTGACCGATCTCCCCCGCGACCTGATCTGGGCGCTACACCTTGCGACGGGTCGCGCGCTCATGGGGATCGCTATCGACTGGTTCGCGGTTGGGCTTACGACGCACGTATTCCCGGACGAAGACGGCCCTGCGGTCCAGCTCGTGCTCGTCGGCTTCGGCGCCGACGGGGTGAGTCGGGCCTGGCGGCAGCTGGCGGTTGCCACCGAGGACGAGGCCGCGCAGCGCGCCATGCTGCGGCTTCGCATCGAGGTTGCGCTCGAGGCGGCCAGGGCCGCCGACCGGCGAGCAGCATTCGCCCTGGGGGAAGTGCCGCCCCCACGACCCTTGCCCCGCCGCACGCTGTCATGACCCAGAATCGAGCGATTACCTTTTTCGGCCTCCCGCGCACGCGAAGTACCCCCTGCTGAGCTGGCGCACGGAGATCGTGCGGCAGATGCTGAAAAGGGTGCCGTAGCCCTCGGATTTCAAGACCTCACGAGCCTGCGCGCGGCGGCTTGCGAAAGTGATAATGGCTCGAAAATCCTTCCGGCAGCCAGAAGGGCGGGGTTTGCAGATCTTTCGTTGGGATCACTTTGGGCGAAAACACCATGGCCAACCCCGACCAACTCGGCACCGTTGTCGTCCTCCCGCTCGCCCGGCTCACCGGCGAGGAGCGTGTCACGCGCAAGCGCGGTCGCCCCCGCAAGGTCGAGCATCGCCCCGCCGTGAACGAAGAGGCCTACAACGCCGCAGTGTGCGAGGCGCGTGCGAAGGCGCTGGCCGCCGATCCCCTCGTGGCTGCTGTATCGTCGGGGCGCATCGGCGCCGAGGTTCTGCATGCGGCCAAGGTGGCGCTCGCGGAGGAGACCGCCGCGCTTGGCGCGCTCCGTCGGCAGCAAGAGGCCGAAGGGCGGGACATCTCGCAGATCTCCTCTCGGCGCGTAGACGGCCTGGGCAAGCTCGCAGCTGTCGTGCTCAAGCTACACAAGCTCGGCGGTGACGTTGTCGACCCTCACGGCCCGAGGATCCAGGCGCTTTGGCGGCATTTCGTGGACACAGTAGCGGACGCAGCTCGGGCAACGCTGCCCGCCGCCGAGGCGGGCTCGCTGGTCACCCGGCTAGAAGCTGCCGCCCGAGGCTGGGAGGACCGGATGGCGAGGCCGTAGCGGTCGAGCCGTGACGTTGCGCCGAAACACGCGCCCTGCCACGGCGCCGTCACCGCTTGTCGGGGTTCAGGGATTGGATTTCGCTCCGGCACCGAGCAGGGCTTTGCTGTTGGTGCGCGCTCCAAAGGTCGCACTTGAGCACCTGAGCCCACCGATAGCGCGTCCCGTCGGACTTGAGGAGAACATCGCCGTTGAGGTTCATGAGCATGCCGCCAGCCCCATACGTGATCGCAAGTTCGAGGTCGTAGGCCCCCTTTGTCTTCGTTGTCCGGAGGCTCACCTGGGAACCCACGCCATCGTACGACACTTGAAAGCAGTTGGAGGCGCCCGTGGGGCTGAGAAGCATCAGGCGCGGTTGCTGCGATGCATCCTGGTCGTTGGTCAGATACGACACGGCGACCTCGATTCGGCCGTCGCCGTCGAGGTCTTGGAGGCTCGTCACGCCGCTGGGGTCTACAACCCCTCCCGCGCCCAGCCGCTCCTTGGCGAAGTCGGACGGATCGCACTGCGGGCGCGCCGGTGGCGCGGCGGGCGAGGCCACGGCCGCCGACGTCGGCTTGGGCGGCGCCGACACGAGGGAAGGCGGGGAGGACGCCGCCGTTGGAACCGCTGCGCTGACTGTCGGCAACGTCGCGGGCGCGGTGGGCAGGACCGCTGCGGTCGAAGATGGCGGAGAAGCTGGATCGGGGGCGCAGCCACTCGCCTCCGTGAATAAGAGCACCAGGGTGCCGCAGATGCGTGGGTCCATCATGATCGGTTCCCTTCGAACGCTGATTACGAGTCCTCGTTGGAGTCTCTGGCGTCGTGGAGCTGGATTTCCAACAGCACCGTTGTGTCGTGGGTCCGTGTCAGCGGCACCAGCTTGGCTAGGAGTCTTCGCAGCAGGTCGATATCCGAGGGGGTCGAGCACTCCTCGACCGCCTTAACGACAGCGTTCACGTCGTCGTCTGTGATTTCGACGGTGATCCCCGTACCTTTCAGCATTTTTTGGTACAGGTCCACATGCATCCCGTCCCCCGCAATCACATACAGCTTCTCGTAGTGCGATGGGTCTTCCGGGAAGAACATCAAGCCGCTTAACATTCTGTTGAACGGTCCCTTGTCAAAGCTGGCCAGAACGGGGTTTGCGGCGCACCACCGCTTGTACACCTCCGTTTCCAAGAGCTTCCCAGGTTGCGACGGCGGCGCATGTTCGGTCTTGGTCGTTGTCAATGCGGCCGCACCCGCCCCCACGATCAATGCGGCAATGAATCCCCCACCGACGGCAGCCCCCCACTGGTAGAACCACGCCCAGCTTGCCGTCAGGCGGTGGATCCCTATCCCAGAGCCGATCCAAGCCACGACGAATAGGCATCCTGGCCACATAGGGGAATTGTCCGCTTCCTTGCCAGGCAATATGAAGCGCTCCGGAGCGCGGTAGCTCTTGGCGACCGGGTTGAGCGCGTCACGCAGTTGCCGAAGCAGCCGAAGGAGCGCGTCCTCTACGTCGAAGTACCTTGCGCTGTAGACTTCCCCACACTCCTTACAGCGATAGTCATCGGTCCTGGTCCGGTGGCGCAGCGCTTTGCGCCCGCAGCCCGGGCATCTCTCGCGGTCAACCATCATGGCTTGCTCCCTCCGATGGACGACAGAACCTC
>CAZIIS010000141.1:0-7162 GCA_964539295.1 uncultured Fimbriimonadaceae bacterium | reverse complement strand
GTCAATCCCCACCCAGAACAGCATCGGTGTCACGCCGGGAGTCTCGCCAACCAACTGCCCCAACTTCTGCGCCGCGCGCAGTTCGGAGAGCGCTTCGCCCACCCTCGCTTGACGCGCCAACGCCGTCGCGCGCGCGGCAAACAACCTCGCGGCTTTCTTGGCCCCAACGAGTTCGGGATAGGCCAGATTGGGCGCTTCGCTCCAATCGTAATCGAAGTCGCAGTGGGGCTTGGCGGCAGCCTGTCGGGCCAACACCATCACCGGCTCCACCACTCGCCAGTTCGCCGCCGACAGGTCCTCCCCGCTTGGTTTGGTGAGCCGCGCGGCCGCGGCGCTCACGTTGGAACCGGGCTTCAAGCTGGCGGTCGCCTCCCGGATGAGCGGCGCGGCGTTCTCCTCGGGCTTCACCGGCGGGTTGCGCTTCAGGTCCTCGGGCGCAAGCGGCAACCCCAGCGCCCGGGCCCGCGCCTCTTGCTTCGGCAGGTCGCGGGACGCGGCGTCCACGTCCCTGCTTATCCACACCTGGAGGCCGAGATACGCCAGAGCCGGCACGCCCACCACGATCCCCACCGTCCACCAGACCCACTTGCGCTTTCTCATCATCGTTAACTACAGGCCGGGTTTGAACTGGGTTGCGACGTCGTTCCCCTTATCCTTGGCGTGCCCCGGCGTCATGTGGCCGCCGTTGTCGGTCATATCTGGTCCGACGCAGTACACCACGAAGCCCTGGCCTTCGACCTTGTAGCGAAGCGGCTTCCCGTCGAAGGGGTCCAACTCGTGGCTTCCCGCCTCGGCGAGGTCCTTCGGCAACCGTCCGTGCGAAGCTCGGAAGATCAGCACGTCGGCAAACGCCCTCGCGTCAGACCTCCGCGCCGAGCAGTAAAGCGGTATCAAGGCAAACTCCTGAACGGGCATCCAAAGATTGGAAGCCATGGAATGGGCCACCGAGCCCCACGGCTGATGGGCGCGATCGATCTTGGCCAGCTCCCTATCTAGGGCCGGCCCTAGACGTTGCCCGCGCATCGCCTCCGCCACGTCGCACCAATAGCTGAGCGCCTGCGAGAGCATCGCCTTCTGGAACTTGTTGAGGCCGGAGTCTATCGAGCCCCCACGGGATTGCCCGGGCGTTCCGGCATCGCCGCGCATTCTCCGCCTTGCCTCCTTCTCGCTCCGTATCAACCGAACCGTGGCCACGGACAAAACGACCTCGCCGCGCACCGCGTTTTCAAGGTTTCCGCAGGGCTCCAAGTGGTCGAGCTCCCGCCGGGTGCGTGCCAGCGCGGCCGGGTTGTCGGCGAAGGCCGTCAACGCCAGCGAGTACTCGTTCATGGCGGTCCCATCCACGGCTATCGACACGAGCATCGAAACGAGCCCAGGCGTTTCTGCCAGCAGCGCCCCCAAGCGCCTTGACGCCCGCAACTCCGAAAGCGCCTGGTCGACCTTTCCTTCCTGAGCCAGAACCACCCCGTGGTATGCCAGCAACCTTGCGCAGCTTTTTGCGGCTGCCGGTTCGGGCAGCAACACCGTCACTCCCCTCTCCCACTGGTAGCCAAAGTCGCAGTGCTTCTTGCGCGCGGCCTCGCGCCCGAGAGCCATGAACGGCTCGACCACCTTCCAATCGCCAGGCTGGAACACCGGACGGTCGTCGCCTCGGGAACCGGGGATCTCGGCGTGGCGCTTGGCGAGCGCCTCCTTGGTGGCGGGGTCGTACTGCATGAGGTGAAGCGCTTTCCGCAACGCCGGCGCCGCGTTGTCTTCGTCGTCGACGGGCGGATTTGGGCGAAGGTCCTCCGGCTCCATCGGCAACCCGAGCGCCTTCGCCCTTGCGACTTGCCTTGGCAGGTCGATCCGGGACGATTGCAGGCCCGCGCCGGCCCAGGTGAACCAGCCGAAGATGGTCGCGCCGCTCAGACCGGCCGCCACCCATATCCATCTGGTCTTCATCTCGCCCGCTCCACCCCCTCCTTCGTCGGAGACCAACGGAACCCCAAGTCGAGCGCGGCTTCGGCGCCGGGCGCTTTCTCGATCGCCCCGCCGTCGTCCTTGCCATCCTTGCCGACGCTGTACACCACAAAGCCCTGGCCTTCGACCTTGTAGCGCAGTGGCCGACCGTCGAACGGGTCGGCCTCGCGGCTTCCCGCCTCGGCGAGGTCCTTCGGCAACCGTCCGTGGATTGACCGGAACAGCAGGACGTCCACGAACCCTCGCGCGGTGCATTGCCGGGCCAAATACGCCGTCAACGCGTTTACCAAGCTACCCACAGGCATGGATACCACCACGGACAGCAGGTAACTCGGAGTCCGGTGTCCGTCCTGGGCGTCGGACAGCTTATCAAGCTTCTTGGCCAACGCCGGGCCCACGGCTTGACCTTTGCTGGCCTCCTCTACATCGCACCAGTACGCGAGGCAGCGGGCCAGGTACGCGTCCATCCAAGCGCGGGCGCGCCTGCGGGTACCGGGGCTGGGCGTCGCCTCCTTTCGCTTGGCCGCGCCCCCCTGCACAACCTGCTTCTCCATCTTCCGCACCGTCACCACGTCGAGCACGACCTCCACATCGACGACGCCCTTGAATGCGGGGGTCGGAACGGCTCGGTCCAGCTCTTTGCGGAGCCTACGGAGCGCATCCAGGTCGGCCTTCCAAACCTTCGCTGCCCCGACATACCCCTTCAGCGCCAAGCCGTCGACCGCAACGCTCACCAACAGCGGAATAGAACCCGGAGTCTCACCGATCAGCCGACCGACCTCCCGCGTCGCCCAGAACTCGGCCAGCGCCTCGTCCGTCCTGTTCTCGCGAGCCAGCTTGACGCCGTGCCAGGCCAACAACTTGGCCGACGCTTTGGACGGCGGATACTCAGGAACCTGCAAACTGAAACCCTGGTTCCAGTCGTAGTCGAAATCGCAATGCGGCTTGGCTGCGGCCCGTCGGGCGAGCGCGAGCGCAGGGGCCACCGTCTTCCAGTCCTGATCGGCCGTGGCCTCCGGGTGGTTAATGTCTGCAGCGAAGATCCGTGTCGATGCCCGGTAGACCGGAGAGCCTGCCTTCAGGATACTCACCAGCGTCCGGATTGCCGGCGCGGCGTTCTCTGACGCCTTCACCGGCGGGTCCCGCCGCAGTTCCCTCGGCTCCAGCGGCAAGCCCAACGCCCTCGCTCGGGCGACCTGCTTGGGCAGGTCCTTGGCCGCCCGTTGCACGTCGCCACGGTACCAAACCATGAACACGGTCACGGCGACTGCCGCCAACAAGGCAACCGCGCCGCCCAGGATCAGCAGCCACTTCACCCGCTTCTTCACCGAACGCCTCCCCTCTGCTCTGGCGTCCACGCCCATCCCAAATCGAGTTTCCTGGGGCCTTGAATGCCCATCGAAAGCGTTCCGCCGTCGTCTGTGCCGTCCTCTCCCACGCTGTAGACTACAAAGCCCTGCCCTTCGACCCTGTAGCGCAGCGGCCTCCCGTCGAACGGGTCGACCTCATGCGAACCGGCCTCGGCCAGATCCTTTGGCAATCGACCGCGCTCGGACCGGAAAACGAACACGTCGGCCACCGCTCGCGCGATCCGCAGCCGCGCGTCCATTCGAGCGGCAACCATCACCATCGGCCCGAGCCCGATAGGGAGCTTATCGGCAAACCGGTCGTCCAAGCCGGGTAACGCGTCCACCGCGTCACGAACGCCGTCAAGCTTGTCGGCCAAAGCCCGATCCACCGGCTGTCCCTCGGCGACCGACCACGCCTGGATCCAGTATTTCAGAACGCGGCACTCGAGCGCTTTCGACAGGCGCTTGCGGGCGGCAGGCGAGGTCGGCAACTCGGGGAACCCCTCGCCGCCACGGAACCCGCTTTGCCCGATCGAGCGGGCGATCGCCACGTCCATCACGGCCATCCCCCGAGCGACGTTCATGATGTCCGGCTTCGGCGCGGGGAGTCGATCCAGTTCGCTGCGCATCCGCTTGAGCGCGGCCGGTTGGTCGGCGCACTCGGACATCGTCTGGGCGAAGCCCCACATCGCGATCTCATGGGTCCTGCCACAAACCGCAAAGGGCCGCAAGCCCGGCGTCTCGGCAATCAGCCGCCCAACGTTTTGGGCGGCGCGCAGGTCGCCCAGCGCCTCTTCCAGCCGGCCGGCCTTGGCCGAGGCCGCCGCCCGCTTCGCCAGCAGCCGGGCGAAATCCTTCGCCGCGTCCATCTCCGGCTGCACAGGGGTGGCGCCGGTCTCCCAGCGGTAGTCGAAGTCGCAGTGCGGCTTGGCGCTCGCGTAGCGCATCGACTCCAGCAGCGGCTCCATCATCGTCCAGCTCTTGGCGTTCGGCCCGTCGGGCGCGCCGGCGTCCGCGTGCAGCAGAAGCTTGACAGGCTGTTCCAGCAGGCCGTCTTTGCAGGTCAGCTTCGCGACCTCCGCAATCGCCGGCGCGGCGTTGTCCGATTCCGCCACCGGCGGGTTCCTTCTCAGGTCGCTGGGTTCGATGGGAACCCCAACAGCCCGCGCCTGGGACCGCACCTTGGCCAACTCGGCCTCGGTTCGGCGAAGCTCCGACCACTCCGCAACCGACTTCACGAACGCGGCCACCGCGACCAACAACGCGGCCGCTCCCGCAACGACCAACAGAACCTTCGCCTTTTTCGACACGCCCAGCACCCCACCCCGAGGCGAGGGTCGCGGGAACGGGCCCGCCAACAACAACACGCCCCTCAGGTAGCCGTATGCTACCCAAGGGGCGTCGTCACGCTAACCCGAAGTTAACGGTAAAGCGGCCCGTAAGCCGCGCACGCGCGGTAGTCCGCGCCCTGCGGGTCCTGAGCGCCGAACCGGTTCCAGACCGCCGGCCGGAACACCTGCTGCTCCGGCACGTTATGCATGTCGACCGGAATGCGCAGCATGCTTGCCAGCGCGATCAGGTCGGCGCCCACGTGGCCGTAGCAGCTCGCGCCGTGGTTCGCGCCCCAGGCGTTCATCACGGAGTAGACGTCGGCGAACGGCCCGACGCCGTCCGTGCGCGGCACGAACCAGGTGGTCGGCCAGGTCGGATCGGTGCGCTTGTCCAGCACCGCGTTCGCCTCCGGCGGAAGCTCGCCGCTCCAGCCTTCGGCGATCTGCAGCACCGGTCCGAGGCCCTTCACCAGGTTGAGCCGGCACATGGTCATCGGCATCCCGCCACGGGTAAGGAAGAGCGACGAATAGCCGCCGCCCCGGAAATAGTCGCGGTCCGCGGGGCACCACTGCGTCGCGCTGAGGCACTTCTCGGCGTCCCCGGGGGTCGACTCATACCACGGCTTGATGCCCGGCTTGCCGTCGTTCGTCTCCTGGCCGCTCCACTCCAGCGCCGAGGCGCCCGAGTTGATGAGGTGAATGAAGCCGCCCTTCATCAGGCCGTCCGGCGCGTGGCCGGTTACCCGCTTGACAGCCTCCGGGCTCCAGTAGGTGCGCACGTCCGAGAACATCTGGGCCGTGCCGCTCAGCAGGTGGCCGAACAGCATCGAGAGGCCGTTCATCGAGTCGTTCTCGGTGGCGAACACGAACGGCTGGCGGATGCCGTTCCAGTCGAAGCCGCTGCAGAGCATCGCCTCGGTGAAGTCGCCGTTCGGCATGAAGTCGGTCCACTGTCGCTGGCCCTGGAAGCCGCCGGCGATGGCGTTCTTGCCGTGCGACTCCTCCTTCCAGCCCATCTCGGCCAGCTTCGGGTTGCCCAGCATCAGGTCGCGCGCGATGAGGGTCATCTTGACGACGGTCTCCCAGTCGGCGTCCAGGCCGGCGCGGTCGCGCACCTTCTCCGGGCGGTTCTTGTTGAAGCCCTCCTTGCAGTTGGCCTTCGTCCAGGCCAGCGCCTTCTGGAACTCCTCTGGGTCAAAGATGCCCAACTGAAGCCGCCGCGCCATCTCAGACATATCCACGAACTCGACGCGCATCCCGAGGTACTCCTCGAACAGCGACGAGTCGATCATCGAGCCGGCGATTCCCATGCTCGTGTACCCGAACGACAGGTAGCTGTTGCCCCGCATCGTCGCCGCGGCCAGGCCGGCCCGGGCGAAGCGCAGCAGCTTCTCCTGCACCGCCGCCGGGATCGTCATGTCGTCCATGTTCTGGACGTCGCGGTCGTAGATGCCGAAGCACGGCAGCCCCTTCTGGGCGTGCGCGGCCAGCGTCGCGGCCAGGTAGACCGCGCCGGGCCGCTCCGTGGCGTTGATGCCCCAGATCGCCTTGGGCCGAGTCGGCTCCATGTCCATCGTCTCGGAGCCGTAGCACCAGCACCGCGTCACGCTGAGCGAAACGCCGACCCCCTCCTTCTTGAACTTGGCCTCGCACGCCGCGGCCTCCGCCACGCCGCCGATGCAGGTGTCGGCGATCACCACCTCGACCGGAAGCCCGCACGCGTGCTTCACATTGGCGGTCAAGAACTCGGCCGCCTTCTTGGCCATCTCCAGGGTCGGGCCCTCGAGCGACTCGCGGATACCGCCGTAGCGGCCGTCGACGATCGGGCGGATGCCGATCTTCGGCAGCGCCGTGCGCAGTCTGTTCACCGGTGCGTTTACGTTCATGGACATTCTCGTAACCTGCCTAGGTTATGGGGCCATGCTACCGCACCATCCAACCTACCGTCCACGACCCGGCCACACGGCCGGGTGGCCGGGGTGATGTCTTCGCGCCCCGGTCCGAAGGGCAAGGCGCACGCCAGGCGCTTCGGATTGCGCCTCCCCCTGCACCCCCTGGCCGGGTGGCCATTGTGGCTTGGCCGAGGGGCGATTCGTGAATCGCCCCTACATCGGCCACGCGGTGTTGCCGGCCCGATCCGCGACCCCGAGAGGGGTCGGAGCCGAGAAGGTGTTCGACCGGGTGGCCGGGGCGATGTCTTGGCGCCCCGGTCCGAAGGACAATGCGCACGCGCCGGACGCTTGGGGCGGGATTGGCCCGCCTCATTGGGGCTCCCAAAACAGATGCCGCATAGCCCCGGGTGGCTTTCCCCCTTTCCCTTGCGGCGGCTCAGTTTCCGTGGGCAGTGGCAATACCGCGCCGCAGGGGAAAGGGGGCCAGGGGGATAGAGGTAGCGCGGTAGCCCACGGGCGCGATCCTTCCATTGGAAGGCTTCCGAAGGCGTATACTGGCCTCCCCCTGCACCCCCTCCGTACGCCTTCGGCTACGGAGGGGGTGGACGCCGCGGCAACGCCAGACACA
>CAZIIS010000140.1:0-7266 GCA_964539295.1 uncultured Fimbriimonadaceae bacterium | reverse complement strand
GACGAACTGAATGCCGAGCTCCTTGATCGCCTCCTCGCTCCGGGTCAGGTAGTCCGTGATGTGCGGCCCGGCATTGGTGAGCTCGAGGTAGCGCTGTAGTCGCTTGCGGGGCCAGCATTCGACCGGCTTGCCCAGAAGGCAGCCCGCGCAGCGCCCCAGCCAGGCGCCGTACGCCCGGTCCTCCTCGGTGGCGGCGTCCATCGGCTTCAGCTTGGGCTGGGCCGGCCGCTGCGCGCGGATCGCCTCCAGGTCGTCCGGCTCCACATAGGGGTAGTCCGCGCGGTAGGGCGCCGCCTGCACCGCGTCGAGCAGCTTCGCCGCCCGTTCGGCGTCAAAGCCGCCCGGAGCCAGAAGCGCGTCGAACTCGGCGTTCAAGCCGCTCATGTCGCGGCCTTCTTGTTCCGCTTGAAGCCTCTCCGTCCTGATCTCGTCCGCGTTCAGCTCTAGGTAAACGTGATCCAAAGCCATGCCAATGCCTCTTCGCCTTCCGATCTTACCAACCACTCGCGACTGAACACTTGACAGCCACCCTTGGTTGCGACAAACTGGGCCTGTAGAATGAGGTACTTATGTTCCGAACCATGCTGGTTGGCATCGCGTTGGCCGCGGCTGCTCTAGCCGCGCCGCAGGGCGCCTCCGAAAAGGCCACCTTCGACGACCTGATGCGGAGCTCAAAGGCTCCCGCCGTGCTTCTCCCCAAGAACCTCCCCACCGACGCGGTCGCCTTCGCCATTCGCATGAAGAGCGACAGCTTCGACCTCGCCGCAATGATCCGGGCCGGCGCCGGCTCCTCCGGCGAACAAGAGGTGTTGACGCAACTGCTGGCCCTGCGTTCGCTGTTCTGGACGCGAGGCGACCACATGACGGTCGACGGAGTCGATTTCCTGGTCACATATCGCTCCGAGTTCTCGCTTGCCGACCTGATGAAGGCCAGTTCCGAGTCCGGGTTGAAGAAACCGCTCGCCCTCGGCCTCGTTCTGCTGCGGAGCTCGGAGATCGCCTCGATCACGCCGCGGCCCGACATCACGCAGACCCAACTCGTCGATCTCGCCTCGCGCGCGGCCGGTCTGCTCGACGAAGCCAGCGACAAGGCCAAGGCGACCGCCGCCCTCTCGAATGCCAAACAGATCGCGCTCGCCCTGCTGATGATCGCGGCCGATCACGACGACGTTCTGCCCTACGCCCAGGACACCAACACCATGGTAAGTCTCACCACTCCGTACACGAAGAACCCGGCGGTGTGGGAGACCAAGAACCCGAAGGGCGGGCGCTTTTTGTTCAACATGAGCCTCGCCGGGGTCGCCCTGACTCAAGTCCAGAGCCCAACCGAAACCCCCATGGTCTTCGAGTCGGAAGCCTGGAAAGACGGTCGCCGCGTCGTCGCGTACGTGGACGGCCACGCCCGGTTCGTGACGGACGCCGAATGGGCCAAGCTCCAGCCCAACCTCAAGCTCAAACTGAAACGGCACGGCAAGCCGCTGCCCCCGTCCCCGGCACAAGAAGCCCCCAAGGGGAAGTAGGAAAGATGAAACACCTTCGATGGATCGTCGCTCTCGGGCTGCTTGGCACGCTGTTGCCGGCCGCCCGAGCGGAAGATGAAACGCTGATGTCCGTCGCCAAGGGAGACAGGATCCCCTTGACCATCGCGCCGGCGGAGTTGCCCGACGACGCGCTCGCCTTCAAGGTCGTCACCGTCGGCCAGGACCCCGAAGGAACGGGAGGCCTCGTAGGCATGGGCATGTTCATGGCCATGTCCGCCATGGACGGCGGCGCCAACACGATGTTCACGCTCATGGAGATGAACAACATCCTTTGGACGCAAGGCAAGGCGCTGACGATGGGCGGCGAGGAGTACCTGATCGGCTATCACCTCGACACCGGCGCATCGCCGATCATGCCCGCCGCGACGGCCGGCGCCCAGAAGCCGCACTGGGTTCTCCGACTCGACCTGGTGAGGAAGTCGGCTATCGCCTTTATCGGCCCTCGACCGGACCTGAAGAAGGCCGATCTGCAGGCGGTGATCGCCGATCTCGACAAAGCGGCTGAGAGGTCCGGTCGATCCACGGCTCCCGCCCCCAGCGAAGCCGAGGCCAAACCTCAGACCATCTCCAACGCCAAGCAGATCGCCCTCGGCGTGATCATGTACGCGGGCGACTACGACGACTTCCTGCCCTACGCCCAGGGGACGAAGGCGGTGTGCGAGGTCTCGTACCCGTACGTCAAGTCGATCGAGTGCTTCAAAACGTACAACCCGCAGGGCGGCATGCTGGCGTTCAACATGGCGCTCGCAGGCGTCAACATCAGCGACATCCCCAAACCGGCCGAGGTACCGCTCTTCTACGACTCGGTGGCCTGGCCGGACGGCAGCCGCGTCGTGGCCTTCGCCGATGGGCACGCCAAGAGCGTCTCCGCCGAGGAGTGGACAACGCTCTCCGCCAAGCTGAAGCTCAAGCTCAAGCGGCATGGCAAGCCGCTGCCTGCCGACCTCGGCAAGGACTTCGGCCAAGCGGCCGAGTCGTCATGAGGATAGTCGGCCTGTCCGCCGGTCGGCGGACGACGCCAGAAGGGCCCGGACTCGCAGCCCGGGCCCTTCGCTCGCGTTAGGCAGCCTTCGGCTTGCCGCCCAAGAACGCCTCCCGCAGCCTTTGGAGCAGCGATAGGCCGCTATCCTCCGCGGGGCTTTGGGAGAGCTTCTGCGCCAGGCGCAGCACATCGCGCGAGGCCGCGCACTTGGGGTTCTTCAAAACGTACAGCTCGCGCGTTCTGGCGCATGCCGCCGCCACCGGGTCGCGCCGCACGCACCCCGCGTAACCCAGCGAGCGGTTCAGAAACCTACCCACGATCGTCCGCAGCTTCCCGTAGACCACCTCGGCCTGCTCCTCGCTGTCGGCGCAGTTGACCACCAGCAGCGGCGAGTTCGAGGGATTGCGCGCGAAGAGGCTCTTGGCCGTCGCGTAGGCGTCCATGATGCTCGCCGGGTCCGGCGTGCATACGATCACCGCCTGGTCGACCGACGAGGCGAAACAGAGGACGTGCGGGCTGAGCCCGGCCGCCGTGTCGACCATTAGCCAGTCGTACCCCTCGGCAAGCTCCTGAAGCTGCGAGAGGATCGGCTGCAACTGCTCGTCGCCCAGCCGCGCCAGCTCCTCGATCCCCGAGCCGCCCGCGATTAGGCCGATGCCCCCGGGGGCCGGCGTCACGGCGTCGCTCAGCGCCAGGCCGTCGCGGACCACGTGGTTCAGCGTTTTGGCCGGTCGCACGCCCAGAAGGATGTCGAGGTTCGCCAAACCAAGGTCGGCATCTAGGGCCAACACGTTGCCGCTGTGCCCCAACGCCGCCGCCAGGTTGGCGGCAACGGTCGTCTTCCCCACTCCTCCCTTGCCGCTGGTGATCGCAATGCTTTTCATACCTCTAGGACGCTCGCCTGAATAGCCCTCTCACCCTTGCCATCAGACCGCCTGCCGGCGGTGCGGGAGCCAGCAGCGCCTCCCGCGCACAGTCCTCGGCATCGCTGCCGTATGCTTTTCTCAGACCCGAAACCACCTGGGCGATCGGCGCCGGCATCGGCTCGATCTCCATCGACACGGCGTCGGCCAGCGTTCGGAGACCCTCCTGGTCCACCGGTTCCGCCACCAGGCAGTACAGCTTCTGGCCCTCCAGCCGTAGCGGCAACGCCAGCGACGCGATGGCGTAACCGGCCGGTACCGCCGAGATAGCCTCGCGCTCCGGCTCCTGCACCCCCTCGACCGCCGAAGGCGCCGTCACCGCCGGCTGCGCCTGCGCGATGGCCTCCAGCAGGGCATCCTCCGCCGTCTCCTCGACCCGCTCCTCGGGCCCGGCTTTGCCGGCTTCCTGCACGTCCAACGGCGACCCGCCCTGAAGGGCGCTGAAACCCAGCGTGACCACCTCGCCCTCGCCGGGCTCGTCCCCGGCCGACGGCGCGGCCTCGGCCACGAGTTCGCCCCAGTTGGCGTCCTGGTCGATCGCCTGCGGGGCGGGCGTCTGCGGCTCCGACCATTCCAGCACCGGGCTCTCCGGAACCTCGGCGGTGGGCGCAACGCCCACCGCCTCCCCCAGGCTGGGCGCCACGAAGTCCGCCGGGTTCTCCGTGTTGTACTGGTCCACCGCGTCGATCAGCTCGGGGAACTGCTCCTGCATCTGCTCCGCGAGCCGTTGGGTAAGCGCGACCTCCTCTGCCGACGGCGGCGTGGGGTCCTCCGGCACCGAGTCGTCCCATACGACCGGGTCCGGATGGGCCAAAGCGTATTCGCACGCCGCTTGGAATTCGTTCGGGTCGTAACCCATCACCCCCGCGGGCTCTTCGGCCGGAGCAGGATCGTCGTTTTGGGAAGACGCGGCTTCGAGCAGCGCGCCGATCTCGTTCTGACCGAGCACCCCCGACGGCTCCCCGGCCGAGGCCTCGACCGACGGTGCGGACGGGCTCTCGCCCAGTTCCTCGACCGACGGCGCGGCCTCCGGAGCAGCCGTGGAGGACAACAGCGCCGCGATCTCGTCGGGGCTCATCAGCCCCTCCGATTCGTCGGCCAGTGGCGTAGCCTGAGGGGGCGGAATCATCGCCGAAAGCCCCTCTGGAACGGGCGCCTCCTCGAGGGTCGGCGCAGCTTCGTCCCATTCGAGCACCGACGGCTCTTGGGCCGGAACGGGTTGCGGGGCGGGTTCAGGCTCGGCAGCGGGCAGCGGTTCCGCCGCTTCGAAAACGGGTATCTCCTCCGGCTCGGGTTCGGCAACCAACGAGGGCTCGACCGCGACGTGCGACGCGCGGGTCTCCTCAAGCTCGGCCTTTAGGCGCCCGACCTCCGCCATCAACGTGGCGACCTGCGCCGACAGCTCCGCCACAGCGTCCGCTTTCGGGGACGACTGTGCGCGACGCGGAGCCCGTTTCTTGGGTTGGTTCCCCTCGTTCTCGGCGTGGTCGGTCAGGTGCGTTGACATGGGCATCGGGCCAACCCCACAAAAACGGGAGCCGACCCCCAATCGTAGTATCGGCGCATCACCACCGATGGGTTAGGCGCGAACCGAGCTTATTGCCCCATCGGACTGAACTCGCTTACCGACATGCTTCGGCGCACCAGCGCCCCGACGTCCTCCAGACTCACCACGCCCTGTGCCACGAACTGCATCACCAGGTTCCCGAGCACGGTTGCCTCCACGGGCCCGGCGACCACCGGCAACCCCGACCGGTCGGCCAGCGCCTGGCAGAACGGCCGACATTGGGAGCCCCCGCCCGCCGCGCGGATCCGCTTGAACCGCTGCCCGGTCAGGCGCTCCAGCTCCGCAGGTTGCGGCGCAGTGGCGTCGATCAAGCTGCCCAGCGCCGCGGCCGCCCACTCCGCCGGGTTCTTCGGCGGAACTTCCATCAGCGCCCGGCACGCCTGAACCATCGAGTCCGGGGCGTAAAGGCTCATGTCGAAGCAATCGAACCGACCCGAGAACGCCGGGTCGGCCCCGGCCAACCACGCCGGAACGCCGCCCTCGATGCCCAGTTCGTCGTACAGGCCGTTCACGATCCAAAAACCGGGGATGTTCTTCAGAAACCGCACCCGACCGTCGTGCGCCCGCTCGTTCGTCCACTTCAAGTCCTCGGCTTCGCGCGTGGCGATCGGTTGGTCGATCACCGCGCCCAGCAGACTCCACGTGCCGACGTTCAAGAAAGCGTCGCCCGGCTCCAGACCGAGCCCGGCCACAGCCGAGGCGGTGTCGTGGCTCGCCACCCGCGCCAACTCCACGCGCTCGCCAAGGCGCCCGGCCACCACCCCCGGAAGCGACGGCTGCACCTCCGGTGCGGGCCAACCGGCCACGCCAAACGCCTCCTCCGACCACCGGCAGTCCAGCCCCATGAGCTGCGCCGTGGAGGCCTGCGTGAGTTCGTGCCCCTTCGCCCCGCAGAGCAGGTAGCCCAGAAGGTCCGGGAGGATCATCCACGACGTCCGCCCCGGCCAATCCGGGTGCTCCTTCGCCCGCGCGTAGAGTTGCACCACGGTGTTGAACGGCTGGTGCTGGATGCCGGTCCAAGCATAGAGCTCGCGCCGCCGCGGCGCCAACTCCTCGAACGCCGCCACGTGGCTGACGTCCCGATACGCCACCGGCGCCTGCAACAGCCGCCCCTCGGCGTCCAGGAAGCCGTGGTCCACGCCCCAAGAGTCGATCCCGACCGTCGACCGTTCGAACCGCTCCCCGGCGCACTCCGCCGCCCCCCGGCAAAGGCCGAGCAGGAAGTCGAGGTCCCAGCAGGCCGGTCCGCCGCGCTCCACCGGAGCGTGGCGCGCCTGCTCTACCACTTCGAACTCGATCCGCCCCTCTTCGAGCCATCCGGCCGCGTAGCGGCCCGAACTGGCGCCCAGATCTACGGCGACCGCTCCGAACGCTCTCTTCTCGCCCATCGGTCCGATTATGCCGGAACGTAACGTCAATCGGTTGCGGTGCTGATCTTGGGCTTCGGCGTCAACCTGGAGACCGGAAAGCAACCGCTGTAGAAGGCGTTCACCAGCTCATACGCCTCGGGGTCGTAAGCCTTCAGGCCTTCGCGGCCGTTCTTCGGCTTCTCGCCCGTCATGCGCATGTCGCCGTGCGTGCCCCAGTACCAGACCGACAGCTCTGCGAAGTACTCAAGCTCGTTGCTGCCCGCATACGACCCGACCCACAGCCCCTTGGCCGTCGAGCGCTTCATCTGGGCCACGAACCGCTGGCGGATCCACTCGTCCACCGCGTTCATGTAGATGTTGTGGGCGAACTCGTGGACGCAGATGTCCATCCCCCGGTACCGGTCCTTGGGGAGCCGGAGCAGGTTCTCCTCGCCGCACGAGGTGTTCAGCCCGCCCAGGCCGCGGGTGCGCTCGTCCACGGTTTGGTCCCCGTAGATCTTCTGGCCCCGCAGGTACCGGTAATCGGGCAGGTCCGAGGTGACCTGGTCCTTGCCGATGATGTGAAGCTCGGCGCCCGCCGCCCGCAGGTTCTTGATCACGTTCGGGAGCCTGGCCAACACCATCGCCAACCTCGATCGCCCCTCGTAGAGCGCGCGATCGTCGACGACCTTGGCCGCTTTGACCGGGATCCCCTCGAAGTCCAGCTTCTTGGTGAAGAAGTTATGCTCCGCAGGTTCGATCGCCTCGATCCGCCCGATCCTGGGCGCGGGTTCGGCCACGATCGGCGGCGCGCAAACCGCCGCCGCCGCGCCACCCAACGCCGCCAACACCACTAACCACGACCTCATAACACTGCCCGTGGGGCCGCCATCCTGGCGGCCCC
>CAZIIS010000139.1:0-7329 GCA_964539295.1 uncultured Fimbriimonadaceae bacterium | reverse complement strand
CGCCGCTAGTGGGCGGTTTTGTCGCGCTTGACGTAGGCGTAGGCGTTGTGCGCGTGGATCGACTCGTGGTTCTCCACCTCGATCTCGTAGGACTCGACCCTGGGATCTCGGTCGAACGCGAGCGCCACCTCGCGCACCATATCCTCCACGAACCGCGGGGTGTCGTAGGCGTGCTCGGTCACCCACTTCTCATCTGGACGCTTGAGCACCGGGTAGAGCGGGCTGGAAGCGGAGGCCTCGATCACCTCGATGATCTCCTCCAGCCAGACGTGCGCGTTCGTGCAAACCCGCGCGGTCACCACGCCGCGCTGGTTGTGCGCCCCCCGCTCGCTGATCTCCTTGCTGCAGGGGCAGAGCGTGTTGACGGGGGCTTGGACGAGCATCTCCAACTCGCCGCCGCCGTTGGTCTCGGCCACGAAGCCGCAGCGGTACTCCATGAGGGCGCGCTTGTGGCTTACCGGCGCGCGCTTCGTCACGAAGTAGGAGAAGGTCACTTCCAACCGAGCGCGTTCGGCCTTCAAGGCCTTCTTCAGTCGTTCCAGCAACCCGAACAACGCATCGACGCTGACCTCGCGCGGGTGCTCGCTCAGCACCTCCATGAAGCGGCTCATGTGCGTCCCCTTGAACTGGTGGGGCAACTCGACGGTCAGCGTGAAGTCGCCGATGGTGTGCTGCACGTGCTCCGCGCGGTCCTGGACGACGATCGGGTACTTCACCCCGCGCACGCCGACGCGGTCGATCGGGATGTTGCGCGTGTCCCGCTTCGACTGCACGTCCGGCAATTCGCCCGGTCCTTTCTGGGTGGAATCGTCCATCGCCTTCACCGCAGGCCGAACCCATTGTCAAGCATCGCGCCCTCCGGGCGTTGGGCCCCGCTACGGGACGCGCAGTCCCGAGAACGAGGATTCCAGCAGGTCGAGCGTGTGCATCACCCGCACGCCGCCGTTCTTCTCGCGCGCCACCTGCCCGATCCAGGTCTGGCACCCCGGGTTGCCCGTCACGACGATCGACGCCCCGGTCTTGTGCACGTTGCGCCACTTGCGCTCCACCAGACGCCGCGCCATCCGCGGCTCGGTGATGTTGTAGGTCCCCGCGCTGCCGCAGCAGACGTCCGATTCCGGAAGCTCCACGAAGGTGAGCCCCGGCACCGCCTTGAGCAGTTTGCGCGGCTCGATGCGAACGCCCTGGCCATGCGCCAGGTGACAGGCGTCGTGATAGGTGGCGACCCGCTGCACCCCTGGCGAGCGGCGCAGCGCCTCCTCCAACCCGGCTCGCTGCAGGAACACCCCCGCGTCCACCACCCGGTCGGCGAATGGCTGCAGCGCGTCGCCGAACAGGCGCCCGTACTCCTTCATCGTGCTGCCGCACCCGGCCGAGTTGACGACCACCGGCAGGTCGTCCGGCATCGCGGCGGCCAGCTTGCGCGCCAAGCGACCGGCCTCGTCCAGGTAGCCGCAATGCGCGTGCATCGAGCCGCAGCACCCCGCGTCGACGTGCCGCACCCGGTATCCCACCCGCCGCAACAGCCGGCGCGTGGCCTCGTGCACGTCGGGGAAAAGCACGCCCATCGCGCAGCCCTCCAGCATGTACACCTCGCCCCGGACCGGCGGCAGTTCCGACTCCTCCATCGGGGGCCACGGCGCCGGGTCGGGAAGGCGCGGCGACTCGGCTTCGGGCTCGCGGCCGCTCAGGATGCGGCTCACGAAGCCGGGCATCTTCTCGCCAGGCCATAGGCCCGCCAGCGCGAGCTCCAGGCGCATCACCCAGGGCGTCGCCAAGGCCATCACGAACGCCTTGCGGATCCGCCTGGGCGTCTCCCTCTCGAACCGCGCCCGGGCCAACTCCAGGATCGCCCCGTACTCCACGCCGCTGGGGCACACCGTCTCGCACGATCGGCACCCCAGGCAGGCGTCGATGTGCCTTCGCACGTCCTCCTTCCACGGCAGCACGCCCTCGTTCGCACACCGGATCAGGTAGATGCGTCCGCGCGGCGATTCGGCTTCGTTGCCGGTCTCCGTGAAGGTCGGGCAAGACTCCAAGCAAAGCCCACACCGAATGCACTGTGCCGTCAGGTCGGAAAGGTCCTTCATTCGCGCTAGACCCCATTGTAACCGCTGGGCCGACCCGACCGGCCCGCGCGGCGCGTGGCAAACGCAAGAAGTAACATACTGTCAAGCATGAAGGTCGTCGAAGGTCGCATGGACGCCGCCGGCAAGAAGGTAGGCGTCGTCGTCAGCCGTTGGAACGAGCTGGTCACCAAGCAGTTGCTGGACGGCGCGCTGGAGACGCTGCGCCAGTGCGGCGACCCCGAGGTGATCCTCGTCAAGACACCCGGAACCTGGGAGATGGCCCCGGCCATCATGGCGCTCATCGAGCACCAGAAGGTGGACGCCGTCGTCGCGCTCGGTTGTGTGCTGCAGGGCGCCACGCCGCACGCCCAGCTCCTGGCGTCCGACGCCGGCTCCGCGCTCATGAACCTGCAGACCACCACCGGCGTGCCGATCGCGTGGGGCGTACTCACCCCCGACACGCAGGAGCAGGCGCTGGAGCGGGCCGGGATGAAGATGGGCAACAAGGGCCGCGAAGCCGCGCTGGCCGCCGTCGAGATGATCGGCGTCCTGACCCAGCTTCACGGGAAGGTGTAGACCCTCCGTGCTCGGCCTGCTCGCCACGACGGTTCTGGCGGGCCCCTTGGCGCTCCGGGGGAGCGACCCGCCGGCGCAGGTCGAGCTTCTGCCCAACCAGAAGCGGACCGTCGTCGTGAGCCGCCGCGGAAAGGCCATCTGGCGGGGCGTACCGAAGGCGTACAGGCCGTGGCGGCTGGTGGCCGCCGACGTGACCGGGGACGGGCGCGAGGAGTTCGTCGTCGCAGTCAACAAGAAGACCCGCTTCAAGCCATGGCCCCACAACACGCTCTTCGTGTACGGCGTAAACGGCCAAGGCGTGCACCCGCTCTGGCTTGGCTCCTGCCTATCCCGCCCCTTCACCGACTTCGCCTTCGCCCGGCTCACCCCGGAGAACCGCGCGCGGCTTGTGGCGCTCGAAACCACCCTCGACGGTGGACGTTGCGTCGGCGTTTACCGGTGGAACGGCTTCGGCTTTCACAAGGAACGCGAAATAGGCCCCTGGCGAGTCGCCCGCTTCTTGTCAACGGAAGTAAATGACGTTATACTCCTGACCGACGGTAAGCGTAAATCCGTTCGTCAGGAGATGCCATGAAGGCCCCATCATCGGTTGTGTCATCGTTTGCCTTGCTCTGCGCGCTGAGCGCCGGAGCCTTGGCGCAGGTCAAGCCGTACACGGTTTCCGCCGACCTTCACGAGGTCGCGAACCTCAAGGCGTTCGAGAGGGCGGTGGCGCTCACCCCGCAGCACCGCGCCATGCTCGCCAAAAACCTGTTCGTCTGCTCCCCGCGCGGCGACGAGCAGCTCTACTGGGTGTACGGCAAGAACGATTACGCCGATCTCCCCTCGTTCGTGACCACCGATGCGGTGCTGCAGCTCTACCACGTGTTCTTCGACTCGACGCTGCGCAAGACCGAGGAGCGCGCGCTGCTTCCGATCGTCAAGCGCCTGACCGCCGGCATGCTGAAGCAGTCGGTGGCGCAGTACAACAAGCTCGAGAACCCCGCCCTCAAGCAGGCGGCCCTCAAGAACGTGGCCTACTTCGGAGTGGCGGCGTCGGAACTGGGCCTGAACCCCAAGCTGCCCGCGAAGGCGCAGGAGTGGGCGACAAAGGACCGCGGGCTCATCCAATCCGGCAAGGACTTCGCGATCGGCGGCGTCTTCCCATACAAGCTCGACTATTCGCAGTTCATCGTGCGTGGCCACTACACCCGCACCGCCAAGCTGGAGGCGTACTTCCGCGCGATGATGTGGTACGGCCTCGCGCCGTTCGCCGTGGCCCGCAAGGAGGGCTTTCGCTGGGTGCGCGCAGACGAGCAGATACGCCAGTCGCTTCTGCTGACCCACGCGCTCTATTCCTCGAAGCTGGACAAGGACTGGGTTCGCGTTTACGAGCCGACCTGCTTGTACGTCGGCGCCTCGAACGACCTCGCGCCGAGCGAGTTCAAGGCGGCCATGGACCGGGTGTTCGGAGCCGGCGCGGGCGCCGAGCAGTTCGCGAAGAGCGCCAAGTACGAGGCGTTCGTCAAGGCGCTGGACACGCTGCGCAAGCCCCGCATCCAGTCCAAGAAGCGGGGTGCGGACCTGCCAGGCGCCGGCCTGGCGCTGCGCTTCATGGGCCAGCGCTACATCCCGGACAGCGAGGTGCTCCAGCGCCTCACCGGCGACGACCGCGTGATGCCGACCGGGCTCGACGTGATGGCCGTGCTCGGGAGCAAACCGGCGGCCGCGATCCTCGACGCGAACCCCAGGATCTACAACCCGAACGGCTGGGCGGAGTACCTGCCGGAGCGCGCCAAGCTGGTCGCGGAGTTCGCGAAGCTGCCCGAGGCCACCTGGAACTCCAACCTCTACTACGGCTGGCTCTACGCCCTGAAGGCGCTCATCCTGCCGGCCCCTGCCGCCAGCCCGTCCTTCATGAAGAACCGCGCCTGGCAGGAGAAGAGCCTGAGCACGGCGCTTGCCTCCTGGGCCGAGCTTCGCCACGATACGATCCTCTACGGCCAGCAGTCGGTGGCCGAGTGCGGGGACGGCGAGGAGCAGCCGTTCGTACGCCACTACGTCGAACCGAACGTGGCGTTCTACGACCGCCTGCTCGCCCTCACGCGCCAGTCGCGAACCGGGCTCCAGAAGCGCGGCCTGATCGACAAAGAGGTCGCCGGCTACCTGGGCCGCTTTGAGGAGATGCTCAGCTTCCTGCGAAGCGTCGCCGAGCGCGAGTTGAAGGGCGTGAAGCTCGCCCGCAAGGAGCACGACCGGATCCGCAAGATCGAGGGTGAACTGGAGGATCTCACGAAGTCGGTGATCCTCTCGGGTGAGACCTTCAACGAACTGACCGAGGACGACCGCGACATGGCGCTCGTCGCCGACGTGCACACCGGCATGAACGACGCGCTCGAAGTTGCCGTCGGGCACGCCGACGACATCTTCGTCATCGTGCCAATCGAGGGCAGGCTGACGCTCACCCGTGGTGCGGTGTTCAGCTACTACGAGTTCACCCAACCGATAAGCGCGCGCCTGACCGACAAAGCGTGGCGCAAGCGGCTGGCCGAGAACCCGCCGCCCCGACCGCAGTGGGTGAGGTCGTTCTGGGCGCCGGAACGCGCCAAAGACCGCTCCCGTGAATAGCGGTTGGGTCTTGTTCGGGCTGGCGGTTGCGTTCTGCCCCGCGTTCGCCCGGGCGCAAGAGGTGGTCGTCGCCGCCACCGGCGACGTGATGCTCGCTAGGCGAGTCGGACGCCTGGTGCGGGAGGACGGCCCCGCGGCGCCGTTTCGATTCGCCGGGCCGCTCTTCGCGGGCGCCGACCTGGTGTTCGGGAACCTCGAATGCGCGCTCAGCGCCGAGTCGGTTCTTGACGGCGGACGGTTTCGGTTCCGGGCCGACCCGGCCTGCGCCCGCGCGCTTGCCGATGCCGGTTTCCACGCCATGAGCCTGGCCAACAACCACGCCCTCGACTGCGGCCAGGCCGGTCTTCGCGACACCCAGGAAGCCCTGCGTCAGGCGGGCGTCGCGGCTTGCGGCGAGGAGCGCGTCGTGCTTCGTGCCAAAGGCCTGACCGTGGGCATCCTCGCGTTCTCCGACTTCCCCGGGCCGATCGGCGCGGAACGACTCAGGCGATCGGTGAGTGCCGCCCATCAGGGCGTGGACGCGCTGGTGGTCAGCGTGCATTGGGGCGTGGAGGGCTGCTTCGAACCCACCCCCAGGCAGCGCAGGCTGGCGCTTGCGGTCGTCGAAGCCGGGGCGGACCTGGTAGTGGGCCATCACCCGCACGTGCTCCAACCCATCGAGGCGTTTCGGGTCGGCGACCGGCGGGCGCTCGTGGCCTACTCGCTGGGCAACTTCGTCTTCGACGCCCGAGGAACGGGCGCGGTGCTGCGCTGCCGAATCGGCCGACGAGGGGTGATCGGCTTCGAGGCGATCCCCGTGGACCTGCGGCGCGGCGTCCCCACCCCCGCAGGTCCGCTGTCGATGGCGCTCGCCTGGATGCGGCTCTACGGCGCCCCTAGTACGTCCGCGACGCCGAACCGGACGAGGACATCAGCGACTCGATCGGCGACTCCTCGTGCAGCGTCAGCAGGTTGCTCAGCTTGCGCTTCGGCGGCACCACCATCGAACCTCGGTAGTAGAGCATCGTCGACCCGCCGCCGTCCAGGCTGACGCCGTTTCGTACGCCCACCCGGCACATCGCCTTGCCGAGTTGGCTGAGCGTGACCGGCGAGGAGGTGGCCACCAGCGCCAAGCGGCCGTCGTCCGTGGTGCCCACGGCGCTTCGCGCGGCGCGCCCCCAGATGCGCGGGTCGCGGAACCGCTGGGCCCTCGGATTCGGAGCCACCCGGCCGTCGCGGACCACCCGCACGCCGCCCCGAAGGGCGTAACGGTAGATGCCCCAGTCCACGCTCTCCTGGTAGCCCGCGTCGAACACCTTCGCCCGGCCAAACCAGTCCACCGCCACCACCGAACCGCGTGCGCCCTCCGACCGCAGCTTGCCGTCCACCAGCACCTCGGCCACCGGCTTTTGGTTCTCGAACGCGAAGAAGGTGCCGGTGATCGCCGCGTCCGCTCGGGAGCGCTTGATCAGGCTCCAGACGCTCGTCAGGCGGTTCGACATCACCGTGCGAACCGAAACCCGGTCGCCGGTGAGGTCGGCGACCACCACGTGGTAGTGCGCCTTGCCGTGCTTCAGGCTCTGGTAGCGGATGGCCTGGCGGTGTGGCGCCTGGCCCGCGCCTCCCGCGAGCCCCATAGCGACGACGAGTGCCGGGATTATGCTCATGCCGTTCCTCCGTGAACGCGGACGGGACGTCCTTGTTCTGCCTCCCCTATGGCGATCATCGGCGCTGCAGGCCGCCGCGTGCATGGTCCGAGCGCCAGCGGTCGTAACGAATTCGGCCCGGATTACGACTCCGGGCCGAACACCTTGTTGACAGTTTGTCGCTCTTGGCGCCCCGTCGTCAATCCAAGCTCTGCGGCCAACGGACGCGGCCCTGCTCGGCCAGATCGCCCGGCTTGGCCGGTCGCAGCACCACGCGGAACTCACACGGCTTGGCCTGCAGTTGGTACTTGTCCATCGGCGCCGGACCGCAACTGGCCCCGCCCAACCCGCACTGCGCCAGGTCCAGGCATACTACCACCGATTTCCTGGGCGATAGGCGCCTGAAGCGCCTCCGCTCGCCCGCCCGATGCCTCGCGCCGTCGAGGTCCTCG
>CAZIIS010000138.1:0-7447 GCA_964539295.1 uncultured Fimbriimonadaceae bacterium | reverse complement strand
CGTCGGGAGGTGGCGTATTCGTTTCGGGCGCGGAACATGATCCGAGCTCGGCGTGCCTCAGGTTCGACCTGCTTCCGCCTGCCGTGAAGGCTGGACCGTTGCCACCGTTCGAGATGGCGGTGATCCAAAGGCACAAGGTCAACCAATGGGAGTTGAAACTGGTCGGCCCCGTCGCCCCGGCCCCCGCTCCCCCGCCCGGCGGCGTATCGGTCGCTCCGACCCCGTACTCCCCGCCCAACCCCAAGGGCACGCACGTGACCCCTTCCGAGCCAACGGATGGAGTGGTCTGGTCCAGATCCGAGCCGCCTGCCGACTTCCGTGGACCGGCCGCCGCGCGAACGGAAAGCCGAAAGCGTTGACCACTCCTGGGCGACGTGGCCGAAGGGCGGGCGAAACCTGCCCTTCGGCCACCCCATCCCCCGCAAGAAGCCCGCGCTGCGCAGGAGCGCGGGGGGAGCCGACGTACTCCGAGCATGTCGATACTGTATCCCGATATACACCTTTAGATCATCTACAAGTAATAGGGTATAGTATACATAGCTATGAAACATGCGGAAGCGATCGTCGCCGGGTTGGTCGGCGTCGCAATGCTCGCAGTCGGGGGCTGGCTGGCGTCGCAGCCTGTCGGCGCCTTCAGCCTGGGATATTGGGGCGTTTCACCGCGCCCCAGGCAGGTGGCTCGCCGCGCGGTCGCGGCGCCGCCAGCTCCCGTGCCGCACTGGTTGCCCGCCACTTCCACCAAGAAGCAGGGCGACTTCACTTTTGTCAAGGCCATCAATGGCGAATTCGAGCGCTATCCCGACGGAAGGAAAACGAATATTGCGTTTGGGCCGTTCCCAGCAGTTTGTACGGTCGTGTGGCGCCTGCCGGATCGTCCAGCCGACATGCCGCTAGCCCACCACAGGGCCGTGCTCACGGCCAGGACCGGCGAGCAGGAGACGCTTGCCCTGACGCCCATCCCCGCCGGGGAGTACGACGCGTCCGGAAAAGACACCTACGCCATCGCTCGCATCACTCAAGGCTACAGTCCCCATTTCACCGACTCAACTATCGCCATCTACGAGGGCGACGGAGCGCTGGGCCACTGGAACCTCCCTCCGCTCCCCCGGCCCCAACGCTGCATTGGCGACAAGGAGCCCACGGTCCTTTCCGGCAAGCTCGGGCCGTTCGCGGTAACCGCCTCGCCCGTGCGCATCGCCTGTACCCCCGGCCCCGCCACGGAGATCGACATGCGGCTGCGTTTCAAAGGGAAGCAGGGCTCGGACCGGGAATACGTTGTTATGCCTCGATTCGGGCGCACCACCTGGTCGCCCGTCCTGACCCCAAACTGGTTCACCGACATTTCCGTCGCCGACATTGAAGGGCCCCGCTTCAAGCCCACCATACCGTTCGCCAGAGATATGGAGAAGGTCGAGCTTTTCCTTCGGCTTGTCGAGTACCGAGTTCTGACGGAGGAGGTCAAGGTCAGCGGATTGGGGCTCCGGCAGGTCACAGCCGCTTCCGCGCAGAAGCCCCGGCTGGAGGTCGTCGCGTACCACGAACCGTTCGAGGTCGAAACGCCAAGCGGCGTCCGACTGGCTCTTGTCAGCGCCGAGTCGTCGATCTCGCCCGGCGACGACGGGGGGGAACTGCGGCTGCATTTTCGCGCTATCCAAGGTTTTCAAGACGTCCACCTGCCGAAGTCGCCGCTGTGCCGTTCCACCAGCAGACCGGTCCGACTCACTTTTCGGCCCAAGCAGGGCGGCAAGCAACCGGTGTCCGTTTGTACGACCTATCCGGACAATGTGGATATCATCGTCAAACTGTCACGTGAGCAGATACGGCTGGGGCCGTTGCCCGCGATCCCGTTGACGGTCAAGCAGAAGGTAGCGGTTGGCTTTTCCGACGCGCGCTTCCTTGGCCCCCTGCGCGACGCAGCGCCGTCGCCCGCGAAGTCCCACTGAGGCGCCAGCCGAAGGGCCGGCCAGGCCCGCCCTTCGGCCACCCCCATACCCCGCAAGAAGCCCGCGCTGCGTCGGCGAGCCCGGAGCCGACGTACTTCGAGCAAGTTGGCGATGTAACATAGCACATACCTTTCAACTTAGCGCGAGTTCTAGGGTATAGCTTTCAGGCACTATGAAGCACGTGCAGGCGCTCGCCGCCGGGTTGGCCGGCGTCGTAATCCTTGTCGTCGCGGCCATCTGGCTGACGTCGCAGCGCGCCGACGCCCCGAATCCAGGGCAACGGCTTGTTTCACCGCGCCCCGAGCCAGTGGCTCCCGGCGCGGTCGCGGCGCCGCAAACTCCCGTGCCGCAGCGCGGGTTCCCTTCGCCGCCGCGGGACGCCGCGCGATTCGGCGCCAAACCGCCGCCGCACCAGTTGCCCGCCTCAACGAAGGACAAGCAAGGCAGCTTCACTCTGCTGAAGGCCGTACATGGAGAACTGTCTAGCCTTCCCAACGGCCAGGGGGCGTCGAGCGCGCTGCCCGGCCTGGCAGACCCGGCCTGCACTGTCGTGTGGAAGGCCCCCGACGGGACCTCCAGCATGGACCTCTTCCACCACAGGGTGGTGCTCACGGCCAGCACAGGCGAACAGGAGGCGTTGCCGCTCTCGCTGAACGCCCCCACCCAAGGCGTCAAGGAAGGCAAGGAGGCCTTTGTTCTCGCTCGCATTCCATACGGCTACGGCCCGCAGTTTGAGCACTCGACCATCGCCATCTTCAAGAACGACCGGGAGCTCGGCCATTGGAAGCTGCAACCGCTGCCAAAGCCCAGGCGCTGCATCGCCGACGGCGAACCCACGGTCCTGACCAACAAGCTCGGGCCGTTCACCATGAGCGTCTCGCCGGTGCGCGCCGCCTGCAACTACTCGCCTTCGCCCGCGATCGACATGCAGATTCGCTTTGAGGGGAAGCCCCAACCGAACAAGGAGTACGTTTTCTGGCCACGGCTGGGCCGTACTACGTGGTCGAACGAGCTTTCCACAAGCTGGACGTGCGGAACGGGTTCGGTCAACATGCAGGGCCTGGGCTACCAGCCCGTCGTTTCATTCGCCCAGGGCATGGAGAAGGTCGAGTTCCTGGCCAAACTCACCGAGTACCGGGTCCACAAGGAGGAGGTCAGGGTTTCCGGCCTGAAGCTCGGGTGGGCCAAACCCAACCCGAACCTCCTGCCGGCGAACAAGCCGCGACTGGAGATCGTCCCCAGCGGCAAGCCATTTGAAGCGGTTACGAGGAGCGGGGTGCGCTTGACCCTCGCAATCCCCGAACTGATGGTTCAGCCGAACGGTCACGGCGCCTATGCAGAGGTCCGTTTGGACGTGAACCCCTCCGAGGCCATCGTCATGCTTCCCAAGTCGCCCCTGTGCCGTTCGACGGGCAAGCCCGTCGAACTGCTGTGCCGGGTGGCGCCGAGCGACGGGGCAACGGTGTCCCCCGGAGCGTCCGCTCCCGGCAAAGCGGGCTTTTACATCCAGTTGTTGCCCGAGCAGATGAAGCCGGGACCGCTGCCCTCGGTTGGGATCACTGTGACGCAGCGCGTGCAGGTGGGCGAATACACGGCGCGCTTCCTCGGCCCCCTGGTCGACAAAAGCGGCGCGCAGGCGAACGGGTACGCCCGCTAGGATGCCAGCCGGAGGGCGGGCGAGGCCTGCCCTTCGGCCAACCGTTTCCACGTCTCGAAGAAGACCACGCGCCGTACCTCCTCCATCGAGGTCGAGCCGTCCAGCACGCGCCGCATGGCGTCCACCTGCAGCGGCTGGTAGCCGTACTCCGCCCCCGCTTGGCGTATGGCGTCCACCGGGCTGTGCGAGGCGATCGCCGACACCACTCCCCCGCTAACCGGCATCACCTCGTGGACGGCCATGCGCCCCTTGAACCCGGTCTTCATGCACCGGTTGCACCCCTTGGAGGTGAACACCATCGGCGCGTTGTCCGAGCCCAGCGCGTCGCCGATGAAGGACCGCACCTGCGGGTCCGCGTCCTCCACGCGGCAGTGTGGGCAGAGCCGCCGCACCAGCCGCTGCGCCGTCACCCCTACCAGACAGGTGCTCAGCAGGTACGGGTCCACGCCCATATCCAGAAGCCTCGGGATGGCGCTGGGCGCGTCGTTGGTGTGCAGCGTGCTCAAAACGAGGTGGCCCGTGAGCGAGGCCCGAATGGCGGTCTCCGCGGTCTCCCGGTCGCGTATCTCGCCCACCAGGATGATGTCCGGGTCCTGGCGCAGCGCCGCGCGGAGCAGCGCGGCGAAGCTCAAACCCACCTTCTCGTTCACCTGCGACTGGCTGATCCCCGGTATCTCGTACTCCACCGGGTCCTCGCAGGTCATGATGTTATTGGCGACGTTCTTGAGCTCGGAGAGCGCGCCGTAGAGCGTGGTGGTCTTGCCACTGCCGGTTGGGCCGGTCACCAGCACCATGCCATAGGGCTTCTCCACCATCGCCCGGAAGAGCGCCAGGTTCGTCGGCGCGAAGCCCAGTTCGTCCAGCTTCCGCAGCGACGACGCCCGGTCCAGGATTCGCAGCACGATCCGCTGACCGTGGTAGTTCGGGATGACGTTCACGCGAAGGTCGACGGTGCGCTTGTCGATCTGCGCCGTAATGCGCCCGTCCTGCGGCAGCCGGTACTCCACGATGTCGAGGTCGGCCATGATCTTGATGCGCGTGGTGAGCATCGGGATCAGCGCCTGCGGGATCTCGCGCACCTTCACCAACTGGCCGTCCAGCCGGTACCGCACCTCCAGGTGGTCGAAGAACGGTTCGAGGTGGATGTCGCTCGCCTGCGAGCGGATGGCGTCGCTAACGATCTGGTTCACCAGGCCGACGACCGGCCGCGTCTCCTCCTCGGTCAGCACGGCCCTCTGCGTCCGCTGGGCATCGGCGACCTTGCCGTCCACGTCCTTCATCGCCTTCACGACGAGCGCGTCGACTGCGGCTTTGACGGGCGCGCCGTCGGCGGAGTAGCAGCTATCGATGGCCGACGCCAGGCGGGATTCGTCCGCCAAGACCGGCTCGATGCGCATCTTGGTGAGGTTGCGAACGATGTCGATCGCATCGAGGTCCTCGGGGTTGCGCATCGCCAGCAGCAGCAGGTCGGAGCGCACCCGGAGCGGGAGCACCTGGTACTTGCGGCAGATCTCCCCCGGCACCTTGGAAAGCGCCTCTGGCGAGGGTTGGTCCTCCTCAAGCCGCCACGGCGCCACGCCGATCTGCGCCGCCATCGCCTGCAGCAGCAGGTTCTCCTTGATGGCCCCGGTCCGCACCAGGATCTGGCTCAAGGGGTCCGGGCGCTCCTGCTGCATCGCCAACGCCTGATCCAGTTGATCGCGCGTGATCAGACGGTTGTCGACCAGCAGGTCCCCGAGTCTCTTTCGTCCAGCAGGCATGGCGTTCCATCGGCGTCGGTCCGCGTGCCCCGCGCGCCCTCCGCCATACGGAATTGTCGGTGTCTGCGACCCCTGCCTTTACGCGCCCGAACCGCTCTAGACCGTTCGGCCAACCTCGATGCCGGCGGCGACCGCCGCCGCGTCGCCACCCAGCCCCACGCCGGTCAGCAGCCGCGGGAACCAGCGATTCGAGCCGGCAGGGCCGTAGCCGCCGCCCTTGCGCGACGCGTCCGTCGGCAGGTAACCCCAGAGCCCGTTCGAGTAGCCCATCACCAGCGCCGGCCCATCGCCGAGCCCGCGCTGGATGCCCAGCCCGACCGCCGTGTACAACTCGAAAGGCAGCGCCACGATCCGGACCGAGCCGATGCGCGCCGCCCACACCTCCGAGGGCGCCTCGGTCATGACCTCCCCCCGGTCCACCGCGGCCTTCAGTTCCACCGCCCACTCAAGCATCGCGCCGGCCAGGCTTCGCTCCATCGCGTCCTTCGCGTTGTCGCGCTCGGCCGCGTATTGCGCCACGAAGGCCTCCGCCTCCTCCGGCGTCGGCGCCGGCATGAGCGGAATCGGCCGAACGGCCGAACCGAACCGAAGCTCGGGGTCGGCCTCCCACTCGGCCGCCCGAAGCGCTTCTCCGGACGCGTCGGCCAGCCGAGCGCCGTACGCCTTCACATCGTCGTATGTGCCCTTCCCCCAGCCGCGGTCGGCGTAGACCTTCGGGTCCACGTCGCCGCACGCGCCCTGCAGGTAGAGCCCTTGGCCTCCGGCCCTCTCCGACAACGAGCGCGCCACCGCGCCCGGGAAGTCGCCGGAGAGCTTCAGGCTGGACATCCCCATCACCACGGCGTGCGTCGCGTAGTGCGCCGCCGTGGCGATCGGCGTTCCGTCCAACCCTTCGACCTGCAGCGCCGTCAGCGTCTCGTCCAGCGGTCCGCCGTTCTCCTCGCGGTTGAAACCGATGCCCTGTACCTGCGCTTGCGCCCACTTCAGGCGGCACGGAGCGACCTCGGCCGCCAAGCGGATCACCAGGTCGGCGACGCGCGCCTTGGCCTCCTCCAGCCACATGTGGTCGAGGTGGCCCATGTCGCCCCGCATGTTGAGCGACGTTGGCCCGGAGTGCGTGTGGGTACAGGCAAGCAGCACCCGCGCCCCCGGCATGGCGCCGGACGCCTGGACCCGCGCCCGAACATCCTCCACGTCCGGGAAGTCGAATCCCAGCAGGTCGCACGACACGATCGCCAAGGGCGTCCCGTCGCTCAGCACCAGCGCCCGCGCCTCGATCGCGTCGAGGCGCCCGTCGGAGGGCGCGATGCGCCCCCCGAAACCGGTCAGCCACTGCCCCGGCCGCGCCTTCAGATCGACGCTACCAGCCGCCGCCTTCAGCATCCTCGCTTCCTCTGAGCTCTTCGGGGTGGCTCGCCACCTTGCGCACGGCCTCGGCGACCTCTTCCATCACCTCCGGCTCGGCCAAGAGCAACGTCTGCCAAATCCAGATCTGGTCCTCGATCACCTTCTCGCACACCGGGCAACTGACCTGCGAGTAGTCCATCGACCGCCCGTAGAACGGGCACGACACCGGGCAATACTCGGGGCCGTCGCCCTTCCGAAGGAAGAGCGGGTTGCGGTAGAGCGGCTGCGGGTAGCCCGGTACCGCCATCACCCCCTCGGCCTGCAGAGCTTCGAGGAACGCGTCCTTCTTCACGCCCAGCCGGTTGCAGTCCACCCGGATCGGCAGGAAGTGGTAGGCGCGCCGCGTCATGCGCGGCTCGTCCTTCAGCGTGATTACGCCGGGGATCTGCCGGAGCATCGCGGTCAGCCGTTCGGCGTTCGCCTGGCGGCGCATCGTCTGTTCCTCCAGCCGCGACATCTGCCCGAGCAGGATAGCCGCCTGGAACTCAGTCATGCGCAGGTTGCCGCCCAGCACGAAGTGCTGGTACCACGGTTGGCCTTTGCCGCGCCCGCAGTTGGTGTAGCTGCGGCAGGCGTCGGCGAGGTCCTCGTCGTCGGTGAGCACGATGCCGCCCTCGCCGCTAGAAACGTTCTTCGACTCCTGGAAGCTGAAGGCGCCCAGGTCGCCGATCGCGCCCGTG